>NZ_BCBT01000010.1:0-146825 GCF_001320965.1 Pseudomonas sp. NBRC 111143 | reverse complement strand
TTTACTGTCAAGCGTTTATTTTGAAGTTTTTTCCGAGAAACTCGTTTAGCTTCAAACACTTGACTCGCTGCGATCTCTCGTAGCGGGAGGCGAATCATACAGCACTCGAAGATGCTGTCAACTGCCTTTTTCACCGCTGCCGATCAGGTGACCGAAGCCCTTCACACCTCACCGAACTCGCTTAACTCGTTGATTAACAAGAAGTTTTGCGTTCCGTTTGCTGCGGAAGTGGGGCGCATTATAAGGGGATCCGAGAGGGCGTCAACCTTTTATTTCAAGAATCTTTCAGATCGCTGAAAACACAGCGGGGAGGCCTGTCGGCCTCCCCGCTTATATATAGCTACACCATCAGGCGATCACTCAGCCTTCAGCGTAACCCGTCCAAACGACTTCTTGCCCGCCTGGCACACATGGGTAGCACCCAGCCCAAACATGAAGTCCTTGTTGATGACTGCACCATCAACCTTGACCGCACCACTGCCTAGCAGATCACGTGCCTGTGCCGAGTTCTTCACCAGGCCCGCACGATTGAGCACCGCCGCGATCGGCAGGGCCTCAGCCGCAACCACTTCGATCTCCGGAAGATCTTCCGGCAGCTCGCCATCCTTCATGCGGTTGCCGGCAGCGCGGTGAGCGTTCGCCGCAGCCTCTTCACCATGGAAACGCGCCACGATCTCTTCGGCCAGCTTGATCTTGATGTCACGAGGGTTCGCGCCCTTCTCGACATCGGCACGAAACTGATCGATTTCCTCCATGGAGCGGAAGCTCAGCAGCTCGAAGTAACGCCACATCAGCCTATCCGGAATCGACACCAACTTGCTGTACATCACCCCAGGCGCTTCCTGGATACCCACATAATTGCCCAGCGACTTGGACATCTTCTTCACGCCATCGAGCCCTTCCAGCAACGGCATGGTCACGATGTTCTGAGCTTCCTGACCGTAGGCGCGCTGCAGCTCACGCCCCATCAACAGGTTGAACTTCTGGTCGGTACCACCCAGCTCGACATCAGCCTTGAGCGCAACCGAGTCGTAACCTTGCACCAGCGGATAGAGGAACTCATGGATTGCGATCGGCTGCTGGCTGGTGTAGCGCTTGTCGAAGTCGTCACGCTCGAGCATGCGCGCGACGGTGTACTGGGACGCCAGGCGAATGAAGTCGGCCGGGGTCAGCGTATCCATCCAGGTGGAGTTGAACGCTACCTCGGTCTTGGCCGGGTCGAGAATCTTGAACACTTGCTGTTTATAGGTTTCGGCGTTGTCCAGAACCTGCTCACGGGTCAGCGGCGGGCGCGTGGCACTCTTGCCGCTCGGGTCACCGATCATGCCGGTGAAGTCACCGATCAGGAAGATCACCTGGTGCCCCAGCTCCTGGAACTGCCGCAGCTTGTTGATCAGTACGGTATGGCCCAGATGCAGATCAGGAGCCGTCGGGTCGAAGCCAGCCTTGATACGCAGCGGCTGGCCGCGCTTGAGCTTCTCCACCAGTTCCGACTCGACCAACACCTCTTCCGCACCGCGCTTGATAAGCGCCAGCTGCTCTTCAACCGACTTCATAGACAGACCCGCAAGGCTCAGATTCAAAGGGGACCAACCATACAAGATCGGCCGTCAAATACAAGTTTCGCAAAGGAATGTGACCCGGGAGGCGCCTTGCGGCGTCTACGCGCCCTTGCGCGAAAATGGATTTGGTTATATTTTATACAGTTATTTCATCTTCATCATGTCATTCATCTTTTTCAGCGTATTCAGTCACCTTTTTCATTCACTTTTTCAAAGTCACATTATCTATGACCAACGACACGCCTAAAGCGCCCCCGCTTTATCCGAAAAGCCATCTGTTGGCCGCCAGCGGCATCGCCGCCCTGCTCAGCCTGGCCTTGCTGGTATTTCCCTCCAGCGACGTAGAAGCGAAGAAGACCACCCTCAGCCTCGAGCTCGAAACCCCGGCCGAGGAACTCAAGGATGAATCCAAGGCCGCACCGCTGGTGCAGTCCACCGAATCCACCGGCTCGCCCTTCGCCCAGATCGAAGGGGATGAACCCGTTACAGAACAGGCCGCCGAGCAACCACAACCCGTCGCACAGGAAAAGGCGCAAGACAAGGCTCCCGGCCATCGCGAAGTCGTCGTCGCCCGTGGCGACACCCTCTCCACGCTGTTCGCCAAAGTGGGCCTGCCTGCCAACGTCGTGCATGACGTGCTGGCCAGCGACAAGCAAGCCAAGCAGTTCAGCCAGCTTAAACACGGCCAGGTGCTGCAGTTCGAGCTGGACAAGGACGGCCAACTGGCCAGCTTGCACAGCCAGGTCAGCAACCTCGAAAGCATCCGCCTGAACAAGACCGACAAGGGTTACGCGTTCGAGCGCGAAATCACCAAGCCCCTGGTGCGAACCGCCTACGCCCATGGCGTCATCAAGAGTTCGCTCTCGGCCTCGGCCCAACGTGCCGGCCTTTCCCACAGCCTGACCATGGATATGGCCCGCGTGCTGGGCTACGACATCGACTTCGCCCAGGACATCCGCCCTGGCGACGAATTCGACGTGGTCTACGAACAGAAGGTCATGGATGGCAAGGTGATCGGCACCGGCAACATCCTCTCGGCGCGTTTCACCAACCGCGGCAAGACCTACACCGCCGTGCGCTACACCAACAAGCAGGGCAATACCAGCTACTACACCGCTGACGGCAACAGCCTGCGCAAGGCGTTCATCCGCACACCGGTAGACTTCGCCCGCATCAGCTCGCGCTTCTCCGCCGGACGCAAGCACCCGATCCTGAACAAGATTCGCGCCCACAAGGGTGTCGACTATGCAGCGCCTCGCGGCACGCCGATCAAGGCAGCCGGGGATGGCCGCATCGAGCTGGCTGGTCGCCGTGGCGGCTACGGCAACACCGTGATCATCGCCCACGGCAACACCTACAAGACCCTGTATGGCCACATGCAAGGCTTCGCCAAAGGCATCAAGACCGGCAGCAACGTCAAGCAGGGCCAGATCATCGGCTACATCGGCACCACCGGTCTCTCCACTGGCCCACACCTGCACTACGAGTTCCAGGTCAACGGCGTCCATGTCGACCCGCTGAGCCAGAAGGTGCCGATGGCCGATCCGATCGCCAAGGCCGAGCGCCAGCGCTTCATGCAGCAAAGCCAACCCCTGATCGCTCGCATGGATCAGGAAAAGGCCACGCTGCTCGCCGCCAACAAGCGCTGATTCATGGCGTTCTACCTGGGGGTGATGTCCGGCACCAGCCTTGACGGCCTGGACATTGCCCTGATCGAACAAGGCGAGCAGCCCCGGTTGCTCGCCACCCGCTACCTGCCCATGCCCTCCGACCTTCGCCAGGACCTGCTGAGCCTCTGCGCCAGCGGCCCTGACGAGATCGCACGGGCAGCGCTGGCCGAGAACCGCTGGGCTGGCCTTGCTGCAGAAGGCATACAGCAATTGCTGGCCGAGCAGAAACTCGAGCCCAGCGCCATCCGCGCCATCGGCAGCCACGGCCAGACCATCCGCCACGAACCGGCCCGAGGCTTCACCGTGCAGATCGGCAACCCTGCCTTGCTCGCCGAGTTGACCGGCATCTGCGTGGTGGGTGATTTCCGTCGCCGCGACGTGGCTGCAGGTGGCCAGGGCGCACCGCTGGTCCCGGCCTTCCACGAAGCCTTGTTCGGCCATCTGGGACAGCGCCTGGCCGTACTCAACGTCGGCGGCTTCAGCAACCTGAGCCTCATTGCCCAGGACACTCCGGTACATGGCTTCGACTGCGGCCCAGGCAATGTGCTGCTGGATGCGTGGATCGAGCGCAAGCGCGGCCAGACCTTCGACGCCGATGGCGCATGGGCGGCGAGTGGCAAGGTGCAGGACGAATTGCTGGCGGCACTGCTGAGCGACCCGTTCTTTGCCGGCAACGGCCCCAAGAGCACCGGGCGCGAGGTATTCAACCTGCCCTGGCTCGATGCCCACCTGGCAACGCTGCCGCACTATCGCGACGAAGACGTTCAGGCCACGCTGCTGGAGCTGACTGCACGCAGCATCACCGATGCCTTGCGCAATGCCCAGCAAGATACCGAGGCCCTGATGGTCTGCGGCGGTGGCGCGCGCAATGGCACCCTGATGAATCGGCTGGCCGCCTTGCTGCCTGCCGCGAAAGTGACCAGCACCAGCGCCCAAGGTATCGATCCGGACTGGGTCGAGGCAATGGCATTCGCATGGCTGGCTCATTGCTGCCTCGAAGGCATCCCGGCTAACCGCCCAAGTGTCACGGCTGCCAGAGGGCTACGAGTACTGGGCGCGATCTACCCAGCCTGAAAGACAGAAACGAAAACGCCGCGCAATTGCGCGGCGTTTTCGTTCAAGCGCGACTCAGATCGAAAACGACGAACCGCACCCGCAGGTGGTAGCGGCGTTCGGGTTCTTGATCACGAAGCGCGAGCCTTCCAGGCCTTCCTGGTAGTCCACTTCGGCGCCCGCCAGATACTGGAAGCTCATTGGGTCAACGACCAGCGAAACGCCTTCGCGCTCGACAATGGTGTCGTCCTCGGCCACGTCTTCATCGAAGGTGAAGCCGTACTGGAAACCCGAGCAGCCGCCGCCTGTGACGAACACACGCAGCTTGAGGCGATCATTGCCTTCTTCGGATACCAGGGTCTTCACCTTGTGCGCAGCCCCTTGGGTAAACTCCAAAGCGGTGGGGGTGAAGGTTTCAACGCTCATGTTGGTTCTCCCGGCGTAAGCCGCCATAAAACTCGATGACGCGCATTATCCGCTTCTCCGAGAAAATTGGTCAAGAATTGTGCGGCTTTGGTCGACACAAACGAAAAGGCCCGCACGAGGCAGGCCTATTCACCTGCTTGACGATTAAGGCAGCAGGCCAGCGTGGGACAGGCCCATGCGCTCATCCAGCCCGAACAGGATGTTCAGGTTCTGCACCGCCTGGCCGGACGCGCCCTTGACCAGGTTGTCGATCACCGACAGCACCACCACCAGATCACCACCCTGCGGGCGATGGACGGCGATACGGCAGACGTTGGCGCCACGCACGCTGCGGGTCTCAGGGTGGCTACCGGCCGGCATCACGTCGACGAACGGCTCGTTCGCATAGCGTTTCTCGAACAGCGCCTGCAGGTCGACCGAGGTGTCGACAACATTCGCGTAGAGGGTGGCATGAATACCGCGAATCATCGGAGTCAGGTGAGGCACGAAGGTCAGACCGATATCCTTGCCCGCTGCCAGGCGCAGGCCCTGGCTGATTTCCGGCAGGTGGCGGTGCCCTTTGACTGCATAGGCCTTCATGCTTTCGCCGGCCTCGCAGAACAGCGAGCCCACTGCAGCACCGCGGCCGGCGCCACTGACACCCGACTTGCAGTCGGCAATCAGGCGCAACGGATCGGCCAGACCCGCTTCGAGCAGTGGCAGGAAACCAAGCTGGGTCGCGGTCGGGTAGCAACCCGGGACCGCGATCAGGCGCGCCTGGCGGATCTTCTCGCGGTTCACTTCAGGCAGGCCGTAGACGGCATCCTTGAGCAGTTCCGGCGCGCCGTGCGGCTGGCCGTACCACTTGCCCCACTCGACGGCGTCCTGCAGACGGAAGTCGGCAGACAGGTCGATGACTTTGGTCCCGGCAGCCAGCAACTCGCCGGCCAGGGCATGGGCAACGCCATGCGGTGTGGCGAAGAACACCACGTCACAGGCGCCGAGCGTCTTGCTGTCCGGGACGCTGAACTGCAAACCGTCATAGTGGCCGCGCAGGTTCGGGTACATGTCGGCCACCGCGACACCCGCCTCGGAGCGCGATGTGATGACCGCTACCTCGGCCTGTGGGTGCTGTGCCAGCAGGCGCAACAGTTCGACACCGGTGTAACCCGTGCCGCCGACGATACCGACCTTGATCATAACGCTTGCCCCTCATCAACGAGACCACTGGAAAGCGCACGATAATAGGGTTACGTGACGCCTGTAACAACTCTTGGGTACCCCTTCGCAGCGCCGGACCACTACTATCTGACCACCGTGAAAACCTGAAGGAACTCCCCCATGCTCTATCTCTGGATCAAGGCGCTGCATATCGTCAGCGTGGTCTGCTGGTTCGCAGGTCTGTTCTACCTGCCGCGCCTGTTCGTCTATCACGCCCAGAGCCAGGACAGCATCAGCCAGGAACGCTTCGTCACCATGGAGCGCAAGCTGTACCGCGGCATCATGAACCCGGCGATGATCGCCACCTACGTGTTCGGTATCTGGATGCTCTACCTCACGCCCGGCTGGCTGAGCCAAGGCTGGCTGCATGCCAAGCTGACCCTGGTGATCCTGCTGACCGGCTACCATCACGTATGCGGCGCACAGCGCAAACGCTTCGCCGCCGGGCAGAACACCCGCAGCCATGTGTACTACCGCTGGTTCAACGAAGTACCGGTACTGATCCTGCTGGCTGTCGTAATTCTCGTGGTGGTCAAACCGTTCTGAGCATACCCCCTGAGTAAAGGAGCCTTGCCATGTCCCTGCCCGCAACACTTGAACACCGTCTGCGACTGCCTGTGGTTGCCGCGCCGATGTTCCTGATTTCCAACCCGCAGCTGGTCCTGGCTTGCTGCGCCAACGGTGTGGTGGGCAGCTTTCCGGCGTTGAACCAGCGCGACAGTGCCGGCTTCAAGGCCTGGCTGGAGGAGATCGAGGCGGGCCTGGCACAGTTGCATGCGCCCGCGCCTTATGCCGTCAACCTCATCGTGCACCCGAGCAACCCGCGCCTGCAGGCCGATCTCGCCCTGTGCGTGGAGCACCAGGTTCCCATCGTGATCACCAGCCTGGGCGCGGTGAAGGAGGTGGTCGACGCGGTGCACGGTTATGGCGGCCTGGTGTTCCACGATGTCACCACCCGTCGTCACGCCGAGAAAGCCGCCGAGGCCGGCGTCGATGGCCTGATCGCCGTGGCTGCAGGCGCCGGCGGTCATGCCGGGACCTGGAGCCCGTTCGCCCTGGTCGCGGAGATCCGCCAATTCTTCGACAAGACCCTGCTGTTGGCCGGTTGCATCAACCACGGTCACGAAATCCTTGCGGCACGTCTGCTGGGCGCCGATCTCGCATACATGGGCACACGCTTCATCGCCACCCGCGAGAGCCAAGCCCAGGACGCCTACAAAAAAATGCTCCTCGATGCCCATGCTGCCGACATCGTCCACACCCCAGCGGTGTCGGGTGTGCCGGCCAGCTTTCTGCGCCAGAGCCTGGAGCAGGCCGGCTACGACATGGCCGCGCTCAAGCACAATCCGGGCGAGGTCAAGCTCAAACCGCTGGATGAAGAAGCCAAGGCCTGGAAAACCGTGTGGTCGGCTGGCCAGGGCGCGGGCGGTATCCATGACCTGCCCGATACGGCAGCGCTGATCGAGCGCCTGCGTGACGAATACCAGGCAGCCCAGCTTCGCAGCGCTGAACTGGCGCGCTGAAGCCCCTGTAAAAGACCACAACCGCCCCGGCCAAGCTGTACACTAGGCGCCCTCTTCCGCCCCCAGGAGCCTTGCATGACCCGTTACGCCATGATCACCGGAGCTTCCAGCGGCCTGGGCCTGGCCCTGGCGGAGGCCCTGGCGCGGCGCGGGCGCAACCTGATCCTGGTGGCACGCCATCGTGAAACCCTCGAACCGATCGCGATCGAGCTGACCCAGCGCTTCGGTGTCGAGGTTCTGCTGCGCGCCTGCGACCTCAGCCAGCCTTTGCGCCTGTCGGGATTCGTACTTGAGCTGGAAGAGGGCGAGCGGCGCATCGACCTGCTGGTCAACTGTGCCGGCCAGCGCACCTACGGGCCCTTCCTGGCCCATGAGTGGGCCGACGAACAAGACCTGCTGGAGGTCAATATCCTCGCCCTGACCCGCCTGTGCCACGCGATCGGCAACCTGATGGCGGTGCACGGTGGCGGCCAGATCCTCAACGTAGCCTCACTGGCCAGCGCCGCGCCAGGTCCGTGGATGGCCTGCTACAGCGCCAGCAAGGCCTATGTACTGAGTTTCTCGGAAGCCCTGCGCGAAGAACTGCGTCGTACCGGGATCAAGGTGTCGGTGTTGTGCCCGGGCCCGATCCGCTCGGCACAACGACACATCCCGCGACTGGAGGGCAGTTCGCGCTGCCTGAGTGCCGAAGAAGTGGCGCTCTACACAGTGCGCGCGCTGGACAAGAACCACGCCCTGATCATGCCGGGCCGACGCAATCGCTGGCTGGCCTTCGCCCCACGCCTTCTGCCGCGCTGGTTGAGCCGCAAGCTGGCGGGCGTGATCCATCGTCGCTACTGCCCGATCGGCGCCGAATGACCTCTGTCCGAGCAGCACTTCGCTGAGTACACTGCGCTTCGACCCTCACCAAGGAGCAAGTGACGTGGACGATCTATTCCTCAAGATCATCAACCGGGAAATCCCGGCGGATATCATCTACGAAGACGACCAGATCCTGGCCTTCAAGGATATCGCCCCTGCGGCGCCGGTACATTTTCTGGTCATCCCGAAAAAGCACATCCCGACCCTCAACCACCTGACCGAAGAGGACAAGGCACTGGCTGGCCACATCCTGTTCACCGCCCAGCGCCTGGCCATCGAGCAGGGCTGCGAGGAAGGTTTCCGCGTGGTCATGAATTGCAACCCCAAGGGTGGACAGACGGTCTATCACATCCACATGCACGTGCTCGGCCAGCGTCAGATGAACTGGCCACCGGGCTGACCCAAGGCAAGCCCATCCGGCATGATTGAGTTAAACTGTCGGGCATCACTTTAGTGGAGGTGCCCGATGGCTACCGAACGTCACTATTCACCGCTCGACCGCTTGTTGCTGCAGGCTGACACCGCCATGCGCACCTTGCTGCCCTTCAGCGGCCAACCTTCCCGTCCCTCGCCCGCGATCATCCAGCCTGACGCCGATCTGGACGAGTCCCAGACCCGCCATATCGCCGGCCTGATGCGCATCAACCATACCGGTGAAGTCTGCGCACAGGCGCTCTACCAAGGCCAGGCACTGACCGCCAAGCTGCCGCAGGTACGCAAGGCCATGGAACATGCCGCCGAGGAAGAGATCGACCACCTGGCCTGGTGCGAACAGCGCATCCGTCAACTGGGCAGTCATCCGAGTGTGCTCAACCCGTTGTTCTATGGCATGTCGTTCGGCATCGGTGCCCTCGCCGGCCTGGTCAGCGACAAGGTCAGCCTGGGCTTCGTCGCCGCCACCGAGCACCAGGTCTGCAAGCACCTGGACGAGCACCTCGAACAGATCCCCGAGGAAGACGAAAAATCCCGCGCCATTCTCGAGCAGATGCGCGTCGATGAAGAGCAACACGCCGAATCCGCACTTGAAGCAGGCGGCTACCGCTTCCCTGCCCCGGTGCGTTTCGGCATGAGCCTGCTGGCCAAGGTGATGACCAAGAGCACCTACCGAATCTAGGACGAGTCGATGACCGAGCGCTTCGATGCCAAGGATCTGGCCAGCGCCGTAAGCGCCGGCATTCTCCAGCCAGGACAGGATCGGGCGCTGCTCGAGTTCCTGCGCCAGCAACCGCAACAACAGGGCCGGTTCCAGCTGGCCCATGTCGCTTTCTACTTCGGCGCCCTGCTGATCATGGCCGCCATGGGCTGGTTGCTCACCGAAGCCTGGATGCGCATTGGTGATACAGCACTGCTGACCGCCGCCCTTCTCTATATCGCCGCGCTTACCCTGTTCGCCCTGTCACTCCAGCGCCGTGGACAGGCCATTGCTGCTGGCGTTCTCGCTGCGGTGGCCGTGAGCATCGTGCCATTGGCAGTCTTCGCCATCGAGCGCCTGCTCGGCTGGTGGCCGCTGGATGACCTGCAGTTCGACTACCACCAGTACTACACCTACGTGCAGGGCGGTTGGCTGCTGATGGAAGCGGCAACCGTCGTCGCCGGGCTGGCGATGCTGCGCCTGGTGCCTTTCCCCTTCATCGTGATGCCAATTGCCGTGGCCTTGTGGTTCATGTCCATGGACCTCAGCGAATGGTTCTACGGCGAAGTGTTCAGTTGGGAGCAGCGCCAGAAGGTCTCGGTGTGGTTCGGCCTGCTGTTGCTGGCCGTGTTCCTGGCTATCGACGGCCGTACGCGCCGCGATTACGCCTACTGGGGCTATCTGGCAGGGCTTCTGGCATTCTGGGGCGGGTTGACTTCGATGAACAGCGACAGTGAGCTGGGCAAGGCGCTCTATTGTCTGATCAACCTTGGCCTGATGGGATGTGCAGTGCTGCTGCGCCGACCGATGTTCATGGTATTCGGCGCCATGGGCGTGGCGGCGTACCTGGGCTACCTGTCGTATGACGTGTTCGCCGAGTCGTTGCTGTTCCCGGTAGTGATCACACTGATCGGGCTTGGCGTTATCGGCCTTGGGTTGGCTTACCAGAAACGCCGCGAGCACCTGAGCCAGTCGTTGCGGGCAAAGCTGCCGCAATGGTTGCTCGACGCGTTACCGGCCCTGCGCGACTGAAAAGGGGCCGCCAGGCGGCCCCACCACTTCAACCCAGCTCTACGATCTCGTAGCCATGGGTGATCTCCACACCCGCACGATCGAGCATGATCGATGCCGAGCAGTACCTCTCGGCCGACAGCTCGACCGCTCGCTTGACCTGCGCCTCTTTGAGGCCACGCCCCTTGACCACGAAGTTCAGGTGGATCTTGGTGAACACCTTGGGATCTTCGCTGGCGCGCTCAGCTTCGAGAAAAGCTTCGCAGCTTTCCACCGCCTGTCGGGATTTCTTCAGGATGCTGACCACATCGAAACTGCTGCAGCCACCCAGGCCGAGCAGCAGCATCTCCATCGGGCGTACGCCCAGGTTACGACCGCCAGCCTCGGGAGGACCGTCCATGACCACGACATGCCCACTCCCCGACTCACCGAGGAACATGGCCTCACCGGCCCACTGGATGCGTGCCTTCATCTATCCGGACTCCTGATTTCGTAAAAGGTCGTCAGCTTAGACCTTGTAGCGCTGTCGGAAAAGCTCAAGACGTTGGGGTTTCATGCCGATAAAGCCGAAGTGCCTGATAAGCTGACGCCAAATCACTGGCGCCCGCCGTCAGTAACCTCCTACAAAAATGCCTCTGCGTCGCTCGAACAGGATTTTCGTGATGGTAGCCTCAGCACTCCCTGCCAAGATCAAGAATATCGACAAGCTGCTGGTACACTGCCAACGCCGCCGCTATGCCGCCAAGAGCAACATCATCTGCGCCGGCGACCGGGCCGAGACGCTGTCGTTCATCGTCAAGGGATCGGTGACCATCCTGATCGAGGACGACGAAGGTCATGAGATGATCATCGCCTACCTCAACAATGGTGACTTCTTCGGTGAACTGGGGTTGTTCGAACCAGCGGGCCCCGAACAGCAGCGCAGCGCCTGGGTACGGGCCAAGACCGAGTGCGAAGTGGCCGAGATCAGCTACGACAAGTTCCGCGAGCTGGCCCGTCACGATCCGGACAGTCTCTACGCCCTTGGCAGCCAGATGGCCCAGCGCCTGCGCAACACTACGCGCAAGGTCGGAGACCTGGCCTTCTTCGACGTCACCGGCCGCGTCGCCCGTTGCCTGCTCGACCTGTGCAAGCAGCCGGATGCCATGACCCACCCCGACGGCATGCAGATCAAGATCACCCGTCAGGAGATCGGGCGGATCGTCGGCTGTTCGCGCGAGATGGTCGGCCGGGTGCTCAAGGATCTTGAAGAACGTAGCCTGGTGCAGGTCAAGGGCAAGACCATGGTGGTCTACGGCACCCGTTAATCCTTGGGCAGCGCCGCGATCACCTCGGCGTAGGCCTGGGACAGCCGTTCGAACCAAGGGGCTGCGGGCACCACTTCATGCAAGGCAATATGGCTGTCGGCGCGGCAACGCTGCTCCAGCCCACAGCAGTCGTTGAAGCGGTTGACCGCCGCCACCATCGACTCGCGCTCGTTGTCCAGCAGCAGCGCGCCATGCACCAGCACCACCGGGCGCTTGCCGCCCAGCCCCTGGCGCCAGCGCTGGGCAGTGCCGACCAGCTTGCGGCCGTTGAGATTGACGTTGTAGCGCCCATCGCAGAACGCACCGTCGATCTCCCCGACCGACGCCACACCACCCCATTCGCGCAAGACATCGCACAGCGGCAGGCACAGACGCTCGTATGCGTTCTCGATGCGTCCGTGGTCACCTTCGCTGCGCGGTGCGACGTAGACCAGCGCCACGTTCACGGTCGAATAGGATTGCGGCACCGGCTCTCCACCGGTTTCACGCAGCAACACCGGCCAGCCAGCGATCGCCAGCTCGGCACAGGCGGCTTCGAAGTTGTCGAGACGACTCATTCGTCGCGGCATGACCAGAGCGTGATCGGTGGGGCGCCAGAACAGCACGCCGGACTCACGCTCGCCACGGCAGACGGCGGCGAGCAGCTCCTGTTCGGCATGCAGGCCCTGCTCGACGGTGAGGGCCAGGGGTTGATCGGTCATTGATCCACCTTGGAAATCCGGTTCATTGGCCCGCGGAAGGGCCGGAACAGTCATACAAAAAAGCCGGCATCAAGCCGGCTTCGTTTTTTGATCAGTCCAGAGGCTGAACAGTCTTCTTCACCTGATCCGGGAAGAACAGCCTCTGCAGTTCCAACCCCGGTTGCTCCGCACGCATGAAGGCCTCGCCCACCAGGAACGAATACACCTCGTTGATTTCCATCAGCTCCACGTCGGCGCGGTTGAGGATACCGCTCTCGGTGACCGCCAGGCGGTCACGCGGAATGCGCGGCAGCAAGTCGAGGGTGGTGTCCAGGCTGACCTCGAAGGTGTGCAGATTGCGGTTGTTGACCCCCACCAGTGGCGTGTCGAGGGTTTTCAGCGCACGCTCGAGCTCATCGCCATCGTGTACCTCCACCAGCACGTCGAGACCGACATCCTTGGCGGTGGCGGCCAGCTCGGCCATCTTCACATCGTCCAGTGCCGAGACGATCAGCAGCACGCAGTCGGCGCCCAGGGCGCGGGCTTCGACGATCTGGTAGGGATCGACCATGAAGTCCTTGCGGATCACCGGCAACGACACGGCAGCGCGGGCCTGTTGCAGGTACTCGTCTGCGCCCTGGAAGTAATCCACGTCGGTGAGTACCGACAGGCAGGTGGCGCCGCCCTTCTCGTAGCTCACCGCGATTTCCGCAGGCACGAAGTGCTCACGGATCACGCCCTTGCTCGGCGAAGCCTTCTTGATCTCAGCGATGACCGCAGGCTGCTTGCGCTTGGCCTGTTCGATCAAGGCGTTGGCGAAGCTGCGGGGAGCATCGGCACCCTTGGCCAGACGCTCCAGTTCGGCGAGGCTCACGCGCGCGCTGCGCTCGGCCACTTCCTGAAACTTGCGGGCGATGATCCTTTCCAGCACCGTCGGTACGCTCATGCTCCGTTCTCCTGCTTGAATACCGCGGTAAAGGCGCCCAGCTCCTGGAGTTTTTCCCAGGCAAGGCCGGTGTGCAGCACATCGTGGGCGAGTTCGACGCCCGACTTCAGGCTCATCGCATGGTCGGCGGCATACAGCGCTGCGCCAGCATTGAGCACGATCATTTCGGCAGCTTTCTGGCCGTTTTCGGTCTTGCGTCGGCCCAGGGCGTCACGGATCAGCGCCAGCGAAGCCTGTGGGTCCTCGACCGCCAGGCCATGCAGGCTCTGGCTCTTCATGCCAAGGTCTTCCGGTTCGACCCAGTATTCGGTGATCTCACCGTTCTTCAATTCCGCGACGAAAGTCGGCGCGGCCAGGCTGAATTCGTCCAGGCCATCCTTGGAGTGCACCACCAGCACATGCTTGCTGCCCAGGCGCTGCAACACTTCGGCGAGCGGGCGACACAGGGCCTGGGTGAATACGCCAACCACCTGGTGCTTCACACCGGCCGGATTCGTAAGCGGGCCAAGCATGTTGAAGAGCGTGCGCAGGCCCAGGTCGCGGCGCGGGCCAGCAGCATGCTTCATCGCACTGTGGTGAGTCTGGGCGAACATGAAACCGATCCCCAGGCTATCGATGCAGCGGGCCACCTGCACTGGCGTAAGGTTCAGGTAGATACCGGCCGCCTCCAGCAGGTCGGCGCTGCCGCTCTTGCCGGACACCGCGCGGTTGCCGTGCTTGGCCACCGGGCAACCGGCCGCGGCGAGCACGAAGGCCGAAGCTGTGGAAACGTTGAAGATGTTGGCCCCGTCGCCGCCGGTGCCGACGATGTCGACCACACCGTCGAGGCTCTTGAGTTCGACCTTGTCGGCCAGCTCACGCATGACCGAAACGGCGCCGACGATCTCGTCGATGCTCTCGCTCTTCATGCGCATGCCCATCAGAAAGGCGCCAATCTGCGCCTCGGTGCATTGTCCGGTCATGATCTGACGCATGACATCGCGCATTTCGTCTGTGGACAGGTCCAGGTGGCCGACGATGCGGCTCAGCGCGCTCTTGATATCCATGATCGATCCTTAGCGGCGGCCGCCGGTCTGCTTGAGGAAGTTGGCGAACAGCTCGTGGCCCTGCTCGGTGAGGATGGACTCGGGGTGGAACTGCACCCCTTCGATGTTCAAGGTCTTGTGGCGCAGGCCCATGATCTCGTCGACCGAACCGTCTGCATGGGCAGTCCAGGCGGTGACTTCGAGGCAGTCCGGCAGGGTTTCGCGCTTGACCACCAGCGAATGGTAGCGGGTCACGGTCAACGGGTTGTTCAGGCCGGCGAACACGCCCAGATCGCGGTGGAACACCGGGCTGGTCTTGCCATGCATGACCTGGCGGGCCCGCACCACGTCACCGCCATACGCCTGGCCGATGGACTGGTGGCCCAGGCACACACCGAGGATCGGCAGCTTGCCGGCAAAGTGCAGGATGGCCTCGATGGAAACGCCTGCCTCGCTGGGCGTGCAAGGGCCGGGCGAAACGACGATGCGCTCCGGGTTGAGGGCTTCGATCTGGGCGATGGTCAGTTCGTCGTTGCGAATGACCTTGACCTCGGCACCCAACTCGCCGAGGTACTGGACGACGTTGTAGGTGAAGGAGTCGTAATTGTCGATCATCAGTAACATCTGGGGTCAACCTCTTGAATCTACTGACTGTGCTTTCGAACCTTCCTGCCTCGACATGGGCGCGGCTCTACCGCGACAGCGAAGATGGAACGACAGGAGGGCAAACGGGGGCGGGCCGGACAGGACCGGCAGGAGAAAGAGTCAGGCGCGCCAACGCCAACGGGCGTGAGCCTTGATAACGCGCATCAGGAGTTTGCTGACGATCAACACGGGGTAGTTCTCGCTCATACGTCCCGGCACAGTAGCCTACCGCGACGACAGGCGCAATACGCCGCAAATACTGGGGAACGAACGGACTGCGTGCTTTTTTGCTAAGGTCTTCGGGCTTGTCTCCATAAAAACAATGAAAAGGAACTTCCACATGCGACAGCCACCTTTCCTGCGCACGGCCCTGTGCCTGCTCACCCTCGCCTGCAGCCAGGCCATGGCGGCGCCCTCGCCGTACTCTTCACTGATCGTATTCGGCGACAGCCTGAGCGATGCGGGGCAGTTCCCTGATCTCACCGGTGGCACACCGGGCATGCGTTTCACCAATCGCGATGCGAACGGCAACTATGCCCCGGTGTCACCCATGATCCTTGGCGGGAAGCTGGGCTTTTCCGACACGGAACTGGGCCCATCCACCTCGCGGGTCAATCTTGTGCAAGGTCGCCCCGACGGCAACAACTGGGCCGTCGGCGGCTACACGACACAGCAGATCCTCGACTCGATCACCGACACCTCCGAGGCGGTGATTCCACCCGGGCGCCCTGGCGCAGGTCTCGTCCTGCGTGAGCGCCCCGGCTACCTGGCCAACGGCTTGCGAGCCGACCCGAATGCGCTCTACTACGTCACCGGTGGCGGTAATGACGTCCTGCAGGGGCAGGTCAACAGCGCCGCCGATGCAGCCGCCGCTGGCGCGCGGCTGGCCGCCAGTGCCCAGGCCCTGCAGCAGGGCGGAGCGCGCTACATCATGGTGTGGCTGCTGCCCGATCTGGGGCAGACCCCGAATTTCAGCGGTACGCCGCAGCAGGGCCCGCTGTCGCAGCTTTCGGGCGTGTTCAACCAGTCGCTGCTCAACCAATTGCGCCAGATCGACGCTGAAATCATCCCGCTGAACATCCCCACCCTGCTCGGCGAAGCGCTGCGCAGCCCGGCGGAGTTCGGCCTGGCCGCAGACCAGAACCTGGTCGGCACTTGCTACAGCGGCGACAGCTGCGTGCAAAACCCGGTCTATGGCGCCAACGGCACCAACCCCGACCCAACCCGGCTGCTGTTCAACGACTCGGTACACCCAACCATTGCTGGCCAGCAACTGATCGCCGACTACGCCTACTCCATCCTAGCCGCCCCTTGGGAACTGACGCTGCTTCCGGAAATGGCCCACGCCAGCCTGCGCGCCCATCAGGATGAGCTGCGCAACCAGTGGCAGACACCCTGGCAGGCCGTTGGTCAGTGGCAAGCCTTCGTCGCCACCGGCGCCCAGGATCTGGACTTCGGCAGCCAGCGCAGTTCGGCAAGTGGCGATGGCCGCGGTTACAACCTGACCCTCGGCGGTAGCTACCGGCTCGATGATGCCTGGCGCGTCGGCCTGGCAGCAGGCGTCTACAGACAGAAACTGGAGGCAGGCCAACAGGACTCTGACTACAAGCTTGACAGCTACCTGGCCAGTGCCTTCGCCCAGTTCCGCCAGAACCGCTGGTGGGCCGATGCGACGCTGACTGCCGGGCACCTGGACTACAGCGATCTCAAACGCAGCTTCGCCCTGGGCGCCAGCGAGCGTACCGAAAAAGGCGATACCGATGGCGAGGCCTGGGCCATCAGCGGGCGACTGGG
Source organism: Pseudomonas sp. NBRC 111143 (assembly GCF_001320965.1). Classification (NCBI taxonomy): domain Bacteria; kingdom Pseudomonadati; phylum Pseudomonadota; class Gammaproteobacteria; order Pseudomonadales; family Pseudomonadaceae; genus Pseudomonas; species Pseudomonas sp. NBRC 111143. The sequence goes on along the minus strand of NZ_BCBT01000010.1, from coordinate 129,990 downwards.
CTACAACCTGGCCGCCGACGCGAGCAGCTGGCAATTGGCGCCGTTCATCAGCGCCGACTATGCGCGAGTCAAGGTCGATGGCTACGACGAGAAGAGCGGACGCTCCACGGCCCTGGCTTTCGACGACCAGGACCGCAAGTCCCGCCGCCTGGGTGCAGGGCTGCTGGGCAGTGTGCAAGTTCTGCCGAGCACGCGGTTGTTCGCCGAGGTCGCGCGCGAACACGAGTTCGAGGATGACCGCCAGGACTTGACCATGCACCTGACCACCCTGCCGGGCAACGACTTCACCCTTGCCGGCTACACGCCGCACAGCAACCTGACCCGCGCGAGCCTGGGCCTCAGCCATGAACTGGTGCCGGGGGTGAACCTGCGGGGCAATTACAACTGGCGCAAGAGTGATGAGCTGCGCCAACAGGGGGTAAGCCTGGCGGTGAGCCTGGACTTTTGAGGATTAACCCGTCGCGGTGCCAGCCCCCTCCTACAGAAATCGCAGTGAACCTGTAGGAGCGGGCTGGCCCCGCGATGGGTTGCGCAGCAGCCCACTCACACCACCAAAAAAACGGCGCCCATCAGAGCGCCGTTTTTTCATCCATCAGCCGCGCGGCGTCTGCTCGGCCAGCGCCACGGCACGGAACATCGCCCGACGCTTGTTGATGGTCTCTTCCCACTCCAGTGCCGGTACCGAGTCGGCCACGATGCCGCCACCGGCCTGCACGTGCAGTTCGCCGTCCTTGATCACCGCAGTACGGATGGCAATGGCGGTGTCCATGTTGCCGTTCCAGGCAAAGTAACCCACTGCACCACCATAGACACCCCGCTTGACCGGCTCCAGCTCGTCGATGATCTCCATCGCCCGGATCTTCGGCGCGCCCGACAAGGTGCCGGCCGGCAGGATCGCACGCAGTGCGTCCATCGCCGTCAGCCCCTCGGCCAACTCGCCGGTGACGTTCGAGACGATATGCATGACGTTCGAATAACGCTCGATCACCATTTTCTCGGTCAGGCGCACGCTGCCCGTGGACGACACACGCCCCACATCGTTGCGCCCCAGGTCGATCAGCATCAGGTGCTCGGCAATTTCCTTGTCGTCCGACAGCAGGTCGTCTTCCAGCGCGCGGTCGGCCTCTTCGTTGGCGCCGCGCGGGCGGGTGCCAGCGATCGGACGTACGGTGACCAGATTATCCTCGACCCGTACCAGCACTTCCGGCGAGCTGCCGACCACATGGAAGTCGCCGAAGTTGAAGAAGTACATGTAGGGGGTCGGGTTGAAGCAGCGCAGCGCCCGGTACAGATCGATGGGCGCAGCCTTGAAGTCGATGGACATGCGCTGCGACGGTACGACCTGCATGCAGTCGCCAGCGAGGATGTATTCCTTGATCCGCCCGACCGCATTCTCGTAGTCGTCCCGGGTGTAGCTGGAGCGGAATTCAGGCTCAGCGGCCATCGGCCCGCTGAGGTCCAGCCCCCGACGCGGGGTGATTGGCTGGCGCAGCTTGTCGAGCAAGCCATCCAGACGCGCCTTGCCTTGCTCGAACGCCTGCTCCTCAGACGGCTCGACCAGCACGATCGCGTGCATCTTGCCGGCCAGGTTGTCGAACACCACCACGGCGTCGGAGACCATCAGCAGGATGTCCGGCACCCCCAGCGGATCCGGGTTCGGACAGGCGCCCAGGCGCTTCTCGACATAGCGCACGCAGTCATAGCCGAAATAGCCGACCAGGCCACCATTGAAGCGCGGCAGTCCAGGAATGTCGGCGACCTTGTAGCGGTCCTTGAACGACTCGACGAATGCCAGTGGATCCTCGACCTCGTGGGTCTCTACCTCGACGCCATCGTGCAGGATGCTCACCCGGTAGCCGTGCACGCGCATCACCGTGCGCGAAGGCAAACCGATCATCGAGTAGCGCCCCCACTTCTCCCCGCCCTGCACGGACTCGAGCAGATAAGAGTTGGCCTGGTCGGCAAGCTTCAGGTAGATCGACAGCGGCGTATCGAAGTCGGCCAGGGTTTCACAGGCCAGGGGAATGCGGTTGTAGCCGGCAGCGGCCAGGCGCAGGAATTCTTCGCGGGTCATGGGTAGCCTCGTGGCAAGCAGCAATGGGTTCGGGCAAGCGGACGGGCCGGCAGGCGCCGGCGAGCGGGAGTCAGGCGCGCCAGCGCCAACGGGCCAGGGCCTTGATGACTTTCATCCAGAATTTGCCGGTAGCACCCACAGTGGAGTCTCTGTCTTGGGAGGCTTGAAGGTCCGCCCACGTTATCCCAGTGTCGGTGACTAAGCAACCGGGCAACAGCAGGCGCAGATCGTCGAGTACCAGGCTCGGCGACTCCTCGTCGATCGGCCGTCCGTGGTTGTAGCCGTAGGTCAGGCCGACGCTCTTGACCCCCGCTGCCCTGGCCGCCTGCACGTCACTGCGCGAATCGCCGACGAACAGCGACTGCTCGGGCGCAATGCCGGCCATCTTCATGACGAACAGCAACGCCGCCGGGTCGGGCTTCTTCTGTGGCAGGGTGTCGCCACCGATGATCCAGCGGAAATAGCGACCGATCTTCATCTGGTCCAGCAACGGCCCGACAAAGCGTTCGGGCTTGTTGGTGATCAGCGCCATCTCCACGCCCTGCTTGCGCAACCAGCGCAAGGTGTCGCGCACGCCTGGGTAGACCACGGTGAGCTCATGGCTTTCGCCATAGGCTTCCATGAACAGTGCCAGCGCACGCTCGGCCAGTTGCGCATCGACAGCATCGTGCTCGATGCCGCCAGCCAGGGCGCGACGCACGAGCACCTCGGCACCGTTGCCCACCCACTGGCGCACGGCATCCAGCCCTGCGGCCGGGCGCCCCAGTTCGAGCAGCATGCGGTCCACGGCGGCGGCCAGGTCCGGTACCGAATCGATCAACGTACCGTCCAGATCGAACATCACCAGCCTGGGCAGCGTCCCCGGGAACAGCTGCTCAAAGCCACTCATGGGCGGGCCTGGGCCAGTTCGGCGCGCATCTTGGCGATCACTTCTTGGTAGTCCGGGGCGTTGAAGATCGCCGAGCCGGCAACGAAGGTGTCGGCGCCGGCAGCGGCGATTTCACGGATGTTGCCGACGTTGACGCCGCCATCGATCTCCAGGCGGATATCACGCCCGCTGGCATCGATCAGCGCGCGGGCCTCGCGCAGCTTGTCGAGGGTGCCAGGGATGAACTTCTGCCCGCCGAAGCCGGGGTTGACGCTCATCAGCAGGACCATGTCGACCTTGTCCATCACGTATTTCAGTGCGTCCAGGCTGGTGGCCGGGTTGAATACCAGGCCGGCCTTGCAGCCGCCGTCCTTGATCAGTTGCAGCGAACGGTCGATGTGTTGCGACGCTTCCGGGTGGAAGGTGATGTAGGTAGCGCCGGCCTCGATGAAGTCGCCGATGATGCGGTCGACCGGGCTGACCATCAGGTGCACATCGATCGGCGCGGTCACTCCGTACTTGCGCAGTGCGGTGCAGACCATCGGACCGATGGTCAGATTGGGCACGTAGTGGTTGTCCATGACATCGAAGTGGACGATGTCGGCCCCGGCGGCCAGAACCTTGTCGACGTCCTCGCCCAGGCGGGCGAAATCGGCGGAAAGAATGGAGGGGGCAATAGCGTAGGGCTGCATGGCGCACCTATGTGGTGGAAATCACGGTGGCGCGCATTGTAACCCAGGGAAGTGGACGGGGGCTGATTGGTATCAATTGGTGTCGAACGGTGCACGGAACCGGGGTTGTCTGTACCGGCCTCATCGCGGGGCAACTGTGGGAGCGGGCTTGCCCCGCGATGAGGCCGGTGCAGCCGCCGCAGGATCAGGCCGGCTGCTGGGTCCGCAACTTCTCGCTGCGCCCGCGCAACCACTCCAGGGTCAGCAGCAGGATCACCGAAAACGCAATCAGCAACGTGGCCGCCGCCGCAATGGTCGGGCTCAGGTTCTCGCGAATGCCACTGAACATCTGCCGCGGCAAGGTGGCCTGCTCTGGGCCAGCGAGGAACAGCGTCACCACCACCTCATCGAAGGACGTGGCAAAGGCGAACAGCGCTCCGGAAATCACGCCCGGCGCAATCAGCGGCAAGGTCACCCGACGGAAGGTCAGCAAGGGCGAGGCGCCGAGGCTGGCCGCGGCGCGCACCAGGTTGTAGTTGAACCCCTGAAGGGTCGCCGACACGGTGATGATCACGAACGGCACGCCCAGCACCGCGTGCACCAGGATCAACGAAATGAAGCTGTTACCCATCCCCAGCGGCGCGAAGAACAAGTAGCTGGCCACACCGATGATCACCACCGGTACCACCATCGGCGAAATCACCAGCGCCATCACCAGCGACTTGCCGGGGAAGTCGCCGCGGGTCAGGCCGATCGCGGCCAGGGTGCCGAACACCATGGCCAGTACCGTGGCCGCCGGAGCGACGATGATGCTGTTCTTCAGCGCGCGCATCCACTCGGCAGAGGCGAAGAAGTCCTGGTACCACTGCAGCGAAAAGCCCTGCAGCGGGTACACCAGGAAGCTGCCGCTGTTGAACGACAGCGGAATGATCACCAGCACCGGCAAGACCAGGAACAACAGGATCAGGCCGCAGAGAATGCGCAGGCTGTAGAACCAGACCCGCTCCACGGGCGACATGTAAGGGCTCAGCATGACAAGGCTCCTCAGCTCAGGCGCAGGCGGCTGGCGCCGACCAGCCAGCTATAGATCAGGTACAGCAGCACGGTTGCCAGCAACAGCAACCCGCCCAGGGCCGTGGCCATGCCCCAGTTGATGCTGGTGTTGGTGTAGAAGGCGACGAAATAGCTGACCATCTGGTCGTTCGGGCTGCCCAGCAGGGCGGGGGTGATGTAATAGCCGATGGCAAGGATGAACACCAATAGGCAGCCGGCGCCGACACCGGCGTAAGTCTGCGGGAAGTACACCCGCCAGAAGCTGGCGAACGGATGACAGCCCAGCGAGATCGCCGCACGCATGTAGCTGGGCGAAATACCCTTCATCACGCTGTACAAGGGCAGGATCATGAACGGCAGCAGGATGTGCACCATGGAGATGTAGACCCCGGTGCGGTTGAACACCAGCTCCAACGGCTGATCGATGATGCCAATGGCCATCAGCGCGCTATTGATCAGGCCGCCAGACTGCAACAGCACGATCCACGCCGCCACCCGCACCAGGATCGAAGTCCAGAACGGCAACAACACCAGGATCATCAACAGGTTGCTCTGCCGGGTCGGCAGGTTGGCCAGCAGGTAGGCGAGTGGATAAGCCAGCACCAGGCAGATCACGGTGATCACCACACCCATCCACAGGGTGCGGGCAAAAATGTCCAGATAAATGGCCTGGTCAGGGGTGGTCTTGGCCAGTTCGCCCAGATCATCGATGCGGTGATCCAGCGAGGCCAGCAGGTAGAAAGGTGTCACCTCGCTGGTGTTACGGCGAATTGCCTGCCAGTAGGCCGGGTCGCCCCAGCGCTCATCAAGGGTTTGCAGGGCTTCTTTATAGGAAGCCGGTTCGGTCTTGAACGGCAGTGCACGTGCTGTCTTGGACAGCAGGCTGCGGTAGCCGGCCAGCTCCATGTTCAGGCGCTTGGAAAGCTCGCCCAGGGTCTGGTTCTTGCGCGATTCGGCCAGGTCCTCGCTGAGGGCCTTGTACACCGCCTCGTCGGGCAGGCTCTTGCCGTCCCACTGCAACACGGCGTCGACGGTGCGCGGAAGGCCTGCGACCACCTCGGGGTTTTCGACGCTCTTGTACAAAAGTGCGGCGATCGGCACGAGGAACACCAGCAGCAGGAACAGCGCCAGCGGCGCGATCAACGCCTGGGCCTTCCAGCGGTTGACCCGTTCGGCGCGCTTGAGGCGCTGTTTGAGACTTGGACCTGCGCCTTCATTCAGGGGCACTGCAATGGCCATGGCGAACTCCGAAAAACACAGAAAACGAGGGAGCGCCGGTCAAACCCCGGCGCTCCTTTGAGGCGCGTTACTTCTTCGCAGCCCAGGCGTTGAAGCGTTGCTCCAACTGCTCGCTGTTGTCGGCCCAGAAGGCCACGTCGATCTGCACCTGGTTGGCGATGTTCTCGGGCGTGGTCGGCATGTCCTTCTTCACATCGTCCGACAGCAGTTCGATGGCCTTGGAGTTGGCAGGGCCGTAGGCGATGTTCTCGGAGTAGATCTTCTGCTGTGCCGGTTGCACGGTATAGGCGATGAACTTCTTCGCCTCTTCCACGTTCTTCGCACCCTTCGGAATGGCCCAGGCGTCGAAATCGTAAATCCCGCCGTTCCACACCACCTTCAGGTTGCTGTCCTTCTGTACCGCAGCGATCCGGCCGTTGTAGGCCGAGCTCATGACCACGTCACCCGAGGCCAGGTACTGCGGCGGCTGGGCGCCGGCTTCCCACCACTGGATGTTCGGCTTGAGCTCGTCGAGCTTCTTGAAGGCTCGGTCTACACCGGCCTTGGTCTGCAGCACCGAGTACACATCCTTGGGCGCTACGCCGTCGGCCATCAGGGCAAATTCCAAGGTGTACTTGGCACCCTTGCGCAGGCCACGCTTGCCGGGGAATTTCTTGGTGTCCCAGAAATCGGCCCAACTGGTGGGCGCGGTCTGGAGTTTGTCGGCGTTGTAGGCCAGCACCGTGGACCACACGAAGAAGCCTACGCCGCAGCCCTGGATCGCACCGGGTACGTAGTCGGCCGCGTTGCCGAACGGCGCGGGGTCGAGTTCCTCGAACAGGCCTTCCTGGCAACCGCGCTCCAGCTCTGGCGACTCCACCTCGACCAGGTCCCACGACACGCTCTTGGTATCGACCATGGCTTTGACCTTGGCCATCTCGCCGTTGTACTCCCCGGCGACGATCTTGCCCTTGCCGGCCTTTTCCCACGGCTCGTAGAACGCCTTGACCTGGGCCGCCTTGTTGGCACCGCCGAACGACACCACGGTGAGGTCCGCGGCCAGGGCCTGCCCCGCAGTAAACAGCCCCAGGGCCAGGGCGGTCAGTTTCAACTGCTTGCGCATTATTATTCTCTCCACAGTACAGGGTTGGTGAAGCAATCGATCAGTGGGCTTCGGCAATCGGGTCGAGCGCACGGGCGTGGTCCACCTGCCAGCCAAGCGGTACCACATCGCCCACGGCCAGGGCCGGGTCGAGCTCGGCGATTGGCTGCTTCACGAAGAAGTCGGCCTTGCCGCAGACTTCCAGGCGCACCCGCACGTGGTCGCCCAGGTAGATGAACTCGGCCACGCGGCCGGAGAAACGGTTGACGCAATGCTCGCTGTGGCCGTTGAGACGCACGCGCTCCGGGCGGATCGACAGGGTCACCGGCTCGCCGGCCTGGCCGACGTTCACTGCCAGCGCCTCGACCTTCTCGCCACGTGCCAGTTGCACCTGGCAGCGCTCGCCGTTGCGCGCCAGCAGAGTGCCGTTGATGCGGTTGTTCTCGCCGATGAAGTTGGCGACGAAAGTGTTGGCGGGCTCTTCGTAGAGGGTGCGCGGGTCGGCGATCTGCTGGATCTCGCCCTGGTGGAATACCGCCACGCGGTCGGACATGGTCAGCGCCTCGCCCTGGTCGTGGGTGACATAGACCACGGTCACGCCCAGGCGCTGGTGGATATGCTTGATCTCCATCTGCATGTGTTCGCGCAACTGCTTGTCGAGCGCCCCGAGCGGCTCGTCCATCAACACCAGTTGCGGCTCGAACACCAGCGCTCGCGCCAGCGCCACACGCTGCTGCTGACCGCCGGAAAGCTGGCCGGGGTAGCGCTTGGCGAAGCTGTCGAGCTGGACCATGTTGAGCACACGCTTGACCCGCTCGCTGATGTCGGTCTTGCTCAGGTTGCGCACACTCAGGGGGAAAGCCAGGTTCTCGGCGACGGTCATGTGCGGGAACAGCGCATAGTTCTGGAACACCATGCCGATGTCGCGCTTGTGCGGTGGCACGTTGTTGATCGAGCGCCCGGCCAGCTGGATCTCACCGGCGGTGGGGGTCTCGAAACCGGCCAGCATCATCAGGCTGGTGGTCTTGCCCGAACCGGAAGGGCCGAGCAGGGTGAGGAACTCGCCCTTGCGGATGTCGAGGTTGAGGTCCTTGACGATCAGCGATTCGCCGTCGTAGCTCTTCTGCACACCACGGAAGCTGACCAGCGTCTCGTTCGAATTCGCCTCGCTCATGCCCTGCACCTTCTTGTTGGAATGACTGCGTAGGCAAAAGACTAGAAGAACGGCAAAGCCCCGGAAATCGGGGGTGCTGAGAGAATGCCATCATCCAGATGGAAGAGTTGTTGTAGGGATTGCCCTACAAGGATGACGCGATTGGAATACTCCTCATCCCGACACCTCCAACCCTGTGGGAGCGGGCTTGCCCGCGAAGAGGTCGACACAGACACAGAGATCGACAGGCAGGGACCTTTCGCGGGCAAGCCCGCTCCCACAGATGCATGTCGCAATCAGACCAGCTTGTGCTCCATGGCGTACTTCACAAGCTCCGCCAGCGAATTGACCTTGAGCTTCTGCATCAACCGCGCCTTGTGGGTGCTGATGGTCTTGCTCGACAGCGCCAGCTGCTGGGCGATGTCGTTGACGTTGGCACCCTGGGCCAGGCGTTCGAACACCGAGAACTCACGCTCCGACAGCAGTGTGTGCAGCGGCCGGGTCTCGGTCAGGCCCACCTCGAAGACCATGCGGTCGGCCAGCACCGGGTCGATGTAGCGACCACCACCGGCGACGCGGCGGATCGCGGTCAGCAGCAGCGCCGGGTCGCTATCCTTGGTCGCATAGCCTGCCGCCCCCGCCTTGAGCGCGCGTGCTGCCATCTGTGCTTCGTCGTGCATCGACAGCACCAGGATGGCTGGCGGACTGTTCAGCGCGCGGATCCGCGGAATCGCCTCCAGGCCGTTGACGCCCGGCATCGAGATATCCAGCAGCACCACCTCGCAGGGGGTATGGCGCAGCGTTTCGAGCAACTGCTCGCCATTGCCGGCCTCGCCCGCTACCAGCATGTCCTTGGCCAGGCCGATCAATTGCTTGATGCCCTCGCGGACGATGGTGTGGTCTTCAGCCACCAGCACTCGAATCACGGTGTTTCTCCTAATAAAGAGGGATGGCCACGCTCAGGCTGGTGCCCTCGCCCGGCTCGCTTTCCAGGGTCACGCTGCCGCCCAGCATCAGCACCCGCTCACGCACGCCGACCAGGCCGAACGAGGTGGGGCGTGACTGAGCCGGGCTGAAACCGACACCGTCGTCGATCACCGTCATGCGTAGCCAGTCATTTTCATGCTTGAGCTCGATTTGCACCGTGTGCGCCCTGGCATGGCGCATGACATTGGTCAGCGCCTCCTGCAGGATGCGGAACAGTCCGGTGGCCTTGGCATCGCTCAATGCTGGCAGATTATCCGGCACCTGCACCAGGCAGGGAATCTGCGTGCGCGCCTCGAAGCGCCGGGCCTGCCATTCGATGGCCGAGGCGATCCCGGCATCGAGGATCGGCGGACGCAACGCCGTGGCCACATCGCGCACCAGCTGGAACAACTGGGCGATCAGTCGCTTCATGCTGGTAAGTCGCTCGTTGAGCCCCGGGTCGAGCTCGGCGAAAGCCAGCTCGCACATCGAAACTTCCAACTTGAGCACAGTGAGCATCTGCCCGAGCTCATCGTGCACTTCACGGGCGATCCGCGCCTTCTCCTCCTCACGCACACTCTCCAGGTGTGCCGACAACTCACGCAGTTGCTCCTGGGAGCGCGCCAGTTCCAGCTCGACCCGTTTGCTCTGGGTGATATCCCAGACAATGCCGTCCCACACCACCCGGCCATCGGCCTGACGCCGGGCGCTGGCCTTGATGTCGGCCCAGCGCTGCAGACCTTCGCGGGTGAGAATGCGGCCCTGCCAGGACCAGTCGCGGTCATTGGCCAGCGCCAGGTCCTGGACCCGGTGATAGTCAGCGCGGTCATCGGGGTGGACCAGGTTGCGCAGCCCCATGTCCGCCTGCTGGATCTGGGCGGGGGCATAGCCGACCAGCGCCTCGCTGCCCTCACTGACATAGGGAAACTCCGGCTCGCCCTCGGCAGGATCACGCTCCAGGCGAAAGACCAGGCCCGGCACGTTGCCCGCGATACCCTTGAGCCGCGCCTCGCTCTCGCGCAGGGCCGCCAGGGCGCGGCGGCGCTCGGTGACATCGGTGATGAACACCACCAGGTATTCGGCATCCCGAAAACGCAGGAAGCTCAGTGACAGCTCTACCGGCAGCAAGCTGCCATCGGCACGACGGCACAGGGTCTCGAACGCTTGTGCCCCACTGTCGCCCGTGCGCGCACGCTTCCACAACTCCAGCCAGCGGTCCATGTGCAGACTCGGCTCGATATCGATCAGCGGTCGCTCGAGCAGTTCGCCCTCGCCATGGCCGAGCATGCGCTCGGCAGCATGATTGGCATAGCGCACGTGGCTGTCCCAATGCACCCAGAGGATGCCGACGGTGCTCTGGTCGATGGAAAACTGGCTCAACCGCAGTGCCTCTTCACGGGCCTGGCGTTCGAGCAGGCTCTCGCGCACGCTCAGCAGGCTCCGCTCGAGCCGGTGCTGCTGGCGACGCTGCATCGCCAGGGTGGCCAGCGCGCAGAGCAGCAACAAGCCGAACAACAACGCAAGGTTCTGCCAGAACCCCGCCGACTCGCTCAGGCGCGGGTACTTCGGTTGCAACCAACGCTGGTGCAACTGCTCCAGTTCCCTGGCAGGCATCGCCTGCAGACCGCGCTCCAGCACGTCGGCCAGCAGCGGCCAATCGCGGCGCGAGCCGATACGCAGCAACTGCGGCAGGCCAATGTCGCCCACGACCACCAGGTCACCGAATTCGCTCTCGCGCGACAGGCGACTGAGCTGCGCCTCGTCGAGCACGGCGTAGCTGGCTTGCGCACCCAGCACCAACTGCAGCGCCTCGCGCTCATTGGGCACGCCCTGCAGGTTGAGATTGGCGAAGTTGCCACGCAGGTAATCGGCCAGACTGCTTGGCATGCGCACGGCCACCCGGTCGCTGGCGCCAAGCTGCTCCAAGTCGACCGCCAGCGCACCACTGCGCAGGCCGACCAGCAATTGCGGCACACGCATGTAGGGGTCGCTGAACAGCCACAGGCGCAGGCTTGCCGGGGTTTGAGCGAGGCCTGGGGCAAAATCGATCTCGCCAGCCTGCAACGCATGCTCCAAGGCAGTCTGATCTGGGAAGTTTCGCCAGGTCAGGTCCAGATTCAGAGCCCGCCCCAGCCAGCTCACCAGCTCGACGTTGGCCCCGTACAACTGCTGCAGGCGCCGGTCGAACTGAGCATAGGGTGCTTGCAGCACCAGGCCCACGCGCAGGCTGCGATGGCTGTCGAGCCATTGCTGCTGCGCAGGCTCGAGCACCACCGACGGGGCTGCCGGGGGTTTGGCAAGGGCGATCAAGGGCAGGCACAACCAGCCGATAACCAACAGGCAACGCATTCGCTTCATCGATACGCTCATCTTGGCAATGACGGCCATCTGCGTGGCCGTCGCGGGCAAATACTATTAGGCTGCCGGTATCATTCTGGCCTTGGGTTGATCCATGTTCATACTTTATCGCACGACGCTGGCCATGTTCTGCCTGGCCTCGGCCCTACCGCTCGCGGCCCATGCCGCCGACCCCGACAAACCTGCCGCGCCGGCCGAAACCACTGCCGTGCGCGCGCCCCTGGCCGAACGCAGCCAGGAAGACGCCCAGGCCCTGGAACGCCTGGTGCCCAAGGCCGAGCAGAAGACCCTGCAGGCCGACGGCGAAAACTTTCTGGCGCTGTGGAAACCGGCAAACGACAGCGCCCCGAAAGGCGCCGTGATCATCGTGCCCGGTGCCGGCGAAACCGCCGACTGGCCGAATGCTGTCGGCCCGCTGCGCAACAAGTTCCCCGATGTCGGCTGGCACAGCCTGAGCATCAGCTTGCCCGATCTGCTGGCCGACAGCCCGCAGGCACGCGCCACCGACACACCCGCCGCCCAGCCCGACAAGGTAGAAGGCAAGGGCACCAGCGCCCCGGCCAAGGATACGCCGGACGACGCCAACGCCAATGTCGCCCAGGCCACGGCGGCCGATGCCGATACCGCGCAGGGCACCGACGCCGTGCAGGCCGACGAGCAGAACGACTCCGCCGACGCCACCCGCATCTTCGCCCGCCTCGATGCTGCCGTGGCCTTCGCCCAGCAGCAGAATGCCCACAGCATCGTCTTGATCGGCCATGGCAGCGGTGCGTACTGGGCGGCGCGCTATGTGAGCGAGAAACAGCCACCACAGGTGCAGAAGCTGGCACTGATCTCGGCGCAGACACCGGCACGGGTCGAGCACGATCTGGAAAGCCTGGTACCGACGCTCAAGGTGCCCACCGCCGACATCTACGTCATGACCCGCACCCGCGATCAGAACGCCGCCAAGCTGCGCCTGCAAGCCAGCAAGCGCGAGAAGGACAGCCAGTATCGGCAGCTGTCGCTGATTGCCATGCCGGGTGCCAGGGCAGCGGAGCAAGAGCAGCTGTTCCGTCGGGTGCGGGGATGGTTGATGCCGCAGGAAGCGCAGTAAGGGGCTGGGTGTGTTGCCCCCTGTGGGAGCAGCGGTTCGCCGCTGCGACCTGCCCGCGACGAATTCACCACCGCACCCTGCCCCTCAAATGCCCCGCCGCTTGCGAATCAGGGCATAAGCCTGATGCAACTCACGCGTGCGCTCGGTCGCTTCACGCACCCGGACCTCGCTTGCACCACTACCGACCAGCTTGTCCGGGTGATGCCGGCTGACCAGTCGGCGATAGGCCTGCTTGATCCGATCACCGTCGGTATCGACCTCGACGCCCAGCAGTCGCAGTGCCGCGGCATAGGTCATCACCCCGCCCTCGACCGCAGAACGGCTCGGCTCGTACTCCTGGGACAAGGCCTGCACCTGGTTACGGCTCATGCCCAATTGCTGGCCCCAGTCCAGCAACAGCTCACGCTCGTGCCGCCCCGCCTTGCCATCGGCCCAGACCATGCGCCAGCACGCCCGCAGCGTACCTTCGGCGCCGTGGGGCTGCTGGCCGATACGGCGCAGGTACTGCCCCAGACGGTCCTTGCCCGACTTGCCGCGGTTGAATGCCGCGATCGCCCGCAAGCGGGCGGGCTCCGCAAGGTCCAGGCGGGTCATTTCCTGACGTGCCTGATAGATATGCCCCTCTGCGACTCGCCCATCACTCTTGGCCAGACGCCCCAACAGCACGAACAGCAACTCTTCGTCGCGCAAGGCCGGACGCCCACCCAGGCGCTCGCGTACATCATCCCATCCCTGCAAGCGCAGACGCCGGTCCATGGCCTGCCCCAGCAGGGCGCCCAGCAAGGCGCCAGGAATGCTGGCCACGGCAAAACCGGCTCCGGCACCAATCACTGTGCTCGGCCACCACATGTCAGGCACGCTCGCCGATCAGGCGCTCGACCTCGGCCAGGCGCTCGAGAGTGCCGACGTCGATCCACTGCCCAGGATAATGCTCACCTGTCACCTGCCCGGCCGCCATTGCCTGGCGCAGCAGCGGCGCGAGCTTGAAGGCGCCGGGCTGGCAGCCTTCGAACAACTTCGGGTCGAGTACCGACAGGCCACTGAACGTCAGGGTGCCGGGAGCGTCGTCGCCATCGACGACGTGCGTGCCGTCGAGACGGAAGTCGCCACGCCCGTGATGCCCCGGATTGTCCACCAGCACCAGGTGCGCAAGGCCCTGAAGCGGTTGAAACAGGCGCTTGAAGTCGTATTCGGTCCAGACGTCACCGTTGACCAGCAGGAACGGCGCATCCCCCAGCAGCGGCAGCGCCTTGAAGATGCCGCCGCCGGTCTCCAGCGGCTCGCCCTCGGGCGAATAGCTGATGCTCAGACCGAAGCGGCTGCCATCGCCCAGGTGATCCTCGATCTGCTGCCCGAGCCAGGCATGGTTGATCACCACATCGCTCACCCCCGCCCTGGCCAAGGCTTCGAGGTGGTACTCGATCAGCGGCTTGCCCGCGGCAGGCACGAGGGGTTTGGGGGTGTGCAAGGTCAGCGGGCGCATGCGCTCGCCCTTGCCTGCCGCCAGGATCATCGCTTTCATGGGTGTGCCCCGGTCTTGAGTTCGCCGATCAGTTGACCGAGCTCGGCCAGCTCAGGGCGACGGGCGATCACTTCATCTATATAGGCAAAGAAACGCGGCACGTCGGTGAGGTAGCGCGGCTTGCCATCGCGGTGACAGATGCGGGCGAAGATGCCGATCACCTTGAGATGGCGTTGTACGCCCATCAGGTCGCTGGCACGCTGGAATTCTTCAAACTCAGGCTGCACCGGAATCCCTGCGGCCTGCGCCTTGTCCCAGTAGCTGCGCAACCAGCCATCGACACGTGCTTGCGGCCAACTGAGGAAGGCATCCTTGAACAGGCAAGTGATGTCGTAGGTCACCGGGCCGTAGACGGCGTCCTGAAAGTCCAGCACGCCCGGGTTGGGGGCGCTGTGCATGAGGTTGCGCGGCATGTAGTCGCGGTGCACCAGGACCTTGGGCTGGGCCAGGGCACTGTCGATCAGTTGCTGGCTGACACGCTGCCAGCTGGCTTGCTGCGCTTCGCTGAACGCCAGTTTCAGTTCACGCCCGACATACCACTCGGGGAACAGCTCCAGTTCGCGGCGCAGCAAGGCGGTGTCGTAGCTCGGCAGCGGCGCTTGCATCGGCAGTTGTTGCTGGGCCAGCAGCGCGTCAATGGCATCGGCGAACAGGGCATCGGCATTGTCGTCGCCGATGATTTCCAGATATGTCTTGCGCCCCAGGTCGCTCAACAGCAGGAAGCCACGCTCCAGGTCCTGGGCATGGATCACCGGCACGTTGATACCAGCGCTGGCCAGCAAGTGGTCGATGGCGACGAAAGGTGCGCAATTTTCCTGCGGCGGTGGCGCATCCATGATCACGAAACTGTGTCCGCCGCCCTCCCAGCGGAAGTAGCGACGAAAGCTCGCGTCGCTGCTGGCGGCGGTCAGGCTGCCCGCAGGCACGTCGCCCCAGGCGTTTTCTTGGAAAAGATTCTGAAGCTGTTGTTCGAGCCACACAGTCAGCTGTTGCAGGCGTACATCATGATCAGGCATTACAAGGGTCTCCGACGGCCCCTAGCCGTCAAGCGGGTCATGCTTTATTATCCAGCATCTTTTTCAGACCATCGAGAGGCGTGCGGCCCCACACGCGGGCAGATGGCACGCAGGAAGCCCGGACTAATAAGATGGCATTGAAATCCCCCGCGTTTCGTAGAAAGTTTCCATTGCTGGTGACTGGCGGTCTGCTGGCCCTGCAACCTCTGGCCACATCGTACGTGGTGGCTGCCGAGCAGTTCGACTGCCAAGTGTCCGCCGCCGGTGGTTGGGACTGCAAGCCCAAGACCGCTGCCAGCACTCTGCCGCCGCGCCCTGTGCACGATGGCGCAGCGCTCAGTGGCGGCACCGAGGCCCAGACCGCCGAGGCGGCTGGCAGTGCCGAGCCCAAGCCGGTGCTGGTCACCGAGAGCAAGGGCCGTGCGCTGAAATCGCGCAGCGAAGACTACAGCCATCTGGACTGGGTACCCCGCGAGAAGCTCACCGCTGCGCAACTGGCCGAGACCGGCCCGTATTGCGGCGGCGCGTACATCGAGCCGACCCGTCCGGGCATGAACGACTCCACGCCCAAGGACGAGTCGCCGACCTACCTCAACGCCAAGGTATCCAAGTACCAGCAGGAGCAGCAGATCGCTACCCTGGCCGGTGACGTGGTCATGCGCCAGGGCAGCATGCAGGCCGAAGCCGACGAAGCCAACCTCTACCAGACCGAGAACCGCGGCGAGCTCAAGGGCAACGTCAAGATTCGCGACAACGGTACGCTGGTGGTGGGCGACCAGGCCGAAGTCCAGCTCGATACTGGCGAAGCCAAGGTCGACAACGCCGAATACGTGATGCACAAGTCGCACATCCGCGGCTCGGCCCTGTACGCCAAGCGTGCCGAAAACGCCATCATCCGCCTCAAGGACGGTACCTATACCACCTGTGAGCCGGGCAGCAACGCATGGCAGCTCAAGGGCAACAACATCACCCTGAACCCGGCCACCGGCTTCGGTACCGGCACCAACGTCACCCTTCGGGTCAAGGATATTCCGGTGTTCTACACACCGTACATCTACTTCCCGATCGACGACCGTCGCCAGTCCGGTTTCCTGCCGCCGTCGTTCAGCACCAGCAGCGACACCGGCTTCATGCTGGTCACGCCGTACTACTTCAACCTGGCGCCGAACTACGACGCCACCCTGTATCCGCGCTACATGGCCAAGCGCGGCTTGTTGATGGAAGGCGAATTCCGCTACCTGACCAAGTCGAGCGAAGGTCAGTTCGGCGGCGCGTACCTCAACGACGAGGACGACGACCGCAAGCTGCAGACGGACTACAAGAAAGAACGCTGGATGGTCAACTGGCAGCACAAGGGCGGCCTGGATGACCGGATCATGACCGAGGTGGACTACACCGACATCAGCGACCCGTTCTACTTCCAGGACCTCGAGACCGACCAGATCGGCGTGCAGAAGCGCGACTTCGTCAACCAGCGCGGCACGCTCACCTATCGCGGTGACTCCTACTCTGCAACGCTGAACGCCCATGCCTTCGAAATGGCGACGATCTCCCAGATCACGCCATACGACAAGCTTCCGCAGATCACGCTCAATGGCATGCTGCCCTATCATCCGGCGGGCTTGGACTTCGGTTACGAGACCGAGGCCGTTCGCTTTGATCGCAACCTGAAAAACGATCTGGTCTTCAACAAGGATGGTGAGGCGGATGGCTCGCTGGGGTATGTATTCGACCCGGCGGGCAATATTATTGGTGGTCGCCGTATAGACGAGAGCGTTTCAGGTATTGCCCGCGCCAACGGCAACCGGCTGAACATCGCACCATCCATCAGCTTGCCGATGGCCGCCAGCTACGGATATATCACTCCGAAGCTCAAGTACGTCTATACGAATTATGATCTGGACCTCGATGGCCAGGGCAAGACGCAGGCCCAAGCGCAGTCGTCCATCGACGGGTACGGCAGTTACCATAGCTCGATCAGTCGCAACGTTCCGATCTACAGCGTCGACAGCGGCCTGTACTTCGACCGCAATACCTCGCTGTTCGGCACCAATTATCGCCAGACGCTCGAACCACGCCTGTTCTATCTCTATGTTCCCAACCAGGACCAGAAAGACATCCCTCTGTTCGATTCTGGTGAAACGCTCTTCAGTTATGACTCGCTGTTCCGCGACAACCGCTTCAGCGGCCTGGACCGCATCGGCGACGAGAACAAGCTGTCGCTGGGCGTGACCACCCGCTGGATCGAGGAGAATGGGTTCGAGCGCCAACGTTTCAGCATTGGCCAGGCCTACTACTTCGAAGACCGCAAGGTACAGCTGCCCGGTATCGATTACCGTACTCGCGACGACGCCAAGTCGAACGTTTCGCCGTACGCCCTGGTCTATCAGTACGCCTTCAACCGCGACTGGCGCTTCAACTCGGACTTCAACTGGGATCCGGACAGCCGCAGCACCCGCTCGGGCAGTGCGATGTTCCACTACCAGCCGGAAGACAACCCGAACAAGGTGGTCAACCTCGGTTATCGCTACCGCAACGACACCATCACCTACGACTCCCTCAGCGGAGTATGGAAAGTGGGTGGCGGCGACTATGGCTCTCCGGGTGACCCCAACTACATCAAGGACTATTACAAGATCCAGCAGCACGACTTCTCGGTCATCTGGCCGATCGTGCCGCAATGGAGTGTGATCGCCCGTTGGCAGCACGACTACAACCGCAACCGCACCCTCGAAGCGATGGGTGGTTTCGAATACGACAGCTGCTGTTGGAAGGTGCGTCTGATCAATCGCTACTGGCTCGATGCAGACGACTTCAGCCAGGCGTTGCCGCAGAACGAGAAAGGCGACCACGGCGTATTCCTGCAGATCGTCCTCAAAGGCCTCGGCGGCGTCGTGGGCAACAAGGTCGAATCGTTCCTGGACCAAGGCATTCAAGGTTACCGTACACGTGAAGAGCAAGCTTATTGATCGTCTGCGCCCGCTGATGCTGGGCGCCGTAATGCTGAGCGGTGCGGTGCATGCCGCGCCGCAACCCCTGGACCGCGTGGTGGCCATCGTCGATAACGACGTGGTCATGCAGAGCCAGCTGGACCAGCGCGTACACGAAGTGCAGCAGACCATCGCCAAGCGCGGCGGTGGCGTGCCGCCTGCCGGCGCCCTGGAACAGCAGGTGCTGGAACGCCTGATCGTCGAGAACCTGCAACTGCAGATCGGCGAGCGCTCGGGCATTCGTATCACCGACGAAGAACTCAACCAGGCCATCGGCACCATCGCCCAGCGCAACGGCATGTCGCTGGATCAGTTCCGTGCTGCCCTCGCTCACGATGGTCTGTCGTTCGATGACGCCCGTGATCAGGTCAAGCGCGAGATGATCATCAGCCGCGTTCGCCAGCGTCGCGTGGCCGAGCGCATCCAGGTGTCCGAGCAGGAAGTGAAGAACTTCCTCAACTCCGACCTGGGCAAGATGCAGATGTCGGAAGAATACCGCCTGGCCAACATCCTGATTCCGACCCCGGAAAGCGCCAATTCGGACGCTATCCAGGCCGCGGCACGCCAGGCTGGCGAGGTCTACCAGCAACTGCGCCAGGGCGCCGACTTCGGCCAGTTGGCCATCGCCCGCTCGGCCAGCGAAAACGCCCTGGAAGGCGGCGAGATGGGCTGGCGCAAGGCCGGCCAACTGCCACCTGACTTCGCCAAGATGCTCAGCAGCATGTCCATCGGTGACATCACCCAGCCGATTCGCATCCCCAACGGCTTCATCATCCTCAAGCTCGAGGAGAAGCGCGGTGGCAGCGAAAGCGTACTGCGCGACGAAGTCCATGTACGTCATATCCTGATCAAGCCCAGCGAGATCCGCAGCGATGCGGCGACCGAGCAACTGGCTGAACGCCTGTACGATCGCATCAAGAATGGCGAAGACTTCGCCCAACTGGCGAAAAGCTTCTCGGAAGATCCAGGTTCCGCACTCAACGGCGGCGACCTGAACTGGGTCGACCCGAACAGCCTGGTTCCGGAATTCCGCGAGCAGATGGCCAACGCCGAGCAAGGCGTCGTGACCAAGCCGTTCCGCACCCAGTACGGCTGGCATGTTCTGGAAGTACTCGGTCGTCGCGCTACCGACAGCACCGAACAGGCCCGCGAACAGCAGGCCCTGAACGTACTGCGCAACCGTAAATACGACGAAGAGCTGCAGACCTGGCTGCGCCAGATCCGCGACGAAGCCTACGTTGAGATCAAGCTGCCTGGCGCCGACCAGGCGACCCAGTGAAGCCCCTGCGCTTCGCCGTCACCCCCGGCGAGCCGGCCGGCATAGGTCCAGACCTGTGCCTGCTGCTCGCCGCAGAGCCTCAGCCGCACCCCCTGATCGCCATCACCAGCCGTGACCTGCTCGCCGAGCGGGCCGCGCAGCTGGGGCTGGCGGTTGTGCTGCTGCCGGTCTCGCCGGATGCCTGGCCAGACCAACCGGCCCCCGCAGGCAGTCTCTATGTGTGGGACACGCCACCCGCAACGCCTGTGACTGCCGGCCAACTGGACTCACGCAACGCGGCTTTCGTCCTGCAGACCCTGACCCGCGCGGGCCAAGGCTGCCTGGAGGGTGACTTCGCGGGGATGATCACCGCCCCGGTGCACAAGGGCGTGATCAACGAGAGCGGTATCGCCTTCTCCGGGCATACCGAGTTCCTCGCCGACCTCACCCAGACGGCCCAGGTGGTGATGATGCTCGCCACCCACGGTCTGCGTGTGGCATTGGTAACCACGCACCTGCCGCTGCGCGACATCGCCGACGCCATCACCGCCGAACGCCTGGAACGCGTCACGCGTATCCTGCATGCCGACCTGCGCGACAAGTTCGGCATCACCCAACCACGCATCCTGGTCTGCGGCCTCAACCCGCATGCCGGCGAAGGCGGCCACCTTGGCCGTGAAGAAATCGACATCATCGAGCCCGCGCTCGAGCGCCTGCGCGCCGAGGGCATGGACCTGTGCGGTCCATTGCCGGCCGATACCCTGTTTACCCCCAAATATCTGGAGCACTGCGACGCAGTGCTGGCGATGTACCACGACCAAGGCCTGCCCGTACTCAAGTACAAGGGCTTCGGCGCCGCAGTCAACGTGACGCTGGGCCTGCCGATCATCCGTACCTCGGTCGATCATGGCACTGCCCTGGACCTGGCCGGTAGCGGCAAGGTCGACACCGGCAGCCTGCGCGTCGCCCTGGAAACCGCCTACCAGATGGCCGAGAACCGACCATGAACGAGCACTACCAACACCGGGCGCGCAAGCGCTTCGGCCAGAACTTCCTGCACGACGCCGGCATCATCGACCGCATCCTGCGGGCGATCAACGCCAAGGTGGGCGAGCACCTGCTGGAAATCGGCCCGGGCCAGGGCGCCCTGACCGAGGGACTGCTGGGCAGCGGCGCACAACTCGACGTGGTCGAGCTGGACAAGGACCTGGTGCCCATCCTCCAGCACAAGTTCGCCGACCGTGACAATTTCCGCCTGCACCAGGGCGATGCCCTCAAGTTCGATTTCAATACCCTGGGCGTGCCGCCGCGCAGCCTGAAAGTCGTCGGCAACCTGCCCTACAACATCTCCACGCCACTGATCTTCCACCTGCTGGCTCACGCCGGACTGATCCGCGACATGCATTTCATGCTGCAGAAAGAAGTGGTCGAGCGCATGGCCGCAGGTCCGGGCGGCGGGGACTGGGGACGCCTGTCGATCATGGTGCAGTACCACTGCCGCGTGGAACACCTGTTCAACGTCGGCCCTGGCGCGTTCAATCCGCCACCGAAAGTGGATTCGGCCATCGTCCGCCTGGTGCCGCACGAAGTGCTGCCGCACCCGGCCAAGGACCCGGCACTGCTCGAGCGCGTGGTGCGCGAAGCGTTCAACCAGCGCCGCAAGACACTGCGCAACACACTCAAGGGGCTGCTCGACAGCCAGGCCATCGAGGCGGCTGGCGTCGATGGCAGCCTGCGCCCTGAACAGCTGGACCTGGCGGCCTTCGTGCGCCTGGCTGATAAACTGGCACTGCAGCAAGGCTGACTCGGCCCTTGCTGCCCCTTCGCGGGCAACCCGCCCCTCTCCTGGGGGCGGGTTTACCCGCGAAGTACCCCACACCGATGACAGCGCCCACCGCTGGCCCTCCCCCCTCTCAATGGCCTAGACTGCGACAATCGCGTTAATGCTCCCGTTCGCCCAAGGCCTTTGCATGTCCGACCCCCGCTATCAGATCGACGTCAGCGTCGTGACCCGCTTCCTCAAAGAGCAATCCGACCCCGAGAACAACCGTTTCGCCTTCGCCTACACCATCACGGTGTCGAACAACGGCACGCTCAAGGCCAAGCTGAGGGCGCGCCACTGGCTGATCACCAACGGTGACGGTGCCGTCGAAGAAGTGCGCGGCGATGGCGTCATTGGCCAACAACCGACCATCGACCCTGGGCAGAGCTATACCTACAGCAGTGGCGCAGTCATCAGCACTCGCGTCGGTACCATGCAAGGCAGCTATCAGATGTTCGCCGAAGACGGTACCCGCTTCGACGCCGAGATCGCGCCGTTCCGCCTGGCTGTGCCTGGAGCTCTGCACTGATGGCCACCTACGCCGTCGGTGACCTGCAAGGCTGCCTGCAACCGCTCAAGTGCTTGCTCGAACGCGTCAACTTCGATCCCAAGGTCGATCGCCTGTGGCTGGTGGGCGACCTGGTCAACCGTGGCCCGGAATCGCTCGAAACCCTGCGCTACCTGTATGCGATGCGCGAGTCGCTGGTCTGCGTGCTCGGCAACCATGACCTGCACCTGCTCGCAGCCTGGCATAACATCGAGCGCCTGAAGAAAAGTGACACCCTGCGCGAGATCATCGAGGCACCAGACGCCGATCAGTTGCTCGACTGGCTGCGCCGCCAGAAGCTGCTGCACTATGACGAGGCCCGGGGTATCGCCATGGCTCACGCCGGCATCCCGCCCCAGTGGACGCTGGGCAAGGCCCTGGAGCTGGCAGCAGAGGTGGAGGAGGTGCTGCGCGACGACAACCGCCTCAAGCTCTACCTCGACGGCATGTATGGCAATGAACCGAACAAGTGGAGCAAGAACCTCAGCGGCGTCGAGCGCCTGCGGGTCATCACCAACTATTTCACCCGCATGCGTTTCTGCACCACCGACGGCAAGCTCGACCTCAAGAGCAAGGAAGGCCTGGACAGCGCCCCCAAGGGCTACAAGCCCTGGTACGCCCACAAGGACCGTCGCTCGCGCCACGTGAAGATCATTTTCGGCCATTGGGCCGCCCTCGAAGGCAACGTCGAAGAGCCGAGCGTCATCGCCCTGGACACCGGTTGCGTATGGGGCGGCGCCATGACCCTGTACAACCTGGACAGCGGCCAATACCACCGCTGCGACTGCACCGACGAAGGCACCGTACGTACGGCACCGGAACCCACTAGAATCAACGACCGAACCTGAAGGAAAACGTACCCATGAGCGAATTCAAGCGCATCCCTCCGGAACAGGCCCTGGCCTTGCGTGCACAAGGTGCGGTGGTGGTCGACATTCGCGATCCCCAGGCCTTCGCTGCCGGCCATATCACCGGCGCCCGCCATCTGGATAACCATTCGGTGGCCGACTTCATCCGCAACGCCGACCTCGACGCGCCGACGCTGGTGGTCTGCTATCACGGTAACTCCAGCCAGAGTGCCGCCGCCTACCTGGTGGGCCAGGGCTTCTCTGAGGTCTACAGCGTCGACGGCGGCTTCGAGCTGTGGCGCGCTACCTATCCGGCCGAAACCGCCCAGAGCGACGCCGAATAATTTTTTTCATTTCCCCTCAAGCCCGCGTCACCTGCGGGCTTGCGCCTTACCTGACGAACGGTCGGAAGCAACTTCTCGGCCCCTTGCCCTTGACCTTGCGTATTACCAACTATCCTTAAGCGCAGGCCATCCAAAAAGGGGAGAGCCGGTACACCGGCGTGCGGGTCATCGGTAGCGTTCCAAGGTGTTCTGGGGGGTAAACAGCAATCGGTGAAAGCCGCTTGCATGCCAGCATCAGCTGACTGATCCGGCGTCGTCTCCACGTATCGAGCGAGGTGACGTCATGAGCATTTTTAGCCACTTCCAACAACGTTTCGAGTCAACGCGCCAGGAAGAACTCTCGCTGCAGGAGTACCTCGAGCTGTGCAAAGAGGATCGCAGTGCCTACGCATCGGCCGCTGAACGGCTGTTGCTGGCCATCGGTGAGCCGGAACTGATCGACACCTCGAGCAACTCCAGACTGTCGCGGATCTTCTCCAACAAGGTGATCCGCCGGTATCCGGCCTTTGCCGACTTCCACGGCATGGAAGAATGCATCGACCAGATCGTTTCATACTTCCGCCACGCCGCCCAAGGTCTGGAAGAGAAGAAACAGATCCTCTATCTGCTGGGCCCGGTAGGCGGCGGCAAATCGTCCCTGGCCGAGAAACTCAAGCAGCTGATGGAGAAAGTGCCGTTCTACGCCATCAAGGATTCGCCCGTATTCGAGTCGCCACTGGGCCTGTTCAATGCCACCGAAGACGGCGCCATTCTCGAGGAGGAGTACGGCATCTCGCGGCGCTACCTGAACACCATCATGTCGCCCTGGGCGACCAAGCGGCTTCAGGAATATGGCGGCGATATCAGCAAGTTCCGCGTGGTCAAGCTGTACCCTTCGATCCTCAACCAGATCGCTATCGCCAAGACCGAACCCGGCGACGAGAACAACCAGGACATTTCCGCACTGGTCGGCAAGGTGGATATCCGCAAGCTCGAGGAATTCCCGCAGAACGACGCCGACGCCTACAGCTACTCGGGCGCCCTGTGCCGGGCCAACCAGGGCCTGATGGAGTTCGTGGAGATGTTCAAGGCACCGATCAAGGTCCTGCACCCCTTGCTCACCGCCACCCAGGAAGGCAACTACAACAGCACCGAGGGGCTGGGGGCGATTCCCTATTCGGGCATCCTGCTGGCCCACTCCAACGAGTCTGAGTGGCACACCTTCCGCAACAACAAGAACAACGAGGCGTTCATCGACCGGATCTATATCGTCAAGGTGCCCTACTGCCTGCGGGTCAGCGACGAAATCAAGATCTACGACAAGCTGTTGGTCAACAGCTCGCTGTCCAAGGCCCATTGCGCGCCCGACACCCTCAAGATGCTCGCCCAGTTCACCGTGCTCTCACGCCTGAAAGAGCCGGAAAACTCGAACATCTACTCGAAAATGCGGGTATATGACGGCGAAAACCTCAAGGATACCGATCCAAAGGCCAAGTCGATCCAGGAGTATCGTGATGCCGCTGGCGTCGACGAAGGCATGAACGGCCTGTCGACCCGCTTCGCCTTCAAGATCCTCTCCAAAGTGTTCAACTTCGACCCGCACGAAGTCGCGGCCAACCCGGTGCACCTGCTTTACGTGCTCGAGCAGCAGATCGAACAGGAGCAATTCCCGGCCGAGGTGCGCGAACGCTACCTGCGCTACCTCAAGGAATACCTGGCACCGCGCTACATCGAGTTCATCGGCAAGGAAATCCAGACCGCCTACCTGGAGTCCTACAGCGAATACGGCCAGAACATCTTCGACCGTTATGTGCTGTACGCAGACTTCTGGATTCAGGACCAGGAATACCGCGACCCGGAAACCGGCGAAATCCTCAACCGGATCGCCCTCAACGAAGAACTGGAGAAAATCGAGAAACCGGCCGGCATCAGCAATCCGAAGGACTTCCGCAACGAAATCGTCAACTTCGTGCTGCGTGCCCGCGCCAACAACAACGGCAAGAACCCAAGCTGGCTGAGCTACGAGAAGCTGCGGGTGGTGATCGAGAAGAAAATGTTCTCCAACACCGAAGACCTGCTGCCAGTCATCAGTTTCAACGCCAAGGCAAGCAAGGAAGACCAACAGAAACACAACGACTTCGTCACGCGGATGGTGGAACGTGGCTACACCGACAAACAGGTGCGCCTGCTGTCGGAATGGTACCTGCGGGTCAGGAAATCGCAATAAAGCGACAAGCTGTCAGCCACAGGCTGCAAGCTGTACGGCGCGACCGTCAGGTCTGCGCCTCGGCTTGCAGTGCTGGTGGCTGCTGTGTCTCGCAGCTTGACGCTTGCAGCTGCTCTTAGCGGAGGCCCCATGAGCTACGTAATCGACCGACGCCTGAACGGCAAGAACAAGAGCACGGTCAACCGCCAGCGCTTTCTGCGCCGGTACCGTGAGCACATCAAGAAGGCCGTCGAAGAGGCGGTCAGCCGCCGCTCCATCATGGACATGGAGCATGGTGAGCAGATCAGCATCCCCGGGCGCGATATCGACGAACCGGTGCTGCATCACGGCCGTGGCGGCAAGCAGACCATCGTTCATCCGGGCAACAAGGAATTCACCGCAGGCGAACATATCGCCCGTCCGCAAGGCGGTGGTGGCGGTGGCGGACGCGGCAAGGCCGGTAATTCCGGCGAGGGCATGGACGAATTCGTCTTCCAGATCACTCAGGAAGAATTCCTCGAGTTCATGTTCGAGGACCTGGAGCTGCCCAACCTGGTCAAGCGTCACCTGACCGGTGCCGACACCTTCAAGACCGTACGCGCTGGTATCGCCAACGAGGGCAATCCGTCGCGCATCAACATCGTGCGTACACTGCGCTCGGCCCATGCCCGGCGCATCGCCCTGACCGGCAGCAGCCGCGGCCTGCTGCGCGCAGCGCAAAAGGAACTGGAGCGGCTGAAAGTCGAGGAACCCGATAACTTCACCGACATCCAGGAGGTAGAAGCCGAAATCGTACGCCTCAAGGCACGCATCAACCGCCTGCCCTTCCTCGACACCTTCGACCTGAAGTACAACCTGCTGGTCAAGCAGCCCAACCCCAGTTCCAAGGCGGTGATGTTCTGCCTGATGGACGTCTCCGGCTCCATGACCCAGGCCACCAAGGATATCGCCAAGCGCTTCTTCATCCTGCTGTACCTGTTCCTCAAGCGGAACTACGAACGCATCGAGGTGGTATTCATCCGCCATCACACCAGCGCCCGCGAAGTGGATGAAGAAGAGTTCTTCTACTCGCGCGAGACCGGCGGCACCATCGTCTCCAGCGCCCTGAAAATGATGCAGGAGATCATGGCCGAGCGTTATCCGGCCAGCGACTGGAACATCTATGCGGCCCAGGCGTCGGATGGCGACAACTGGAACGACGACTCCCCTATCTGCCGCGATATCCTGACCAAGCAGATCATGCCGCACGTGCAGTACTACACTTACGTCGAGATCACCCCCCGCGAGCATCAAGCACTGTGGTACGAGTACGAACGTATCGGCGAGGCGTTTCCCGACACCTTCGCCCAGCAACAGTTGGTCTCGGCCGGTGACATCTACCCGGTCTTCCGTGAACTCTTCCAGCGCAGGTTAGCCACATGACCGCCAGAGCACAGAGACGCCAACCCATTTCCACCGGCTCGGAATGGACCTTCGAGCTGATCCAGACCTACGACCGGGAAATCAGCCGCCTGGCAGCGCGCTATGCGCTGGATACCTACCCCAACCAGATCGAGGTGATCACTGCCGAGCAGATGATGGATGCCTACGCCTCCGTGGGCATGCCGCTGGGCTATCACCACTGGTCCTACGGCAAACAATTCCTCAGCACCGAGAAGTCCTACAGCCGCGGGCAGATGGGCCTGGCCTACGAGATCGTCATCAACTCCGACCCCTGCATCGCCTACCTGATGGAAGAAAACACCATCTGCATGCAGGCGCTGGTGATCGCCCACGCCTGCTACGGGCACAACAGCTTCTTCAAGGGCAACTACCTGTTCCGAACCTGGACCGACGCCAGCTCGATCATCGATTACCTGGTGTTCGCCAAGCAGTACATCGCCCAGTGCGAGGAACGCCATGGCATCGATGCGGTGGAAGACCTCATCGACTCCTGCCATGCCCTGATGAACTACGGCGTCGACCGCTACAAGCGGCCCTACCCCATCTCCGCCGAGGAAGAGCGCCGGCGCCAGAAGGAGCGCGAGGAACACCTGCAGCGGCAGATCAACGACCTGTGGCGCACCATCCCGAAGGGCGCCGACAAGGGCAGCGACAAGGACGACGCGCGCTTCCCTGCCGAACCCCAGGAAAACATCCTGTACTTCATCGAAAAACACGCGCCGCTGCTCGAACCCTGGCAGCGTGAGGTGGTAAGGATAGTGCGCAAGATCGCGCAGTACTTCTATCCGCAACGCCAGACCCAGGTGATGAACGAAGGCTGGGCAACCTTCTGGCACTACACCCTGATGAACGACCTGTACGACGAAGGCCTGGTCACCGACGGCTTCATGATGGAGTTCCTGCAATCGCACACCAGCGTGGTGTTCCAGCCCGGCTTCGACAGCCCCTACTACAGTGGCATCAACCCCTATGCCCTGGGCTTTGCCATGTACACGGATATCCGCCGGATGTGCGAGCACCCAACGGAAGAGGATCGCCGCTGGTTCCCGGAAATCGCCGGCAGCGACTGGCTGTCGACCATCAAGTTCGCCATGAGCAGCTTCAAGGACGAGAGCTTCATCCTTCAGTACCTTTCCCCCAAGGTGATCCGCGACCTCAAACTGTTCAGCATCCTCGACGACGACCAACGCGACGACCTGCTGGTACCGGCCATCCACGACGAGGCGGGTTATCGCGTCATCCGCGAACAACTGGCGGCGCAGTACAACCTGGGCAACCGCGAGCCCAACGTGCAGATCTGGAGCATCGACCGCCGCGGCGACCGTTCGCTCACCCTGCGCCACCAGCAGCACAACCGCAAACCCCTGGGCGACTCCACCGAGGAAGTGCTCAAGCATCTGCACCGCCTGTGGGGCTTCGACATACACCTGGAGACCGTACAGGGTGACCAGGTGATGAAAACCCACCATATGCCGCCCCGTGGCGAGCATGGGGAACCAGGCGACTACGGCCGCATGGACCTCGCCGTCATCCACCACCTCTGAGACCTCGTGACTGCCGACAAGGTATGCTGTCGGCAGTCACGGAGGTTGTACATGCACATCTATAAAGTTGGCGGCGCGGTTCGCGACCGCCTGCTCGGGCGCCCGGTCAGCGATATCGACTGGTTGGTAGTCGGCGCCACGGTCGAAGAAATGCAGGCCCAGGGCTTTCGCCCGGTAGGCGCGGATTTCCCCGTCTTCATCCACCCGAAAACCGGCGAGGAATACGCCCTGGCGCGCACCGAGCGCAAGAGCGGTCGCGGCTATGGCGGATTCACCTTTCACGCCAGCCCCGAAGTCACACTCGAGGAAGATCTGATACGCCGCGATCTGACCATCAATGCGATGGCCGAGGATGACCAAGGCAATCTGCACGACCCCTACCGTGGCAAAGTTGATCTGGATAAACGCATTCTTCGCCATGTTTCCCCGGCATTCGCCGAAGATCCTTTGCGAGTGCTGCGAGTTGCCCGCTTTGCCGCGCGCTATGCGCCGCTGGGCTTTCACGTCGCCGATGAAACCCTTGAACTCATGCGCCAGATCAGCACCAGCGGCGAACTGCAGGCACTGACTGCCGAACGGAGCTGGAAAGAGATCGAACGTGCGCTGATGGAAGCGCAGCCACAGGTGTTCATCGAAGTGCTGCGCGACTGCGGCGCGCTGCAACAACTGATGCCGGAGCTCGACCCCAGCCCGCAGGCACTCGCCCCGCTGCAACAGGCGGCAGAGCATCGGCAGCCACTGCACGTGCGCTGGGCCTGCCTGCTGCAAGGCGTTCGGGACACCTCACAACTGAAAGCCGTAAACCAGCGCTTCAAGGCGCCACGTGAATGCCAGGAACTGGCACTGCTGGTGGGTGAGTGCCTGCCTCTGGCGCATCGCGCAATGGAGCTGGAAGCAGCGGCATTGCTGGAGCTTCTGCAGAAGTTCGACGTGTATCGCAGGCCGCAGCGTTTCGAAGA
Source organism: Pseudomonas sp. NBRC 111143 (assembly GCF_001320965.1). Classification (NCBI taxonomy): domain Bacteria; kingdom Pseudomonadati; phylum Pseudomonadota; class Gammaproteobacteria; order Pseudomonadales; family Pseudomonadaceae; genus Pseudomonas; species Pseudomonas sp. NBRC 111143. The sequence continues at coordinate 100,953 of NZ_BCBT01000010.1, read as the reverse complement.
CTTCATCGCCGCGTGCGAGATGGGGGCACTTGCGCGGCAAGCAGAGCGTTATCCACAGGCCGCCTACCTGCGGGGCGCGGCGTCGGCGGCACGAGACGTCGATGTGAAACCCTTGGTTGCACAGGGTTTGACCGGACAGGCATTGGGAGAGGCACTGAAGGCAGAGCGCTTGCAGGCGTTGACACGCTACAAAGGCTGACCTTGCGCAGCGAGCCCGATCCTTGTGGAGGAGCTGCGGTGGATGGCACCGGCTTTGCCGGCGATCGCGGCGCAAGTCGCAGCGGAAAACCGCCACCGCCAGGTGAGAAAAGGCCGCGACATTGAAACGGCCTTCAGATTCTGGACAACGCAGTCGTGGCTAAAATGGCTGCGTCAGTTGCAACCCACGCCACTCGAACGGCACTGGCGTCAGCTCCTGCTGGATATTCGCCTGCTGCCACAACTCGGCCATGGATTGACCTGCTCCAGGATGCACCAGCTCGGGCGCGAGCAATGACAACGGCCAGAGCACGAACGCGTTTTTCAGGATTTCGGCGCGCGGCAGTACAAGCCCGTCGAAAGTACCGTGCAGCTCATCGAACATCAGCACATCGATATCCAGCGGCAAACCCTTGCGATCCGGGGCATAGCGGCCGTTTTCCGCCTCGATGAACTTGAGCCGGCGATCCAGTTCCAGTAGCGGCAGCGCGGTCTGCCCGCTCACCACCAGGTTGAAGAAAGGCCCGCTCTTGATCCCTACCGCCTGGCTCTCGAACACCGCCGAACAGCGCATGTCCTGGAGGATGCCGGCCAGCGCATCAAGCCCGGCGCACAGGTGGCGCTCGCGGTCGATATTGCTGCCCAGTCCCAGGTAAACCGTGCTCAGAGACATCCGCGCTCGATCTCCACGCCCACGCCACCCCGGGCCGCAGGAACGGCACCGGGCTTGGTCAGCTTCAACCGCATCCACACGATGCCGAACTCTTCCATCAAGGTCGCCGCGAGACGCTCGGCGAAGGTTTCCACCAGCTCGAAGCGCGACTGCTCGGCAAAGGCCTGGATACGGGCCGAGACACTGGCGTAGTCCAACGCCAGGTTTAGGTCGTCACCGGCCGCCGCCGGGCGGTTGTCCCAGGCGAAACTCAGGTCCAGGCGCAGGCACTGGCGAATATCCCGCTCCCAGTCATAGGCACCGATGACGGTATCGACTTCCAGTCCCTCGATGAACACTCTGTCCAAGCACTTCTCTCCACAGACGACAAGGGCGACCGGCGCCGTTAGAATCAGGGCGTCCCCGCCCGGAATAGTTAGCATGTTTTGGTTATTGGCGCTGCTCGCCTACCTGCTCGGCTCGCTGTCCTTCGCCATTGTCCTGAGCCGCCTCAGTGGCAACCCCGACCCTCGCTCCAGTGGTTCGGGCAACGCCGGCGCGACCAACATGCTGCGCCTGGCAGGCCGCAAGCTGGCCATCCTCACCCTGCTCGGCGACCTGTGCAAGGGTTTGCTGCCAGTGCTGCTGGCCGGACTTGCAGGCCTGAGCCTGCAGGCCCAAGCCTGGATAGGCCTGTGCGCGGTGATCGGCCACCTGTTTCCGCTGTACTTCCGTTTCCAGGGCGGCAAGGGCGTAGCCACTGCGGCGGGCATGCTCATGGGGCTGTACTTTCCCGCCGCGCTGCTGGCGATCGGCGCCTGGTTGCTCACCTTCTACCTCACCCGTACCAGCTCGCTGGCGGCCTTGATCGCCACGCCTCTGACCCTGCCGCTGCTGGCCTGGCGCGAGCCGGCCGCGCTACTGCCAATGACGGTGCTGACAGTACTTATAGTCTGGCGACACCGCAGCAATCTGCGCGACCTGTTTGCCGGCCGCGAACGACATTTCTGAATCACTCGCGGGGAAAACGCCGCCTCACAGCGGCGGCAATTGCTCCATCGGCCAACGCGCCTGCACGCTGATCGCCAGATCCTGCTGCTGTCCGGCCAACAGGCGCTGGCAGCCGGCGTAGGCGATCATCGCGCCGTTGTCGGTGCAGAACTTCGGACGTGCGTAGTACACATTGCCCTTGATGCTCGCGAGCATGTCCTCGAGCGATGCCCGCAGCGCCTTGTTGGCGCTCACGCCTCCGGCGATGACCAGGCGCTTGAGACCGGTCTGCTTGAGGGCACGCTTGCACTTGATGGTCAGAGTCTCCACCACCGCCTGCTGGAATGCCAGCGACAGGTCGCAACGGGTTTGCTCGCTGTCGTCACCCGCATTGCGGCACTGCTGCCAGGTATTCAGGGCGAAGGTCTTGAGACCGCTGAAGCTGAACTCGAGCCCCGGACGGTCGGTCATCGGCCGCGGGAACACGAAGCGCCCAGGCGTACCCTGTTCGGCCAGACGCGCGATCTCGGGACCGCCGGGATAATTCAGACCAATCAGCTTGGCGGTCTTGTCGAAGGCCTCGCCCGCCGCGTCATCCAGGCTCTCGCCCAGAAGCGCGTATTGGCCGATGCCATCGACCTGCACCAATTGAGTGTGACCACCGGATACCAGCAAGGCGACGAACGGGAACTGCGGCGGCTGCTCCTCGAGCATCGGCGCCAGCAGGTGGCCCTCCATGTGGTGAACGCCGATCGCCGGAATATCCCAGGCGAACGCCAGCGCCTGTGCACAGGAAGCGCCAACCAGCAGCGCACCGACCAGGCCGGGGCCGGCGGTGTAGGCGATGGCATCGATGTCGGCAGCGACGCAGCCGGCTTCATCCAGCACTTCGCGGATCAACGGCAGCATGCGCTTGACGTGATCGCGCGAGGCGAGCTCGGGCACGACGCCGCCGTAGACGCGGTGCAGGTCGATCTGGCTGAACAGCGCATCGGCCAGCAGGCCGCGCTCACTGTCGTATAATGCGACGCCGGTTTCGTCGCAGGATGTTTCCAATCCCAGTACTAGCATGGGTCCGTGCCTTGTGGAGGCTGAATTCGAAGCCGCGCATTCTAGTCCCCGTACAGAGTGCCGACCAGCGGTTTTCGATCAGAGGCTTTGCATTCCTCCCCGCTAAGGGTTAACATCCGCAACCCTTGAAAACCGACGTTCTCCAGCACACCTTTGTTTTGCCAGGAGCACGTCTACCCCGGTAATGAATTAAGGTAGCCCTGGATGCCAGCCGTCAAAGTTAAAGAGAACGAACCCTTCGACGTAGCTCTGCGTCGTTTCAAGCGCTCCTGCGAAAAAGCCGGTGTACTGGCTGAAGTTCGTAGCCGCGAGTTTTACGAGAAGCCGACCGCTGAGCGTAAGCGCAAAGCTGCTGCCGCTGTTAAGCGTCACGCCAAGAAAGTTCAGCGCGAACAGCGCCGCGCCGTTCGTCTGTACTAATACAGACGTTCTACGCAAAGCTTCTGCCCAGCCCGGCCTCGTGCCGGGCTAATGGCAGTTGTCGCTTCACACCCTCGGCCATGTGCCTTGGGCGCCCCGGCACTCGCCCATGGGCAGAATTCATACGCCTCACCAGAATGCCCGATGCGGCAGGTGATAGGCCGACACGCATCTCCCTTGTTGCTCTCTCCAGCGATTAGACTTGCCAGTAGCCAGATAACGAGACTGCCATGGCCGGGCTGATTCCCCAGAGTTTCATCGACGACCTCCTCAACCGCACCGACATTGTCGACGTGGTGAGTTCGCGCATCCAGCTGAAGAAGACCGGCAAAAACCATTCGGCCTGCTGCCCGTTCCACAAGGAAAAGACGCCGTCCTTCACTGTCAGCCCCGACAAGCAGTTCTACTACTGCTTCGGCTGTGGGGCCGGGGGCAACGCCCTGGGCTTCATCATGGACCACGACAACCTGGATTTCCCCCAGGCAGTCGAGGAACTGGCCCGCGCCGCAGGCATGGAAGTGCCGCGCGAAGAGGGACGACGCGGACAAAAGCCGCGCCAGCCCACCGACTCTCCGCTGTACCCGCTGCTCGAAGCAGCTGCCGAGTTCTATCGCCAGGCGCTGCGCAACCATCCGACACGCAAGGCAGCGGTCGAATACCTCAAGGGCCGCGGCCTGTCCGGCGAAATCGCCCGTGATTTCGGCCTGGGTTTCGCCCCGCCGGGCTGGGACAACCTGTTCAAGCACCTTGGCGCCGACACCCTGCAACAGAAGGTGATGATCGACGCCGGCCTGCTGATCGAGAACGCCGAGACCGGCAAGCGCTACGATCGCTTCCGCGACCGGGTCATGTTCCCGATCCGCGACAGCCGTGGCCGGGTGATCGCCTTCGGCGGACGCGTGCTGGGCGATGACAAGCCCAAATACCTGAACTCCCCGGAAACCCCGGTATTCCACAAGGGCCAGGAGCTGTACGGGCTGTTCGAGGCACGCAAGCACCACCGCAACCTCGACGAAATCATCGTGGTCGAGGGCTACATGGACGTGATCGCCCTCGCCCAGCAAGGCCTGCGCAACGCCGTAGCCACACTTGGCACCGCGACCAGCGAAGAGCACCTCAAGCGCCTGTTCCGCGTGGTGCCCCACGTACTGTTCTGCTTCGACGGCGACCAGGCCGGGCGCAAGGCGGCCTGGCGTGCACTGGAGGCCACGCTGCCGAACCTGCAGGATGGCAGACGTGCGCGCTTCCTGTTCCTGCCCGAGGGGGAAGATCCGGATACGTTGGTCCGCGCCGAAGGCACCGACGCCTTCCAGGCCCGCATCCATCAGCACGCCCAACCGCTCGCCGACTATTTCTTCGAGCAACTGGGCAGCGAAGCCGACCCACGCTCGTTGGAAGGCAAGGCCCACATGGCGACCTTGGCTGCACCGTTGATCGAAAAGATTCCGGGCGCCAATCTGCGTCAGTTAATGCGCAATCGCTTGAAGGAAATTACTGGTCTTGATGTCCAGCAAATGGAGCAGTTGGCACAGAAAACGCCCGCGCCCAGCGTACCGGACTACGATCCAGGCTATGACTACGATGCCATGGCCAGCTACACGCCGGACTTCAGCGAACAGCACCACGACTACGTCCCCGCCCAGCAGGAGCAACGCCCCTGGACGCCCAACAAAGGGGGTGGCAAGAAGCCCTGGGATGGCAATGGCAAGCCCTGGGACAAGAACCGCAAGGGCGCCAAGGGCTGGCAGCGCGACGAAGCGCCTCCACGCACGCCGGCACCCGTCGAACCCCCGGCGCTCGCGGCCTTGCGCACATTGCTGCACCATCCGCTGCTGGCCGGAAAGGTAGAGGACGCGAGCCATTTCGCCGACGAAGAACATCTTTACAGCCAGTTGCTGGTGGCCCTGATCGAAGCCGTGCAGAAGAATCCTGGGCTAAGCTCCATGCAGCTGATCGCACGCTGGCACGGCACCGAACAGGGGCGTCTGCTGCGGGCGCTGGCGGAGAAGGAATGGCTGATCGATGCCGATAACCTTGAACAACAGTTTTTCGACACTATAACTAGCTTGTCAGCCCGCCAGCGCGAGCGAAGCTTGGAACATCTGCTCAGGAAAGCACGTCAAAGTGAGTTGAGCACCGAGGAAAAATCCCAGTTGCTCGCCCTGCTCAGCAGGAATGTTCCCGCACAAACCCCGACCTCATCTGGCGCGTGAGGTCCATGCTCGGGTATAATCCTCGGCTTGTTTTTTGCCCGCCAAGACCTTCAGTGGATAGGGTGTTATGTCCGGAAAAGCGCAACAGCAATCTCGTATCAAAGAGTTGATCACCCGCGGTCGTGAGCAGGGCTACCTGACTTACGCGGAGGTCAACGACCACCTGCCTGAGGATATTTCAGATCCGGAACAGGTGGAAGACATCATCCGCATGATCAACGACATGGGGATCAACGTATTCGAGAGTGCTCCGGATGCGGATGCCCTGTTGTTGGCGGAAGCCGACACCGACGAAGCCGCAGCCGAAGAAGCCGCCGCAGCGTTGGCGGCCGTTGAAACCGATATCGGCCGCACGACCGACCCGGTACGCATGTACATGCGTGAAATGGGTACCGTCGAGCTTCTGACCCGCGAAGGCGAGATCGAAATCGCCAAGCGTATCGAGGAAGGTATCCGCGAAGTCATGGGCGCCATCGCTCACTTCCCGGGCACCGTCGATCACATTCTCGGCGAGTACGACCGTGTGACGACCGAAGGCGGCCGCCTGTCGGATGTCCTCAGCGGTTACATCGACCCTGACGACAACATCGCCGCGCCTACCGAAGAAGTACCGATCCCAGGCGCCAAGACTGCAGCGGCGAAGGAAGAGTCGGAAGACGAAGAAGAAGGTGACGAAAACAGCGACGACAGCGAGGAAGAGGGCGAAAGCGGCCCCGATCCGGAAGTTGCGCGTCAGCGTTTCGGTGCTGTCTCCGACCAGCTCCAGGCCACCAACAAGGTCCTGAAGAAACATGGTCGCAGTGGCAAGGAAAGCGTTGCGGCGCTCCAGGCCCTGGCCGATCTGTTCATGCCGATCAAGCTGGTGCCCAAGCAGTTCGACGTACTCGTCGAGCGTGTGCGCGGTGCCCTTGACCGCCTGCGTCAGCAGGAGCGTGCGATCATGCAACTGTGCGTACGTGACGCCCGCATGCCGCGTGCCGACTTCCTGCGCCTGTTCCCGAGCAACGAGACCGACCAGACCTGGAGCGGTGACCTCGCCAAGCGCAGCACCAAGTGGGCCGCTGCCCTGGGTGAGAAGGACGCCGCGATCGTCGCCTGCCAGCAGAAGCTGATCGACCTCGAGACCGAGACCGGCCTGACCGTCGCAGAAATCAAAGAGATCAACCGTCGCATGTCGATCGGCGAGGCGAAAGCCCGTCGCGCCAAGAAGGAAATGGTCGAGGCAAACTTGCGTCTGGTGATCTCCATCGCCAAGAAGTACACCAACCGCGGCCTGCAGTTCCTCGACCTGATCCAGGAAGGCAACATCGGCCTGATGAAGGCGGTGGACAAGTTCGAATACCGTCGTGGCTACAAGTTCTCGACCTACGCCACCTGGTGGATTCGCCAGGCGATCACCCGTTCGATCGCCGACCAGGCGCGCACCATCCGGATTCCGGTGCACATGATCGAGACGATCAACAAGCTCAACCGTATTTCCCGGCAGATGCTGCAGGAAATGGGTCGTGAACCGACCCCGGAAGAGCTGGGTGAGCGCATGGAAATGCCTGAGGACAAGATCCGCAAGGTATTGAAGATCGCCAAGGAGCCGATCTCCATGGAAACCCCGATCGGTGACGACGAAGATTCGCATCTGGGCGACTTCATCGAGGACTCCACCATGCAGTCCCCGATCGACGTGGCCACGGTCGAAAGCCTCAAGGAAGCCACCCGTGACGTGCTCTCGGGCCTGACCGCACGCGAAGCCAAGGTGCTGCGCATGCGTTTCGGGATCGACATGAACACCGACCACACACTTGAAGAAGTCGGCAAGCAGTTCGACGTGACCCGCGAGCGGATCCGTCAGATCGAAGCCAAGGCGTTGCGCAAGCTGCGCCACCCGACGCGAAGCGAGCATCTGCGCTCCTTCCTCGACGAGTGATGACGAACCCCGGCCCAGGCCGGGGTTTTTCATGGGCGACAAAAAGCTGCAGGCAATCTGCCGCATTCACCGGCACTCTTCACCCGCGTCCGTCTACACTCGAATCAGCCCCCTGATAGAGAGAGGTCGCCATGCCCTTGATGCCGGCACTTCTGCTGCTGCTCTTGATGATCTGGAACACAGCGGCCGGCGCCCTGACCCTGACGGACGAAGAACAAGCCTGGCTCAACGCCCATCCGCAGCTGCGCCTGGGCGTGGATGCGTCTTGGCCGCCATTCGAATTTCGCGACCAGGAAGGTCGCTACCAGGGATTGGCCGCCGACTACATTGCCCTGATCCAGCAACGCCTGGGCGTTTCGCTGCAGCCGATCGAGCCGAGCAATTGGTCGCAGGTACTCGAGCAGGCACGACAGAACCGCATCGACCTGCTCCCGGGTATCATGTCGACACCCGAACGCCAGTCCTACCTGGCCTTCACCCGCCCCTACCTCGACTTCCCCATCGTCATCCTCGCCCACGAGGGGGGCCCTCAGCCACGCACCCTCAAAGACCTGTACGGCCTGAAAATCGCGGTCGTGGAAAACTACGCTCCCCATGAGTTACTGCGCACCCACCACCCGGATCTCAATCTGGTGGCCCTGCCCAATGTGAGTTCAGCCCTGCAGGCGTTGGCTACCGACGAAGTGGATGCCGTGGTTGGCGACCTTGCATCGAGCATCTGGAGCCTGCGCCAGCTCAAGCTCGATGGCCTGTACGTCAGTGGCGAGACGCCCTACCGTTATCAGCTGGCCATGGCCGCGCCACGGGAACAGAAAATCCTCATCGGAATTCTCGACAAAGTCATGGCTGACCTGAGCAGCGCCGAAATCAGCGACATTCAGCAGCGCTGGGTCGGCAACGTCGTCGATCAACGGAGCCTATGGCGCGATCTGCTGGTCTATGGCCTGCCGACACTGGCCGTGGTGTTGCTGATCCTCGCCGCCATGCTGCGCATCAACCGGCGTCTCAGCTCGGAGATTTCGCGGCGGATCGCCCTGGAGCAAGAGCTGCGCAGCAGCGAATACCACTACCGCAGCCTGATCGAAAGCCTTTCGGCCATCGCCTGGGAAGCCGACGCCAACGATTTCACCTACAGCTATGTCTCCCCGCACGCCGAGGGCCTGCTCGGCTACCCGCTGAGGGAATGGCTCAGACCTGGTTTCTGGCGCGGTATCCTGCACCCCGAGGACGCCCTCTGGGCCCAGGCCTACTGCGACGCCGAAACCGCTGCCGGGCGCGACCACAGCCTCGACTATCGCGTGATACGTGCCGACGGGCACATCCTCTGGGTGCGCAATATCGTCAGCATGATCGAGCACGGCCACAAGCCGCTGATGCGCGGCCTGATGATCGACATCAGCGAAACCAAACGCACCGAGGATGCCCTGCGCCTTTCCGAACAGAAGTTCGCCTCAGTGTTCCAACAATGCCCCGACATCCTGCTCATCGCCCGCCACAGCGATGGCTGCCTGCTGGAGGTCAACGAAGCGTTCGAGGAACAGATCGGCCTGAGCCCGGCCCAGGTCATCGGCCGCACCGCCACCGAACTGGGCCTGTGGGGTGTCGCGGGCACCGGCCCGACGATCCTCGAACGCGTGCAGCGTGGCGGCATCCGCAACCTGGAAATGAGCTTCCGGCGCAGCAACGGCGAGTTGTTCACAGGCCTCACCTCCGCTGAAAGCTTCGACCTGGATGGCACACCGGCGCTGGTGGTTGCCGTGCGCGACATCAGCCAGCTCAAGGAAACCCAGCAACAGTTGCAGACTTCCGAAGAGAAGTTCGCCAAGGCCTTCCACGCATCGCCCGACGGCTTGCTGCTGTAGCGCCAGAGCGATGGCCTGCTGCTGGAAGCCAACGAAGGTTTCTGCCGCCTGACCGGCTACGACATCAACCCAAACCTTGGCCACAACAGCCTTGATCTGGGCATCTGGGTCGACCTCAACGAACGTGATCGGCTGATCGAACTGCTCAAGCGCGATGGTTTCGCGCGCGATTTCAGTTGCCATATCCGCCGTAGCGACGGCCAGATTCGCCTGTGCGAAATGTCCGCTCGGCCGCTGCCAATCGGCGGCATCGACTGCATGCTGACCATCACCCGCGACATCACCGAGCGCCACATGATGCAGGAAAAACTGCAACTGGCCGCCACGGTCTTCGAGAACACCGCCGAGGGCGTGCTGATCACCGACACCGAGCAGCGCATCAGTGCGGTCAATCGCGCCTTCAGCGAGATCACCGGCTACAGCGAACTCGAAGCCCTCGGCCAGACCCCGCGTCTGCTCGCCTCCGGCCAACACGACAGCGCCTTCTACGTCGCCATGTGGCATCAGCTCACCGCCGAAGGCCATTGGCAGGGCGAGATCTGCAACCGACGCAAGAACGGAGAGTTCTACCCCAGTTGGCTGACCATCAGCGCCGTGCGCAACAGCGAACACGAGACCACCCATTTCGTCGCCGTGTTCGCCGACATCTCCAGCCTCAAGCACGCCCAGGCCAAGCTCGACTACCAGGCCCACCACGACCCGCTCACCGGCCTGCCCAACCGCACCCTGTTCGAGAGCCGCCTGCAGGCTGCCCTCACCTGCGCCCAGGCCTCCAGCCGCCAAGGCGCCGTGCTGTTCCTCGACCTCGACCGCTTCAAGCACATCAACGACAGCCTCGGCCACCCGGTCGGCGACCTCTTGCTTAAAGGCATCGCCCAACGCCTGAAAGAGCAGGTGCGCGATGTCGACACCGTCGCCCGCCTGGGCGGCGACGAATTCATCATCCTCTTGCCCGGCCTGCATCGCCCAAGCGACGCCAGCGCCATCGCCAACAAGCTGCTGGCGTGTTTCCACGCCCCGGTTCAGGCCGGCGAGCACGAGTTCTTCACCAGTGCCAGCATCGGTATCAGCCTGTACCCGCAAGACGGCACCGACGTCGCCACATTGATCCGCAACGCCGACGCCGCCATGTACCGCTCCAAGGCCAAGGGTCGCAACCGCGTCGAAAGCTACACCCTCGACCTCACTGCCCAGGCCAGCGAACGTATTTTCCTCGAGCATGAGCTGCGTCGCGCCATCGAACGCAACGAACTGAGCCTGTACTACCAACCCAAGTTCAGCCTCAAGACCCAGGGGTTGGTCGGTGCCGAGGCGCTGATCCGCTGGAACCACCCGACCTTCGGGGAAGTACCACCGGAGCAGTTCATTCACCTGGCCGAAGAGAACGGCAGCATCCTCCAGCTCGGCGACTGGGTGCTGGAGCAGGCCTGCCGGCAGATGCACACCTGGAAGCGCACCTATCAAGCATTCGGCCCACTGTCGATCAACCTCGCGGGCGCTCAATTACGCCAGCCCAGCCTGACCCGACGTATCGAACACCTGCTCAAGACCTTCCACCTCAAGGCCGGCGACCTGCAGCTGGAAATCACCGAGAACTTCATCATGAGCCAGGCCGAAGAAGCCCTGGCCATCCTGCATCAGCTCAAGCACCTGGGTGTGCAATTGGCAATCGACGACTTCGGCACCGGCTACTCCTCGCTGAGCTACCTGAAGCGCCTGCCGCTGGACATCCTCAAGATCGACCAGTCGTTCATCCGCGGCCTGCCCGACGATCCCCACGACGCCGCCATCGCCCGCGCCATCATTGCCCTGGGCCGCAGCATGCAGTTGACCATCATCGCCGAAGGCGTGGAGAACCAGGCCCAACAACGCTTCCTGGCCGCCGAAGGGTGCGAACAGATCCAGGGCTACATCGTCAGCCTGCCCCTACCCGCCGACGAGTTCGCCGCCACCTTTCTTCGTATAGCACTATCGGATCTTTCAGATGGCACCCTTAGCAAACCCTCGTTATAATCCGGCCGACCTCTGGGGCCTATAGCTCAGTTGGTTAGAGCAGAGGACTCATAATCCTTTGGTCCACGGTTCGAGTCCGTGTGGGCCCACCAGATACGACAAAGCCGCGCATCAGCGCGGCTTTTTTGCATCTGGCGGCAAACACCCTCAGCCGCCAATCCCCTCCAGCGTCACCTCTACCAACGCCTCCACATACGCCACCTCCAGCGGCTCACCGGAAAACAGAATCCGGTACACCAGCGGGGCCATCAGTCTATCGACCACGCGATCATTGCTCGGAACCGGCTCACCGCGTGCCACTGCGCGTTCGAGAATCGCGCCAAACTGTGCCGTGGCAATCTCCAGGCAGCGTCCGGAGCAGCCGCCACCAGCCGCCAGCAAGTCGAGCACCGCGGCGCGGCCGGGTACCGATGACGTCTCTTCCATGTACTGGATGCCCCAGGCGAGCAAATCTCCAGCCAGGCTGCCGGTGTCGGTCGGGCCGCTGTCCGGGCGGATGCGCTGCAGCGCAACGTCACCCAGCAGTTCGTTGAGGTCGCCCCAGCGTCGATAGATGGTCGAAGGTGTCACACCGGCGCGGGCAGCGATCAGCGGCACGGTCAGTTCGCCACGCTCGCGCTCCTCCAGCAGCTGATTGACCGCATTGTGGACCGAGGCCTGGACCCTCGCACTACGCCCGCCTGGACGCACGCCCTGATTGATCGCCATATGCTCCTTAACGCAAAGAGTTTGCTTTTATCTCGAAACAGGTTCATCGTCTGCAAAAGCTAACTCTTAGCCTTTGCGAGAGCAACCATGAGCGATACCTTACCCAAAAGCATGCGCGAACGCCGCAACGGTCTGTCTCGCGCTGCCTCCCTGTGGTTATTGGGGGCGATACTGATCGCCTTTTCGGCTGCGGCCAGCGCGCCGACACCCCTCTACGCCCTCTACCGCGAAACCTGGGGCTTCTCGCCGGCCTTGCTGAGTGTGGTGTTCAGCATCTACGCGGGCGGTTTGCTGCTGACGTTGCTGGTGTGCGGCTCGCTGTCCGATCACATCGGCCGGCGCCCGGTGATAGCAGCTGCCTTGGCGCTGGAGGTGTTGGCCATGGCGGTATTCCTGCGTGCTGAATCGGTCGAGGCGCTGATAGTCGCGCGCCTGCTGCAGGGCTGCGCCACAGGGCTTGCCACCAGTGTGCTCGGCGCGGCGTTGCTGGACTTCGACCGCGAGCGCGGGCCGCTGCTCAACAGCGTGACACCGATGCTGGGCCTGGCCCTTGGTGCCTTGGGCAGTAGTGCGTTGATGCAGTTTTCCGGCGAACCGCTGCACCGGGTGTTCCTGGTTCTGTTGGGGATCTTTGCGTTGTTCGCGTTGGTGCTGGCGCGCCTGCCGGAAAGCATCAGCCGTCAGCCCGGTGCATGGGCCTCGCTGCGACCACGGGTGCGGATTCCGCCGCAGGCCCGGCGGGCCTTCTGGCGGATCGCACCGCTGAATGCGAGTCTCTGGGCATTGGGAGGCTTCTACCTGTCGCTGGGGCCGACGCTCGCGCGCCAGGTCACGGGGCTGCAGGCACCGCTGGTCGGCGGCACCCTGGTCTTCCTGCTCACCAGTTGCGGCGCGCTGGGCATCTTCGCCCTGCGCAACAGCGAGGCCCAGGTGATCCTGCGCCGCGGCAGCCTGGCGCTGGTCAGCGGCCTGCTGCTGACCCTGATCGGCGTGGACTGCGGCCTGGCCTGGCTGTTCTTCCTCGGCACCGCAGTCGCCGGCCTGGGCTTCGGTGGCGGATTTCTCGGCGCCTTGCGCTCGGTCGTGCCGCTGGCCCACGCTCACGAACGCGGCGGGCTGATGGCCGGGTTCTATGTGCTGAGTTACCTGGCCTTCAGCCTGCCGGCAGTTGCCGCAGGCATCGCCACCCAGCATGTCGGGCTGGTCGTTACCACCAATGCCTATGCCTGTGTGTTGCTGCTGGCGGCAGTCATGGTGCTTTTGTCTGGCAGTCGCAGCAATCGTTCGCCTGCAGCGTCGGTCGGCTGAACCTCACGGCAACCGTCAGCGCTGCAGCAGCGTCGCCTGCCGCGAGTTGTAGAACGTCGTGTCGGCGGGAATGTCGCGGGTGACCAGTGACATCGCACCGATCACCACGTTGTCACCGATGCGCAGGCGGTCGGCGATGATGCAACTGTTGGCACCCAGGCTGACGTTGTCGCCGATCTCCAGCGCGTAGTGCTCCAGCCCCAAGGTCTTGATACCGATCGTGCAGTTCTGGCGAATGAAGAAATTGCGCCCGATCCGTACATGCCGAGTGATGACAACGCCCGGCAGATGGGCGATGCGCAACCCAGGCGCAATCTGCGCGCCGATGTCGATGTCCAGCGCATACTTCAGATTGAGTCGCTGCTGCATGCCGCGGGCATACCGGCGGGCCAGCCCCCCTTTGCCGTCCAGGTACTGAGCCAGACGGTAGGAAAACAGGAAGCGCAGCTTGTTATCCCTGCGTGACCGACGCAGGACGTTACTCAGCAAACTGACCAATCGCCCCGGCTTCTTTTTGTTGGAGACTTCCAGTCGCCAGCACTCCAGCAGATGTTCGAAGGTCAATGCCGGTTTCCCCTGCGCTATCAAAAGCCCCAGCGTAACAAGGTTTTCCAGAAATACTTCAGCGGCGAGCGCAGGTGGCGCCCCCAGTTCTGCTGCCACTGCGCATCCTCATGCCGGGCGACACGCGCATCCTGGGAGGCGGCAGTGCTGATGCGGCGGAACAGCATCGGGTAGGCGCAGTGCTGCTTGATCCGTCGCTTGAACAGGCTGTCCAGCGTTCTGCCGTCGTAGGGCGCGGCAACCAGCACTCGACAGCCTTCCTGGGAAAGGATGTAGGCATGCGGTGCACTGACCCGCCCACGGGCGATGAATGGAAACCAGGTCAGCCAGGTGCGGCCCATGGTATAGCCCAGGTGCAGGCTCTCGAACGGCCGGGTGGCGATGAAGCGGTTGATCCAGTTGATCGACGTGGTACGCCAGTCGTAGGGCTTGGCATCGTCCTCGAAAATCAGGATGCGCTGCCAGCCGTGCTCCAGGGCCATCAGCGCCAAGGCGCGATGGGACTCGTAGTGGCCCCGAATCGGGTTGATGTCCTTTTCCCTGAGGTGGAAGACCAGTGGATTGCCAATCCTGCTGCCCACTTCCCGCATGAAGCGCTCGCGGCTGTCCTGCCGATCGCGCAAGGAAACACAGAACGCCGCATCGACGTCGAACTTGAACAGGCTGGACACGTGGCACCTACAGCTAGGCAGAGGGGATTTCTGGCGTCAATTCTTTAGCGAGAATGATTATCAAATACCAAGTGCCGCATCATAATACGCACCCGCTCAAGGACAGAAGTGAAATCGATTTAATCATTTTGCCATCATCGTGCGAACGGCTCATCTTGCCGCCCGAGCCCAGGTCTGGCTAGGCTAGCGCACCCATTGCAGAGATTTGTCATGCCGGACTCCCGCGCCATCGCCCTCGACGAAATCGATCGTCAGCTCATTGCCCTGCTGCAGATCAACGCCCGCGAAAGCGTCGCTACCCTCGCACGCCAGCTGGGCATCGCCCGCACCACCGTCACGTCGCGTCTGGCGCGCCTGGAGAAGCATAAGGTGATCACCGGCTACGGCGTGCGCCTGGGCCAGCGCCTGGTCGGGGGTGGTCTGCAGGCCTATGTCGGCATCACGGTGCAACCACGATCAGGGCGCGAAGTGGTGCGCCGCCTGTCGGCGATGGGGCAGGTACAGCAGCTGTGCGCGGTGAGTGGCGAGTTCGACTACGTTGCCTGGCTGCTCAGTGACTCACCGGAACAGCTGGACCAGTTGCTTGACCAGATTGGCAGCCTGGAAGGGGTGGAAAAGACCACCACCTCAATCATCCTCAGCAGCAAGGTGGATCGCGGGCAGCCTGGATAGGCGTTTGTCATAATGCGAATCCTGATCGTCATATCGACATATCAGCCTGCATATCGACGCCACTATTGCTCTTAATTACGAACGCCACGCTTCATAAAATGACCGCCACGCATTTCCTATACTCAGGCTCCGCTCTCAGCGCAGCCGCTCTGGCAAGGTCATCAGATGAACAAGAAAAACCGCCACCCCGTCGACGGCAAGCCGCCGGTCACCATCTTCGGTCCTGATTTTCCTTTCGCCTTCGATGACTGGCTCGAGCATCCCGCAGGCCTTGGCAGCATTCCCGCGCAAAGGCATGGCGAAGAAGTGGCGATCGTCGGTGCCGGCATCGCTGGGCTGGTGGCGGCCTACGAGCTGATGAAGCTGGGCCTCAAGCCGGTCGTCTACGAAGCCTCGAAGCTCGGCGGGCGCCTGCGCTCGCAAGCCTTCAACGGCACCGACGGTATCGTCGCCGAACTGGGCGGCATGCGCTTCCCGGTATCGTCCACCGCGTTCTACCACTATGTCGACAAGCTCGGCCTGGAAACGAAACCCTTCCCCAACCCGCTGACCCCGGCGTCGGGCAGCACGGTGATCGACCTCGAAGGCCAGACCTACTACGCCGAGAAAGCCGCCGACCTGCCGGCCCTGTTCCACGAGGTGGCCGAAGCCTGGGCCGATGCACTGGAGGACGGCGCACGCTTCGGCGAGATTCAGCAGGCCATCCGCGAGCGCGACGTACCGCGCCTGAAGGCCCTGTGGGATACCCTGGTGCCGCTGTGGGACGACCGCACCTTCTACGATTTCGTCGCCACCTCCAAAGCCTTCGCCAAGCTGAGCTTCCAACACCGGGAAGTGTTCGGCCAGGTCGGTTTCGGCACCGGCGGCTGGGATTCGGACTTCCCCAACTCGATGCTGGAAATCTTCCGCGTGGTCATGACCAACTGCGACGATCACCAGCACCTGGTGGTCGGAGGTGTGGAGCAAGTGCCGCAGGGCATCTGGCGGCATGTGCCGGACAGCACTGCGCACTGGCCGGCCGGCACCAGTCTTCGCTCGCTGCACGGCGGCGCGCCGCGGGCCGGGGTCAAGCGCATCGCCCGCGCCAGCGATGGCCGCCTGGCGGTTACCGACAACTATGGCGACACCCGCCACTACGCCGCCGTGCTCACCACCTGCCAGAGCTGGCTGCTGACCACCCAGATCGACTGCGAAGAGTCGCTGTTCTCGCAGAAGATGTGGATGGCCCTGGACCGCACCCGCTACATGCAGTCGTCGAAGACCTTCGTCATGGTCGATCGCCCGTTCTGGAAGGACAAGGACCCGCAGACCGGCCGCGACCTGCTGAGCATGACGCTCACTGATCGCCTGACCCGCGGCACCTACCTGTTCGACAACGGCGACGACAAGCCGGGAGTGATCTGCCTGTCGTACGCATGGATGAGCGATGCGCTGAAGATGCTGCCGCATCCGACCGAGAAACGCGTGCAGCTTGCCCTGGATGCGCTGAAGAAGATCTACCCGAAAACCGACATCGCCGGGCACATCATCGGCGACCCGATCACCATCTCCTGGGAGGCCGACCCCTACTTCCTCGGCGCCTTCAAAGGTGCGCTGCCAGGTCACTACCGCTACAACCAGCGCATGTACGCGCACTTCATGCAACAGGACCTGCCCCCCGAGCAGCGCGGCATCTTCATCGCTGGCGACGACGTGTCCTGGACCCCGGCCTGGGTCGAAGGCGCGGTGCAGACGTCGCTGAATGCGGTGTGGGGTATCATGAACCACTTCGGCGGCAAGACCCATGCGGACAATCCCGGGCCGGGCGACGTGTTCCACGAGATCGGCCCTATCGCCCTGCCTGACTGAGACGAGGAGGCGCTCATGCGCATCGCCCTGTTCCAGGGAGCGCCCAGGCCACTGGACGTGCCCGGCAATCTAGAACGCCTGCAGCACCAGGCACAACTGGCGGCAGCGCGGGGCGCGCAACTGCTGGTGTGCCCGGAGATGTACCTCAGCGGCTACAACATCGGCGCTGAAGCGGTGCAGCGCCTGGCCGAACCTGAAGACGGACCGTCGGCCATGGCGGTGGTGGAGATTGCCCAGGCGCAGCGCATCGCCATCGTCTATGGCTACCCGGAGCGGGCCGAGGACGGCTCGATTCACAACAGCGTGCAACTGATAGACGCCCACGGCCGCAGCCTGTGCAACTACCGCAAGACCCATCTGTACGGCGAGCTGGACCGCTCGATGTTCAGCCCGGGCGCCAACCATTTTCCGGTGGTCGAGCTCGATGGCTGGAAGCTGGGTCTGCTGATCTGCTACGACATCGAATTCCCCGAGAACGCCCGGCGCCTGGCGCTTGAGGGCGCCGAGCTGATCCTGGTGCCGACCGCGAACATGACGCCCTACGACTTCGTCTGCCAGGTGACCGTGCGCTCGCGGGCGCAGGAGAACCAGTGCTATCTGGTATACGCCAACTACTGCGGGGCTGAGGGTGAGATCCAGTATTGCGGGCAGAGCAGCATCATCGGCCCGGACGGCAGCCTGCTGGCCATGGCCGGACGCGAGGAATGCCAATTGCTGGCCGACCTTGAGCACGAACGGGTGGTGAAGGGGCGTGAGGCGTTTCCGTATCTTGCGGACCTGCGGCGGGATCTTCATCGCGGTCAGGATTAAAGCCGACGGGAAAGGAGCGGGTTCACCGGTGAAATCGGCACCTTGGCAGATGGCACCGGCCCGGCCGCCGTAAATGCGCTAGCATCGCTCCATGACCGACGCTATCAACACACTCACCCTGCCCAACGGCCTGCGCCTGACCCTGCGCCACGCCCCGCGCCTCAAGCGCGCCGCCGCCGCCTTGAGGGTCCATGCCGGCAGTCATGACGCTCCGGCGAGATGGCCGGGCCTAGCGCACTTTCTCGAGCACCTGCTGTTCCTCGGCACCGCGCGCTTCCCGCTGGAAGACGGCCTGATGCGGCATGTCCAGGCGTTCGGCGGCCAGGTCAATGCCAGTACCCGCGAACGCACCACCGATTTCTTCTTCGAAGTGCCCGTCTCGGCCCTGGGTTCAGCACTGGAGCGCCTGTGCCAGATGCTCGCCGAACCGGACCTGAGCCTGGCGCGCCAGC
This sequence comes from Pseudomonas sp. NBRC 111143, assembly GCF_001320965.1. Classification (NCBI taxonomy): domain Bacteria; kingdom Pseudomonadati; phylum Pseudomonadota; class Gammaproteobacteria; order Pseudomonadales; family Pseudomonadaceae; genus Pseudomonas; species Pseudomonas sp. NBRC 111143. The sequence continues at coordinate 82,580 of NZ_BCBT01000010.1, read as the reverse complement.
ACCGCGAGCGTGAAGTGATCCATGCGGAGTTCATCGCCTGGTCGCGCAATGCCGAGGCGCAACGCCAGTTCAGGCTGTTGCAATGCGTATCGCCACATCATCCCTTGAGCGGGTTCCACGCAGGCAACCGGTACAGCCTGGCGTTGCAGGACCCGGCTTTCCAGCGCGCGCTGGGCGACTTCCATGCTCGCTTCTATCGCGGTGGGCAGATCCATCTGAGCCTGTGCGGGCCGCAATCGCTGATGCAGCTCGAAGCACTGGGCCGGCAGTTCGGCAGCCTGTTCAGTGCGGGCGAAATGCAAGCGCAAACGCCTCCCGCATCCTTGCTCGATACTCCCTTGATCGAGCTCGAAGCCTCCAGAGGCGGCCTTGATTTGCTGTTCGCCCACGAGCATCTTCCGCCAGGTGCCGAGCAGGCCCTGGACCTGCTGCAGGCCTGCCTGAGCGACAGCCGCCCAGGCGGCTGGCTCGATGCCCTGCGCCAACGCGGCTGGCTCCAGGAGGTTCACAGCGATTCGCTGTATGCCTTTGCCGGCCAGTTGCTCTGGCACATCCGCCTGCAACTGCAGCCGGACGCCCCGCCAGCCGAGGTTCGCGCACTGCTGCACGGCTGGTTCGGCGCGCTGCGGCGCCTGGACGCCGCAGCGCTCAACAACGAGTTCGAGCGCCTTCAACACAGTCGCAAGCAAGCAGCCAGCGCACTTGAACTCGCCCGTCGGGACAGTGCCCAGCGGCCGTTCGAAGCGCTGGATGCCCAGGCACTGAAAGCCTTCAAGGCATTGCTCGATGATCTGCCGAGCGGTGAGCAGGGCCAATGGCAGCAACCGCACGATGAGCCCCTGCTGATCGCAGACCTCCCGGTTGGATACGCAGCGCTGCCGGATGACCTGACCGTCAGCGACATCCTGCCGGTCGAGCGAGGCTTCGCGACGCTGTATCTACGCTGGCGTATCGCCTCGCCCCTGCGCGAGCGCTTTCACGCAGTGCTGTTACAAGCGCTGCAACCACTGCTCGAACGCGCCCGCCGCGCCTCGCTGCAGCTGGACTTCTCTCTCATTGGCGAACACTGGCAACTGCGCTGTGCGGGCACGTCTGGCGCGGTAATCCGCACCCTCGACCTGGCCTTGGAACACCTGCGCCACCCTGCCCCCCACTTGCTGAACACACCTGCGCCCGCCGAGCCAGCGCACATCCCGATCAGGGCACTGCTCAAGGCACTGCCAGATCACCTGCGCGAGGCAACCATACAGCCACAGCCAGCCTGCCTGCTGGACCTGACAATGCTTGGGCAGATCTGGGCCAGCGCGCCTCGACACGGCCTCGCCATCGGCTTCGATGGCGCAGCGCAAGCGGCCCTCGGCGCGGTATTGGCACATGCACCGGGGTTGCCGGGGGCGCCACCGCCGGCCTCCCGGCCATTGCCGGCCCGACGCTGGCTGCATCACCCCACGGGCGGCAGCGAACATGCGCTGCTGCTGTTCTGCCCGGTTCCCGCACACGATGAAGGCGCAGGTCGGGTACTGGCGCAAGCGCTGCAAGGGCCGGTTTACCAGCGCCTGCGGGTCGAACTGCAACTGGGCTATGCCGTGTTCAGCGCCTTTCGTCAGATAGAAGGCCAAGGTGGCCTGCTGTTCGGTGTGCAATCGCCACAAGCCACGCCCGGCCAGATTCTCGAGCACCTGCTCAGCCTGTTGGCCGCCGGCGTCACGTTCGACCCCGCCGCCGGACGGGCCCTGGCCGCGCAGTTCGAGGAGCCGACAATGGCCAATGCCGAGGTCGCCGAGTGGGCTTGGCAGACATATCTGGCTACAGAGCCGACAGACCTTTCCCGTCTGCGCAGGTCTATTCTCAAGACCGACCAGCCAATACTGGACCATCTGCTTAAACGCCTTCTGGATGCCGAGCACGGCTGGCTATGCCTGGCCACCAGCGAAGCACCTGATGCGCGCTTTGAGCAAATTCCCTCTGTCTGAGGCGAGGATTGTTACCTGTACTGCAAGGGCGCTTTTCGAAGAATTAACCTTTCGGTACAAATTTTTCTTGTAAGATAGCGCAATCTCAGCCAATGGAACCTCCTGACTCAGGCGGCACCAAAGTAGATAGCTGACATCCACCCACACCATCCGGAAGGAGTTCGACCATGACCACCTGGACCAAACCCGCTTACACCGACCTGCGCATCGGCTTCGAAGTCACCATGTACTTCGCCAGCCGCTAAGCAGCGCTGCAGTGCAACGCCTCGGCCCGCCGGGGCGTTTTCGTTTCATGGACCAGGGGCAAGACAGTAGCCATGTACATCCAGATTCTCGGTTCCGCCGCCGGTGGCGGTTTCCCCCAGTGGAACTGCAACTGCGTCAACTGCAAGGGCTTTCGCGATGGCAGCCTGCGCGCAACGGCACGCACCCAGTCGTCCATTGCCCTGTCCGACGACGGTGAGCACTGGATCCTGTGCAACGCCTCGCCCGACATCCGCGCCCAGCTCCAGGCCTTTGCGCCGATGCAGCCCGCACGTGCCCTGCGCGACACCGGTATCGACGCGATCGTCCTGCTCGACAGCCAGATCGACCACACCACCGGCCTGCTCAGCCTGCGCGAAGGCTGCCCGCACCAGGTCTGGTGCACCGACATGGTCCACCAGGACCTGAGCACCGGCTTCCCGCTGTTCACCATACTCAGCCACTGGAACGGTGGCCTGCAGTGGAATCGCATCGAGCTGCAAGGCAGCTTCGTCATCCCCGCCTGCCCTAATCTGCAATTCACGCCCTTCCCATTGCGCAGCGCGGCGCCACCCTACTCGCCGCACCGTTTCGACCCGCACCCAGGTGACAACCTTGGCCTGCTGGTCGAGGACCTGCGCACTGGCGGCAAGCTGTTCTACGCGCCGGGGCTGGGTCAGGTCGACGACAAGCTGCTGCAGATGATGCACGGCGCCGATTGCCTGCTGGTCGACGGCACCCTGTGGGAAGACGATGAAATGCAGCGCCGCGGCGTCGGCACCCGCACCGGCCGCGAAATGGGCCACCTGGCCCAGAACGGCCCCGGTGGCATGCTGGAGGTGCTCGATGCCTTCGGGCGCCAGCGCAAGGTGCTTATTCACATCAACAACACCAACCCGATTCTCGACGAGGACTCCCCGGAGCGCGCCGAAGTCCAGCGCCGTGGCGTGGAAGTCGCCTACGATGGCATGAGCATCGAGTTGTAAGGAGGCCTGATGAGCGACGCACTGCCGATGTCCCCTGCCGAGTTCGAGCAGGCCCTGCGCGCCAAGGGCGCCTACTACCACATCCATCACCCCTACCACGTGGCGATGTACCAGGGTCGCGCCACGCGCGAGCAGATCCAGGGCTGGGTGGCCAACCGCTTCTACTACCAGGTGAACATCCCTATGAAGGATGCCGCGATCCTGGCCAATTGCCCGGACCGCGAAGTACGCCGCGAGTGGATCCAGCGCCTGCTCGACCACGACGGCGCCCCCGGCGAGGACGGCGGCATCGAAGCCTGGCTGCGCCTCGGCCAGGCGGTGGGCCTGGACCCGGAGCAACTGCGTTCGCAGGAACTGGTGCTGCCCGGCGTGCGCTTCGCCGTCGATGCCTATGTCAACTTCGCCCGCCGTGCATCCTGGCAAGAAGCGGCCAGCAGCTCGCTGACCGAGCTGTTCGCCCCGCAGATCCACCAGTCGCGCCTGGACAGCTGGCCGCAGCACTACCCCTGGATCGACCCGGCCGGCTATGAGTACTTCCGCACCCGCCTGGGCCAGGCCCGACGCGATGTAGAGCACGGCCTGGCGATCACCCTGCAGCACTACACCACGCGCGAAGGGCAGGAGCGTATGCTGGAAATCCTGCAGTTCAAGCTGGATATCCTCTGGAGCATGCTCGATGCCATGAGCATGGCCTATGAACTGAACCGCCCGCCCTATCACAGCGTCACAAGCGAACGGGTCTGGCACAAGGGGATCGCACTATGAGTCTCGACCGCACACTGGTGCCGAACTGGCGCACCGGCTACCGCTTCCAGTACGAACCCGCGCAAAAGGGCCACGTGCTGCTGTACCCCGAAGGCATGATCAAGCTCAACGACAGTGCCGGTCTGATCGGTGGGCTGGTCGATGGCCAACGCGATGTCGCGGCGATCATCGCTGAGCTCGAACAGCAATTCCCCGGTATCCCGGAAGTGGCCGAGGACATCGAGCAGTTCATGGAGGTGGCCCGTGCCGAACACTGGATCACCCTCGCCTGAGGTGCCGGTCGGCCTGCCGTTGTGGCTGCTGGCCGAGCTGACCTACCGCTGCCCGCTGCAGTGCCCTTACTGCTCCAACCCGTTGGACTTCGCCGCCCAGGGCAAGGAGCTGAGCACCGAACAGTGGTTCGAGGTGATGGCTCAGGCCCGTGAAATGGGCGCGGCGCAGATCGGTTTTTCCGGCGGCGAGCCGCTGGTGCGCCAGGACCTCGCCGAGCTGATCGGCGAGGCCCGGCGCCTGGGCTACTACACCAACCTGATCACCTCCGGCATCGGCCTCACCGAGCAGAAGATCGCCGCGTTCAAGCAGGCCGGTCTGGACCATATCCAGATCAGCTTCCAGGCCAGCGACGAACAGGTGAACAACCTGCTGGCCGGTTCGAAGAAGGCCTTTGCGCAGAAGCTGGAAATGGCGCGCGCCGTGAAGGCCCACGGTTATCCGATGGTGCTGAACTTCGTCACCCACCGGCACAACATCGACCGGATCGACCGCATCATCGAGCTGTGCATCGCCCTCGAAGCCGACTTCGTCGAACTTGCCACCTGTCAGTTCTACGGCTGGGCGCACCTCAATCGCCTGGGCTTGCTGCCGACCAAAGAGCAGCTCGAACGCGCCGAGCGCATCACCAACCAGTACCGTGAACGGCTGAAAGCCGACGGCAACCCGTGCAAACTGATCTTCGTCACCCCCGACTACTATGAAGAACGCCCCAAGGCCTGCATGAACGGCTGGGGCAGCCTGTTCCTGACCATCACCCCCGACGGCACCGCCCTGCCCTGTCATGGCGCGCGCCAGTTGCCGGTGCAGTTTCCCAACGTGCGCGACCACGACCTGCGGCATATCTGGTACGACTCGTTCGGCTTCAACCGCTTTCGCGGCTATGACTGGATGCCCGAACCCTGCCGTTCGTGCGACGAAAAGGAAAAGGACTTTGGCGGTTGCCGCTGCCAGGCCTTCATGCTCACTGGCGACGCCAGCAAGGCCGATCCGGTGTGCGCTAAGTCGCCGGATCACGGCATCATTCTCAAGGCCCGCGAGGAGGCGCAGACCGCTCAGATGAACATCGAACAGATGACCTTCCGCAATGAGCGCAACTCCCGTGTCATCGCCCGCGGCTGAGTTCAGCGCCACCCAGGCGGTGGCCGCCGGCACCGACTTCGCCGAACTCAAGGTCGGCGAGCAGGGGCTGTTCTGGAACGAATTCCGCCCCGCCGATGGCGCCTGCCGCATCTGGCACTGGCGCCAGCAGCAGGCCCACTGCCTGACACCGGACGGTTTCAGCGCGCGCAGCCGAGTGTATGAATACGGCGGCGGCAGTTTCTGCCTGGCCCCGCAGGCGGTGGTCTTCGTCAACGAGAAGGACCAGCAGGTCTACAGCCAGGCGCTGGACGGCTCGCAACCCCAAGCACTGACTGCAGCCTCAGAATGCCGCTATGGCGACCTGCAATGGCATGACGGCCAGGTGCTGGCGGTCGAGGAGCGGCATGGCGAACGCGTCGAGCACCGCTTGGTGACGCTGGCCGCAGGCATGCGCCAGGTACTGGCCGAAGGTGCCGACTTCTACGCCTCCCCTGTTCTGAGCCCCGACGGTCAGCGCCTGGCGTGGATCGAATGGGATCGCCCGGCGCAGCCCTGGACCCTCACGCGCCTGATGAGTCGCGCGCGGCAAGCCGACGGGCAGTGGGGGCCAACGCACTGCGTGGCCGGCCAGGACGAATCCCTGCAACAGCCGCGCTTCGACACTGACGGCAGGCTGTATTGCCTGTCCGACCGCAACGGCTTCTGGCAGCCCTGGGGCGAGTTCGACGGCGGCTGGCAGGCTATCCCTGCCGAAGCTGCCGACCACGCTGCTGCGCCGTGGCAACTGGGCGCCTGCACCTGGCTGCCCCTGGGCTCGCAAGGCTATCTCGCGACCTGGTTCGACAACGGCTTCGGCAAGCTGGCGATTCGCAGCGAAGACCAAGACCTGCAAGTGTTCGCCGAGGACTACACGCGGTTTCGCAGCCTGGCGATGGACGCACAGCACCTCTATGCCATCGCCGCCTCACCCACGCGCCCACCGGCAATCCTCGCCATCGCACGCGACGGCCAGCGCAGTCGGATCCTGGCAGGTGGCGGCGAGGTACTGCCAGCCGAGCGCATCAGTTATCCACAGCCCATCAGCTACCCGAGTGGCGACGCCCTGGCCCATGGATTCTTCTACCCAGCCATGGACAGCCAGCACACACCCTCGCTGGTGGTGTTCATCCACGGAGGCCCGACCTCGGCCTGCTACCCGGTACTCGACGCACGCATCCAGTACTGGACCCAGCGTGGTTTCGCCGTCGCCGACCTCAACTATCGTGGCAGCAGCGGCTATGGCCGCGCCTATCGCCAGGCATTGCACCTGCGCTGGGGCGAAATCGACGTGCAGGACGCCTGCGCCGCCGTTGCCTTCCTCGCCGGGCAAGGCCTGATAGACCCGGACAAGGCGTTCATTCGCGGCGGCAGTGCCGGCGGCTACACCACCCTGTGCGCCCTGGCCTTCCACGACGTATTCCGCGCGGGCGCCAGCCTCTATGGCGTCAGTGATCCCATCGCGTTGGGCAAGGCGACTCACAAGTTCGAAGGCGATTACCTGGACTGGCTGATCGGCGACCCGCAGCAAGATGCCGAGCGCTACCGGCAACGCACGCCGCTACTGCACGCTGAGCGGATCAAGGCGCCGGTGATCTTCTTCCAGGGTGAGCTGGATGCAGTGGTAGTGCCGGAACAGACCCGCAGCATGCTTGAAGCGCTGAAAGCCAATGGCATCGAAGCCGTGGGGCACTTCTATGCGGGAGAGCGCCATGGTTTTCGCCAGGCGCAAAACCTGGCCCACGCCATGGAGGAAGAATGGAAGTTTTACTGCGGGGTGCTGGAGCGCTGAGGGGGCCGCGCACGGCCCCACCATGGCCTAGCGCTTGGCGATGATGTACACCGCATGCACGATCCCTGGAATGTAGCCCAGCAGGGTCAGCAGGATGTTGAGCCAGAACGCGCCGCCGAAGCCAACCTGCAGGAACACGCCCAAAGGCGGCAGAAGAATAGCGATGATGATACGAATGAAGTCCATGTGAAGCTCTCCTGGGATGGTTCTCAACACAGACTAGTGCGCTTCGCTGGAGGTTCCACACTGATATCACGCCTGAAAAAAAAACGCCCCGGGCCAAATACAGCTGGCCAAGGGCGATGCGCAGGAACGCGAGACGGTTCGTTGAAATTCGGTGGTCAGGCCGTCGCTTCGCGGCGAACCTGTTGGTGGGAATGCACGCGGGCGAAGGCCCGGGATAACCGCTGCAGCATTTCGTCGATATTGCCCCGGCTAACGGTCAGCGCCGGCGAGAAGCGCACCACATCTGCTTGCGGGGCATTGAGCAGCAGACCTTCGTGCAGTGCTGCCTCGACCAGTTCCTGGGCCAGCGCTTCACGCAACTGCAACGCCCATAACAACCCCTGGCCCCGCACCTCGCCCTGCCCGTAGCGCCCCGCCAGACGGCTAAGACCCTCGCGCAGGTGCCGGCCGCTGTCCTGCACCTTCTCGAGAAAACCCGGCGCCAGCACGGTATCCAGCACCGCCAGGCCCGCCGCGCTCATCAGGGCGTTGCCGTGGTGGCTGCCCTCCAGCTCGCCCGGCGCGGCGCAGCAGGCCCTACCGCGGGCCAGCAGGGCCGCCAGCGGCACCCCACCACCCAGGCCCTTGCCCAAGGTGAGGATGTCGGCACGCACGCCGTAGGTCTGTTCGGCCAGCAGCGCGCCACAACGGCCAATACCGGTCTGCACTTCGTCGAGAATCAACAGAATGCCCAGCTCGCGGCAGAGCTTTTCGACCCCCTGCAGGTATTCACGTGTCGCCGGAATCACGCCGGCTTCGCCCTGGATCGGCTCGAGCATGATCGCCACGGTGCGCGAGTCGACCTCGGCATGCAGCGCAGCCAGGTCGTTGAACGGCACCTTGCTGAAGCCTGGCAATCCCGGTTCGCAGCGGTTGCACGGCAGCGGGTCGGATGCCGACAGCGCGCCAAGGCTGCGGCCATGGCAGGCCTGGCTGGCCGTGATGATGTGATAGGCGCCGCCGCGATGCAGCTGGCCCCATTTGCGCGCGAGCTTGATTGCGCCCTCGCAAGCCTCGGCGCCACTGTTGAGCAGGTACGCCTGGTCGCTGCCGGTGCTTTGGCACAAGCGCTCGGCCAACGCCAGCAGCACCGAGCTGTGAAAGCCCGCGCCCGGATTGATCAGGGCCTGGGCCTGGCTGCCGAGGGCCCTGGCCAGCACTTCAGGGCTGTGCCCGAGGCTGTTCACCGCGCAGCCCTGGGTGAAGTCCAGGTACGCATGCCCCTGGTCATCCCACAACCACGAACCCTGACCCCGCACGAACACCTGAGGTGCGCGCTCGCGGCCAGGCATCAGCCACTCGCGGGACAACGGCGAGGGCCGCGCCTCATGCGTCGGGCTCTGCACGGGCCCGGCAACGGCCGCAGCCGAACGACGCAGCTTGAACAGGTTCATGATGACTCCAAGGCAATCACGGGGACGGCAAGGCGCCCCGGTCTTCGCCTGAGGTCGGATATTTTGCCTTGCCTATCAAAAGTGTTTCTCATCCGGGGCAACAATGAACCGGGCGGATCGCTTCAGCCCTCCGGAATACGGCGATAGACTAGGCGTACCGGCGCTTCGCGGCCATTTCGATTTTTCAGCTTTTTCGATAAGTATTTCTTATGGATTTTCGCCAACTGCGTTATTTCGTCGCGGTCTATGAAGAAGGTCATGTGGGGCGGGCTGCAGAGCGTCTGTCACTGTCGCAACCGGCACTGTCGCAACAGATCCGCCAGCTTGAGCACAGCCTTGACCTGAACCTGTTCGAGCGCAGCAACAAACGCCTGCTGCCGACACTCGCCGCGCACACCCTCTACAACCATGCATTGCCCCTGCTCGACGGGCTGCAGCGCGCCCAGGAAGCCATGCAGGGGTTCAAGGGCCAGTCCTTGCGCACCTTGGCCATCGGTGTGCTGCAGACCGTACGCCCGAGCCTGGTGCCGCGGCTGCTGGAGAAACTGCGCAAGGCCCAGCCACACCTGGTCGTACAGATCTACGAACTGTCGGGGCTGGAAATCGAGCGGCGGCTACTCAACGGCAGCCTGGATATCGGCATCAGCTACCTGCCGCCACGTCAGCCTGGGCTGCACGGGCTGTTGTTGTACGAAGATGAACTGCAGCTTGTCATCCCCAATACGCATCCACTGAAAGACTTCAAGAAGGTCTCGATCAGACAAGCCGCCGAACTGCCGCTGCTGATGCTGGGGGAGGAATTTCAGATCCGACAGATCTGGAAGGCCCAGCTGGCCAACCTCGGGCGCAGGCCGCAGGTGCAGGCAGAGATGAACAACATGGGGGGGATTCTCGACAGCCTGGCCAATACCGCCCTGGCGACCATCCTTCCGGGGCGGGCCAAGGAAGCGGCCGAAGACGATCAGGCACTGCTGTGGAAACCCCTGAGCGAGCCGCGGGTGCCGCTCAAGGTGGGCCTGGTGTTTCGCGATGCCCAGCGCCAGCAGGCGTCGGTGGAATTGCTGCGCACCCTGCTTGAGGAGGAGAGCGATGCCCGCCAGGCTGGCGTGCAGACACTGGATGGGCGCGGCGCATAAAAACGCCAGACAAAGAAAACCCCGCCGAGGCGGGGTTCTCTAGACTGTTTCCCTGACATCCTTATCGTCCCACCATCCTGGCGGGAAATCCTACGTGTCCCTGTTCTGTCCTTTGCGCTTCCTGCGCTCCGTCCATGTAAGAAAGATTAACCGTGGATCCAATCTTAGGAAAGAGGAGAAAAGTCACCACGTAATGTAGGAAAAAGCTTACAAGGCCGAGGTTTTCAGAACGTCTTGTTTGCACTCGAAAACCCCGGCCCCTCGATCAGAATTGCGCGGCGTCCAGCAGGTACAACGACTCGCTGCCCGCCTTCACCGAAGCCACCAACGAATCCAGCCTTGGCAGCAAGCGGGCGAAGTAGAAGCGCGCCGTCCCAAGCTTCGCACCATAGAAGGCCTCGTCGCCCTCGCCTACCTGCGCAGCACGGGCCATCAGTGCCCACATGTAGCCATAGGCCACGTAGCCGAACGCATGCAGGTACTCGACCGAGGCGGCACCAATTTCGTTGGGGTTGCCTTTCGCCTGCTCCAGCACCCACTCGGTCAAGCCGTCGAGCTGATCCAGCGCAGCCCCCAGCGGTCGCGTGAACTCGTCGTCGGCAGCGCCGAGGAACTGACGGATCTCGTCAGCGAACAGACGGTAGTACGCGCCGCCGCTGGCCACCACCTTGCGCCCCATCAGGTCCAGGGCCTGGATGCCGTTGGTGCCCTCGTAGATCTGCGTGATGCGCACATCGCGCACCAACTGCTCCTGGCCCCATTCACGAATGTAACCGTGTCCACCGAACACCTGCTGGCCATGTACGGTGCACTCCAGGCCGAGGTCGGTGAGGAAGGCCTTGGCCACCGGCGTCAGCAAGGCCACCAGTTCCTCGCTGCGTTTGCGGGTAGCGGCGTCTTCGCTGAACTTGGCGCTGTCCAGTTGCATGGCGACATAGGTGGAAAACGCCCGACCGCCTTCGATCAGCGCTTTCATGGTAAGCAGCATGCGGCGCACGTCGGGGTGGACGATGATCGGGTCGGCGACCTTGTCCTTGGCTTGCGGGCCCGTCGGTGCGCGGCTCTGCAAGCGGTCGCGGGCGTATTCGACGGCATTCTGGTAGGAGCGCTCGGCCGACGCCAGGCCCTGGATACCGACACCCAGGCGCTCGTAGTTCATCATGGTGAACATCGCCGCCAGGCCTTTGTTCGGCTCCCCGACGATATAGCCGATTGCCTCGTCGAAGTTCATCACGCAGGTGGCCGAAGCCTGGATGCCCATCTTGTGTTCGATCGAGCCACAGGTGGCCGGGTTGCGCGCACCCAGGCTGCCATCGTCGTTGACCAGGAACTTGGGCACCAGGAACAGCGAGATGCCTTTCGGACCAGCCGGCGCGTCCGGCAGCTTGGCCAGCACGAGGTGGATGATGTTTTCGGTCAGGTCGTGCTCGCCACCGGTGATGAAGATCTTGGTGCCGCTGACCTTGTAGCTGCCGTCGGCCTGCGGCTCGGCCTTGGTGCGGATGATGCCCAGGTCGGTGCCGGCATGGGGTTCGGTCAGGCACATGGAGCCGGCCCAGACGCCGGCGTACATGCTCGGCAGATACTTTTCCTTCAACGCTTCGCTGGCGTGGGCGTTGATCGACAGGCAGGCACCTGCGGTGAGCATGGGATACAGCCCGAACGACAGGCTAGAGGCGTTGACCATTTCCTCGACCTGGGCCGAGATAGCCTTGGGCATGCCCATGCCACCAAACAGCGGATCCCCGCCGACACCGACCCAGCCGCCTTCGGCGTAGGTCTGGTAAGCCTCGATGAACCCGGCCGGGGTGCGGACCGCGCCATTGTCCCAGTGGCAGCCTTCTTCATCAGCGGCGCGGCTCAGGGGCGCAATGCTCTTGCTGGTGACCTTGCCTGCCTCTTCCAGCACGGCCAGGGCCGTTTCGGCGTCGACAACCTCAGCCAGCCCCGGCAACTGGGACCAGAGATCGGCAACCTTGAAGACTTCATTGAGTACGAAGCGCATATCGCGCAGGGGCGCTTTATAGTCGGCCATGACAACCTCTCGCTAGCAGAGTCGGGGGCGGCCGCCATGGGCCGCACACTGGGTTGGAAGCAGTGTAACCGAACAACTTTTACGAGACATAGGGTCATCACGCGACCATATAGTCAACTATAGTCACGCCATGCGAACTGCCCCGCGCCGTGCAGTTTGCCCCTGCTGCATGACGCAGTTACGACCCGCAGCCTTGGCGCTGTAGAGCGCCTGGTCAGCGGATTTGAGCACTTCTTCCGGGTTGCGGTGCTCCGGTAGGCGCTCGGCGACGCCGATACTGATGGTCACCGACACCGTGTTGCCCGCCGAACCTGCACGGCGCTGACGCCCGGTGGAATCATCCTGTGGGCGGCTGTTCTGGTCGCGTAGCTGGATGGCGTAGTTGGCGATCATCTCGCGCACCGCTTCCAGGTGCGGCAGGCATTCCTCGGCGGTCTGCCCGGCGAATACCAGGGCGAACTCCTCACCGCCATAGCGATAGGCGCGCCCGCCCCCGGTCACCTTCGACAGGCGGCTGGCGACCAGGCGCAACACTTGGTCGCCGACATCGTGGCCATGGGTATCGTTGAATTTCTTGAAGTGATCCACGTCGGTCATGGCGATTACATAATTGCGGCCCAGGCGCTGCATGCGTTCGTTCAGTGCGCGGCGACCAGGGAGGCCGGTCAGTTCGTCGCGAAACGCCATCTGGTAGGCCTCGTGGGAGACCGCTGCGGCGATCATCAGCATCACCTGACTGCACATGATGTTCAGGGTGAAGGGCAGGATGAACGTCTGCGGCAGCATCCAGAAGATCCCCACCAGGCCGGTGACCTGCGCGGCGTGCAACGGCCGGGGCTCGCGCAGGTATTGCACCACCAGCAGGATGAATACGCCCAGGAACAACGGGTAGGCCAACTGGATCAGGCTCATCCACTGCCCATGCAGCGACGGCCAGCGGATCTCTGCCAGCCACGTCAGCAACGTCTGTGGATAACTCTGCTCCAGTGCCAGGGTCACGCTGCCAACCGCGAACAGCACGGCGAAGCGGGCAAGCATGTCCTGGGCCAGGTGGGTGCGTTCCTGCCAGGCGCCGAACAGGCCGAACAGTGCTGGCAGCAGCAGGCACACGAGGTGGAACACCACTGCAGCGTCTTCGCGGACCTTGCCATGATCGCGGTAGTAATCGGTCTGGGTATCGAGCAGGAAGTAGGCGATGTACACCGTGACCATCAGGAACAGTTCACGCTGGCGGCGGTACACCGCACAGTAGGCACCGCCGAGCAGCAGCACCAGGGTAGGTAATACGTTGAACAGGGACGTGAAGAACACGCTCAGGTCCCTGACATACGCCGCCGCAAGCCCCGACACCAGCAGCAGGATCGAAGGCAGAAAGTGGCTGGCGCGAACAGCGGATAGACGAAACAAGGGTAATCTCCGACCCGGCAGATCAATAATAGCATTGTGCCCTTACTTCATCGGCAGCGCACATGAATAGATGAATACAACGAAGGGTTTAACGGCATGCGGGGGGCGAGTCTTGAGGTTTTCTCGTTACCGGATGCAACGAGAGCAGGCAAAAAAAAACGCCTGCCGATAATGGCAGGCGTTTTTCCGTACAGCGTCGGGCGTCAGATCGACAGACCGAAGTCTTCTTCTTTCATCGCCATCAGGTTGTTGGCACCCGACAGGATGGCCGCCACGTGCGTGCGAGTACGCGGCAGGATGCGCTGGAAGTAGAAGCGCGCGGTCTGCAGCTTGGCAGTGTAGAACGCCTCTTCAGCGGTGCCGGCCGCCAGCTTCTCGGCAGCCAGGCGGGCGATGTCGGCCCAGAAGTAGGCCAGGCACGCGTAGCCGGAGTACATCAGGTAGTCCACGGACGCGGCACCGACTTCCTCACGGTCTTTCATGGCGGCCATGCCGATCTTCATGGTCAGCTCGCCCCACTCCTTGTTCAGCGCAGCCAGCGGCTCGACGAATTCCTTGGTGGCTTCGTTGCCTTCCTGACCTTGGCAGAACTTGTGGACGATCTTGGTGAAGCCCTTAAGCGCCTCGCCCTGGGTCATCAGCACCTTGCGGCCCAACAGGTCGAGAGCCTGGATGCCGGTGGTGCCTTCGTACAGCATCGAGATGCGGCTGTCGCGCACGTTCTGCTCCATGCCCCACTCGGCAATGAAACCGTGGCCACCGTAGATCTGCACGCCATGGTTGGCGGCCTCGAAACCGACTTCGGTCATGAATGCCTTGGCGATCGGGGTCAGGAAGGCCAGCAGTGCATCGGCCTTCTTGCGCTCTTCCTCGTCCTGGCTGTACTTGACGATGTCCACCTGCTTGGCAGTGAAGTAGACCATTGCGCGATTGCCTTCGGCGAAGGCTTTCATGGTCAGCAGCATGCGGCGAACGTCCGGGTGGACGATGATCGGGTCGGCGGCCTTGTCCGGTGCTTTCGGGCCGGTCAGGGAGCGCATCTGCAGACGATCGCGGGCATATTTCAGACCACCCTGGAAAGCCACTTCGGCGTGAGCCAGGCCTTGCAGTGCTGTCCCCAGGCGCGCGGTGTTCATGAAGGTGAACATGCAGTTCAGGCCCTTGTTGGCCGGGCCGATCAGGTAGCCGGTGGCCGCGTCGAAGTTCATCACGCAGGTGGCGTTACCGTGGATGCCCATCTTGTGCTCGAGGGAACCGCAGCTCACGCCGTTGCGCTCGCCTACACCGCCTTCGGCGTTCGGCAGGAACTTGGGCACGATGAACAGCGAGATGCCCTTGGTGCCGGCCGGGGCATCGGGCAGGCGCGCCAGCACGATGTGGACGATGTTATCGGCCATGTCGTGCTCACCGGCCGAGATGAAGATCTTGGTGCCGGATACCTTGTAGCTGCCATCGGCCTGCGGCTCGGCCTTGGTGCGCAGCATGCCCAGGTCGGTGCCGCAGTGCGGCTCGGTCAGGCACATGGTGCCGGTCCATTCGCCGGACACCAGCTTGGTCAGGTAGGTTTCCTGTTGCTCGGGGGTCCCGTGCTCGGAGATGGTGTTCATCGCGCCGTGGGACAGGCCTGGGTACATGCCCCAGGACCAGTTCGACTCGCCGACCATCTCGCTCAGGGTCAGGCCCAGCGACTCTGGCAGGCCTTGGCCGCCGTGCTCGACATCATGGGCCAGGCTCGGCCAGCCGCCTTCGACGAACTGCTTGTAGGCTTCCTTGAAGCCGGTCGGGGTCTTCACGCCCGACTCGCTCCAGGTGCAGCCTTCCAGGTCGCCGACACGGTTCAGCGGGGCCAGCACCTGCTCACAGAACTTGGCACCTTCCTCGAGGATCGCATCGACCATGTCCGGTGTAGCATCCTGGCAACCCGGCAGGCTCTGATAGTGCGCTTCATAGCCGAGCAGCTCGTCACGGACGAAGCGAATATCACGCAAGGGGGCTTTGTATTCAGGCATGGCGATGAACCTCTGGGCTGAGTTCGTTGGGAAGACCGCGGGTACCGACCAGCTCTTGGCGGCTTTCGGTCAAACAGTTGTTTGAAACTTACGTTTAGCTCAGGGCAATGTCAAGAAGGGACGATAGTGCCAATTCGGTCGCGAACAATGGCGTTTCTGCCAGCGCTTGATTCATCGGCCCAAAGCGCCTGTGGGAGCGGGTTTACCCGCGAATCAACCAGGCCACGCAATTGTGTCTGGTTTGTTCGCGGGTAAACCCGCTCCCACAGGTGCTTGGCCGACGGTTATGCAGTCAGGCGTAGGTATCGATGAACCGACCGAGCATTTCGTCGGAGGCCTTGGCGACTTTCACGCCCAGTTCGACTTCATGCTTGCCCAGGGCGAGCTGCACGGTCCTGGTGGCCAAGTCTTGCTGTTGGCTGCGGTCTACACCCCGCAGGCGCTCGGCCTGATAGCTGGTGGACTGGCTGGCGCCTGCGCGCTCGACGCCATTGCTGGCGATCTGGCTGGCGGCCTGGTCGACGCGGCTCTGCCCGTTCTGGATGGCGCCGAGGCCTGCGTAGAAAGCAGAGCTGCCGGTGATTTCCATATCAGGACTCCACAAGACTGGGTGAGGGAAGAGGGCTCAATTAAAACAGCCCGCAAGGAAAATTACCCGTTTAAATCCTTAATAGCCCAGTGCCAGCTAATAGAATCAGGGCATTTTTCATAACCGGATGTTCACCAAGCGGTCAGTCAAGCAAGTCCAGGTCCAGATAGCCGGCAACCGCCTCGGCTCCGGCAGACTTCAGCCACGGCACCCGCCCAAGGCATGGCGCCGGCAGGCGCTCGGCGAGGCTTGCCAGGTTTTCTTCAAGCCGCGCAGTGCGTGGATCGACGATATTGGCGACCCAGCCCGCCAGTTGCAGCCCATCGCGGGCGATGGCCTCGGCACTGAGCAGCGCATGGTTGATGCAACCCAGGCGCACCCCCACCACCAGGATCACCGGAAGCTTCAAGGCAACCGCCAGGTCGGACAGGTTGGCATGGTCGGACAACGGCACCCGCCAGCCACCCGCCCCCTCGATCAGGGTGAAGTCGGCGCCGTGCGCCAGTATCTGCTGCATGGCGTCGCGCAGTGTCGGCACGCTCAATGCCACGCCGGCTTCGCGCGCGGCCACATGCGGGGCGATGGCCGGTTCGAAGGCGAAGGGATTGACCTGCTCATAGGGCAGCTTGATCGAGCTTTCGTCAATCAGCGCCAGCGCATCACTGTTGCGCAGCCCCTTGGGGCTGACCGTGCATCCGGACGCCACAGGCTTGGCAGCCAGCGTGCTGCGCCCAAGGTTATGTGCTGCACGCAACAGCCCGGTGGCGATGGTGGTCTTGCCGACATCGGTGTCGGTACCGGCGATGAAATAGGCCTGGCTCATGTCACTCCTCTTCGCCTCTACGCAACACCCCATAGACCACCTGATAGGTGGCAGGCAGACCTTGGTCGTCACGGAACTGCTCATAGGCCTGCAGCAGCCCCTGCATGCGTGCACGCCCGGTCAGGCCCGACGGGCGCCCGGGATTCAGGTTGTGCGCACCCAGCGCCTTGAGTTCGTGGG
The DNA here is from genome assembly GCF_001320965.1 of Pseudomonas sp. NBRC 111143. NCBI lineage: Bacteria > Pseudomonadati > Pseudomonadota > Gammaproteobacteria > Pseudomonadales > Pseudomonadaceae > Pseudomonas > Pseudomonas sp. NBRC 111143. The sequence continues at coordinate 65,634 of NZ_BCBT01000010.1, read as the reverse complement.
TCAGGCTGCGCACATCCGGGTAGTGCAGTACGTGGGGCAGGCGCTCCAGCCCGAGCAGGGTCAGGCCACTGTCGGCGCAGAGGCGCTGGTAATCCTCGAAACGCCGGAAACGATTGACATGCACCAGCCCATCCACTGCCTGCCAGCTGGCACGCAACTCCTCCAGCGTGCCGACACACAGGCTGCTGAACGCCAGCACTCCGCCCGGTCGCAACACGCGCCGGGCTTCGGCCAGCACGCTGGAGAACTGGTCGCACCATTGCACTGCCAGGCTGGAGAACACCAGGTCGAAGGCACCATCGCGCAGCGGCAGGCGCTCGGCATCACCGGCCACATGATGATGCGCCCCACCCTGCTCGCGGGCATGGCTCAACATGCCTTCGGCGATGTCCACCGCCACGCCATGGGCAGCCTCGAAGCGCGCAGCCAGGGCGCGACTGAAATGGCCAGTGCCGCTGCCCAGGTCGAGCCAGCGGGTCGGCGCCATCGACGCCGGCAAGCGCGCGAGCAAAGCGTCACCCACCGCGCGCTGCAGGGCAGCGACGCTGTCATAGCTGGCCGCCGCGCGGGAGAACGAGGCCGCCACCTGGCGCTTGTCCGGCAGGGCGCCGGGCAGGATCGGGCGGGAAAGATCAGTCATCACCACTCTCATGCAAGAAACTCTTGATACCCGCCGCAAGCTCCTGTGGGTACTCCAGCAGGAACGCGTGGGAACTGTCTTCGACCAGGCCGACTTCAACATCCGGCAGCAGCTCGCTGAGCGCCTTGGCCGCATCCGCCGGCACCAGTGCATCGCTACCTGCGAACAGGTGCAACTGTGGGCCGCCGTACTGCTCGAGCGCCTGGCGGGTATCCAGCTTGGCCAACACTTGCAGGCCGGTGGCCAGGTACAAGGGATCGGTGTCCGGCACACCCACGCCGAGCTGGCGCAGCAAGGTGCGGGGTTGCTGCGCCCCCTCGCTGCACAGCGTGCGAAATCGCTTGAGGGTGACCTGCGTGTGGCTGCGACAACCATCGAGGAAGGTGCCGAAAGTGTCTTCGGCCATGCCGTGGGGCCAGTCGTGGCGGGCCACGAAACTCGGATTGCTGGCCAGCGTCAGCAGGCCACAGCAATGGTCGCCACGCTTGTGCGCCAAGGCGCTGGCAAGCATGCCGCCCAACGACCAACCACCCAGCCACACATCCGTCGGCAGCTTGCGGTCGAGGTGATCGACCCAGGCCTGGATGTCAGCATCAGGCAGCTCCGGCAACGCTGCCAGGTCGACCTGCAGGCGTGGATCCTGCGCCCGCAGGCTGGCAGCCAGGGGTTCCAGTGAAGCGGTGCCCAGCCCCCAGCCGGGCAAGAGGATCAGTCGGTTACGCATCGGCGGACTCCAGCTGTGCATGACACTCGGCCAATGCATTCAACAATAGCTGGACCTGCGCCTCGCTGTGCGCGGCGCTCAAGGTTACGCGCAGGCGCGCACTGCCGACAGGTACCGTTGGCGGGCGGATCGCGGTAACCAGCAGACCCCGCGCGCGCAGCATCTTCGACAACGTCAATGCCCGCGCCGCATCGCCGACCAGGATCGGCTGGATCGCGGTCGGGCTGTCCATCAACGCCAGGCCGATCTGTTGCGCGCCCTGGCGGAACTGGCGGATCAACGCGCCAAGGTGCTCGCGCCGCCAGCGTTCGTCACGCAGCAGTTGCAGGCTTTTCAGCGTTGCGCAGGCCAGTGCCGGCGGCTGACTGGTGGTGTAGATATAAGGACGGGCGAACTGCACCAGCGCCTCGATCAGGTCATCGCTGCCCGCGACGAACGCGCCGGCAGTACCGCAGGCCTTGCCGAGCGTGCCGATCAGCACCGGCACCTGATCGATGCCCAACCCGAAGTGCTCGACGATACCGCCACCATTGGCGCCCAGCGTGCCGAAACCATGGGCATCGTCGACCATCAGCCAGGCGCCGTGTGGACGCGCCACCGTCGCCAGGGCGGGCAGGTCGGCAAGATCGCCGTCCATGCTGAATACGCCGTCGGTGACCACCAACGTGTCGCCGGTCGCTTTATCCAGGCGGTTCGCCAGGCTTGCCGGATCGTTGTGCAGGTAGCGGCTGAAACGGGCGCCGCTGAGCAGCCCGCCGTCGAGCAGCGAGGCATGGTTGAGACGATCCTGCAGCACCGTATCGCCCTGCCCCACCAGCGCGGTGATGGCGCCGACGTTGGCCATGTAGCCGGTGGTGAACAGCAGCGCACGCGGGCGTCCGGTCAACTCGGCGATGGCCTCTTCGACCTCGTGGTGCGCAGTACTGTGGCCGACGACCAGGTGCGAGGCACCGCCACCGACACCCCAGCGCTCGGCACCAGCACGCCAGGCGGCGATCACTTCCGGGTGATTGGCCAGCCCGAGATAGTCGTTGCTGCAGAACGCCAGCAGACGCTGTCCGTCGACCACCACCTCCGGGCCTTGCGGGCTCTGCAACAGGGGGCGGCGCCGATACAGGTCCGCAGCGCGTCGTTCGGCCAGGCGCGCCGCCAGATCGAAGGCCATGATCAGGCCGAGGCGGCGTCGTAGAACATCTCGCTGCTGCGCTGCTCGACCAGCGCTTGCTCGATGGCCGCCTGGTGCACTTCGTCGGCGTGCTCCTCACGCTCTTCGGGCTTGATGCCCAGACGCGCGAACAGCTGCATGTCCTTGTCTGCCTGCGGGTTGGCGGTGGTCAGCAGTTTTTCGCCGTAGAAGATCGAGTTGGCGCCCGCCATGAAGGCCAGGGCCTGCATCTGTTCGTTCATCTGTTCACGACCAGCTGACAGGCGCACGTGCGACTTGGGCATGAGGATCCGCGCGACCGCGAGCATGCGGATGAAATCGAACGGATCGACGTCTTCTGCGTTGGCCAGCGGCGTACCGGCAACCTTCACCAGCATGTTGATCGGCACCGACTCCGGGTGCTCGGGCAGGTTGGCGAGCTGGATCAGCAGGCCTGCGCGGTCGTCCAGCGACTCGCCCATGCCGAGAATGCCGCCGGAGCAGATCTTCATCCCGGCATCGCGTACGTAGGCAAGGGTCTGCAGGCGCTCGCTGTAGGTGCGGGTGGTGATGATGCTGGTGTAGAAGTCCGGCGAGGTATCGAGGTTGTGGTTGTAGTAGTCCAGACCCGCCTGGGCGAGTGCCTGGGTCTGGTCCTGATCGAGCTTGCCGAGGGTCATGCAGGTTTCCAGGCCCATGGCCTTGACCCCTTTGACCATCTCCAGCACGTAGGGCATGTCCTTGGCGGAGGGGTGCTTCCAGGCGGCGCCCATGCAGAAGCGAGTCGAGCCGATGGCCTTGGCCCGGGCAGCCTCTTCCAGCACCTTCTGCACTTCCATCAACTTCTGTTTTTCCAGCCCGGTGTTGTAGTGGCCGGACTGCGGACAATATTTGCAATCTTCGGGGCAGGCACCGGTCTTGATCGACAGCAGCGTCGAGACCTGCACGCGGTTCGGGTCGAAGTGCGCGCGATGAACGGTCTGCGCCTGGAACAACAGGTCGTTGAACGGCTGCTCGAACAGCGCCCTGACCTCGGCCAGGGACCAGTCGTGACGTGTTGTTGCATTTGTGCTGGCGCTCATCGGCGTTTCCTTATCTAGGCTCTGACAGGCGCCGGGACAGGAAAGCCCGCCAGCGCTTCACGGATAGCTCGCATAGTCAGGGAAGGTCCATGCACTGTCAACCAAACATAAAAACACTGGTTTACAACTGGCTAAATATTAAACAGAGCTGTTTGCTCTGCGATGAGCCTGCGCAACAGGCATACCCCTTGTGCCCGGCCTGCGAGCATGAGTTGCCGTGGCTCGACGAACAGTGCACGCGCTGTGCGCTGCCCTTGCCGATGCGGGCATTGACCTGTGGCCAGTGCAGCCGCAGGCCACCGCCGTTCGAACGGGTCATTGCGCCGTGGCATTACGGGTATCCGCTGGACGCTGCGATCAGCCGCTTCAAGCACCGCAGCCAGTGGCCGTTGGGGCGGTTGCTGGCAGATCTGTTGGCGCAGGCCCTGCAGCATCGCTATGACGAGGGCCTGACAAAACCCGACCAACTGTTGCCCGTTCCACTGGCTGCACGTCGACTGCGCCAACGCGGCTTCAACCAGGCCGCCATGCTTGCACGCTGGCTGTCGAGCCAGTTGCACATCCCCTGCGACGAGCGCGTGCTGCTGCGCCCACGGGACACCGCGGCGCAGCAGACTCTCGACGCCAAAGCGCGCTGGCGCAACTTGCGCCAGGCCTTCACCGTCGCACCGCACGCCACGCTCGACGGGCGCCATGTGGCCCTGGTCGACGACGTGCTGACCACCGGTGCCACTGCCCGAGCGCTGGCGAGCCTGCTGCGCAAGGCCGGGGCGCGCCGGGTCGATGTGTATTGCCTGGCACGCACGCCCAGGCCTGGGCAGGGTTGACTAGACTCGGTCTCGAAGGCACTTTCGCCGCATCACACCGCCGGTTACCTGCCCAATGTCCCTGCCCGCCCTGCTTGCCCAGCACATCTTCCGTCGCCCGCAGCGCATCGCCCTGCTGCAGCACATCGCTGAACAAGGCTCGATCACCCGCGCCGCCAAGGCGGCCGGGATCAGTTACAAGAGCGCCTGGGATGCCATCGACGAGCTCAACAACCTCGCCGCTCAGCCGTTGGTCGAGCGCAGTGCCGGCGGACGTGGTGGTGGCGGTGCCAAGCTGTCGACGGAGGGCGCGCGGGTCTTGCGCCTGTATCAGCGCATCCAGGCGTTGCAGAGCGAAATCCTCGAATCCACCGAAGAACACAGCGACCTCGACCTGCTCGGCCGCCTGATGCTGCGCACCAGCGCTCGCAATCAGTTGCGCGGGCAGATCAGCGGGCTGCGCCGGGAGGGGCGTTACGACCGGGTCAGCCTGGCACTGGGCAGCGGGCTGGAAATCGATGCGCTGATCACACCGGACAGTACCGAACGGCTGGAGCTGGCCCTGGGAAGCACGGTGGTGGCCCTGCTCAAGGCCGGATGGGTGAAAGTGCTGGCTGCCGCTGATCAGCCGGACGCCGAGAGCAATTGCCTGCACGCCCAGGTAGAAGAAGTACTGGCCAATGAAGGCGGCAGCAGTGAAATGCGGCTGGCGCTGGAGAACGGGCAGACGCTGTGCGCCTTTGCCGAACCGCAATGGCTGCAGCAGCAGGCAGTCGCGGCAGGCAGCAAGGTGCGAGCGCAGTTTCATCCTTCGTTCGTGCTGCTGGGGGTGCCGGTGTAGCGCGCAATGCGTTGGAGCGGGCTCGCACCGCGATCACCCGAAGCGGCTACCTGGCAGGCGACGTGATGGGCCTGGAGCATTGTAGTGGCTGGTTTACGGCCGCTTCGCGCCCGATCGCGGGACGAGCCCGCTCCCACAGGAATGCAGGGAGCTTTGGCACCTGAAGCTGCCATGGAATGCGTTACCATGCCGCGCATGCATTCCCCTGCCGGAGCTCCCATGTCCCATCCCTTCGATACCCTCACCCCCGACCTGGTCCTGGACGCCGTCGAAAGCCTGGGCTTTCTCAGCGATGCCCGGGTGCTGGCGCTCAACAGTTATGAGAACCGCGTCTATCAGGTGGACATCGAAGGTGAACAACCGCTGATCGCCAAGTTCTACCGCCCCGGGCGCTGGAGCGATGCAGCCATCCTCGAGGAGCACAGCTTCAGCTTCGAACTGGCCGAGCACGAGGTGCCGGTTGTCGCCCCGCTTCAGCATGAAGGTCGCAGCCTGTTCGAGCACCAGGGCTTTCGCTTCACCTTGTTCCCGCGCCGCGGCGGCCATGCGCCCGAACCTGGCAACCTCGATCAGTTGTATCGCCTGGGGCAATTGCTCGGACGCCTGCATGCCGTCGGCGCCACGCGCCCCTTCGAGCATCGCGAAACACTGGCTGTGGACAACTTTGGCCATGCCTCGCTCAAGACCCTGCTCGACGGCGATTTCGTCCCGCGCGAGTTGCTGCCGGCGTTCGAATCCGTGGCCCGCGACCTGCTCAAGCGGGTCGAGGATATCTACCAACGCACGCCCTTCGAGGCGATCCGCCTGCATGGCGACTGTCACGCTGGCAACCTGATGCACCGCGACGACGTCTACCACGTCGTCGATCTCGACGACTGCCGCATGGGGCCGGCAGTGCAGGACCTGTGGATGATGCTGGCCGGCAGCCGCGAAGAGCGCCTGACGCAGTTGGCCGAACTGATCGACGGATACAACGAGTTCCACGATTTCGACCCGCGCCAACTGGCGCTGATCGAGCCGCTGCGCGCCCTGCGCCAGCTGCATCACAGCGCCTGGCTGGCACGGCGCTGGGACGACCCCGCGTTCCCGCGCAGCTTCCCCTGGTTCGGCCAGCCGCGCTACTGGGGCGACCAGATCCTGGCCCTGCGCGAGCAGATGGCGGCGCTGGATGAAGCGCCACTCAAATTGTTCTAGTTGCAAGGCGCCAGCTGTCTACAATAGGCGCCGCGATATCAGCTGCCAAAGCAAGGAATCTGCATGCACGCCGCAAACCCGCAGCGCGGGTACATCCTGGGCCTCAGCGCCTACATCATCTGGGGGCTGTTCCCCCTCTACTTCAAAGCCATCCAGAGCGTCCCGGCGGTGGAGATCATCGTCCACCGGGTACTGTGGTCGGCACTGTTCGGTTCGCTCCTGCTGCTGGTATGGAAACACCCAGGCTGGTGGCGCGAGCTGCGCGACAACCCGCGGCGCCTGGCGATCCTGGCCCTGAGCGGCGCACTGATCGCAGGCAACTGGCTGACCTACGTGTGGGCCGTGAACAACGGGCGCATGCTCGAGGCAAGCCTGGGCTACTACATCAACCCACTGGTCAACGTGCTGCTGGGCATGCTCCTGCTGGGCGAACGCCTGCGCCGCCTGCAATGGCTGGCGGTCGGGTTGGCCGCAGCGGGGGTGGCGCAACAGGTGTGGCAGGTCGGTGGTCTGCCCTGGGTGTCGCTGGGGCTGGCGCTGTCGTTCGGTTTCTATGGCCTGATCCGCAAGCAGGCGCCGGTGGCGGCGCTACCGGGGTTGGTGGTGGAGACCTGGATGCTGGTGCCGTTGGCACTGGGCTGGCTGCTACTGCACCCGCAAGCCAACAGCGCCAACCTCGCGTTCTTCAGCAGCAGCGAAGCGTTGTGGTTGATGGCTGCGGGGCCGGTCACGCTGGTGCCGCTGGTGTGCTTCAACGCCGCCGCGCGCCACCTGCCCTACACCACCCTGGGCTTCCTGCAATACCTGGCGCCGACCCTGGTGCTGTTGCAGGCGGTGCTGCTGTTCGACGAGCACCTGTCCTCGAGTACCCTGATCGCCTTCATGTTCATCTGGGCTGGCCTGGCGATCTACAGCGTCGACGCCTGGTTGAGCCTGCGCAAACGCGCCTGATCAAAAAACGATCAAACCCATGCAGGCCACGGATCACGTGGCCTGCAGCAAGGTCTCCAGAGGTTATCCACACCCTGATCCCCGCGCTTTGTGCACAAGCCCCTGAAATATGAACGTTTTTTGCACAATCCGCTGCAGCCCGCGATCTATCGGGGCTGGCCTGGAGTACCCTCAGGTTATCCACAGGGGCTTCCCCGTTAAATCGGGATAACCCGCTATTCCTCCGGCCTGAGCTTCAACTCCACCATCAGGTCATCGGCGAGGCTTTCGAGCTTCTGCTGCAGGTCATTCAGCGACAAGGTCAGCGGCAATGCCAGCAAGGCATCGGCGTGGAACAGTGGCTCGCTGCTCATCGGTGCCGGGCGCACTTCGGTGCTCAAGCGCTCGAGGTTGACCCCCTGCTCCGCCAGCAACCGGGTGATATCGCGAACGATCCCGGGGCGGTCATTGCCCACCAGCTCCATCGCGATCGGTTTCCAGGTGCAGGACGGTTCGATGCCGCTCTCGGCAATCAGCACGCGGATCCCATGGTCGCCCAGCTTCTGCAGTGACTCGACCAGCTCGTCGTAGTTTTCCGCCGGCACCGCCACCCGCAGGATACCGGCGAACTGCCCGGCCATGCGCGACATGCGGCTTTCCAGCCAGTTACCGCTGTGATCTGAGATGCACTGGGCGATGCGGTCGACCTGTCCGGCCTTGTCAGGGGCGATCACGGTGAGTACAAGATGATCCACGGGCCACTCCTCTACCTGCTCTTACAAGGGCATCGAATCAGTATAGGCAAGGCGCGGCAACCTGCCGCAGGGCAGACCGAGCAACAAATCGTGTACCGTTTAGAGATTTATCTGGAACAATCCACAGGTTTTTTGCGAACATACCGTCTCCCAGCGTGACCCCATGCGACCAACGGGTCGCACAACGACGCTTTTAGTCTGATGTTCACTCGCCTACTGCATCATGTAGTATGCGCCAGCGCGGACTACAAAACGTCGTTTGGATGTCTGCCAAGGCGCCTGTGAAAATACGCGAATCGCCCGCCAGCCTGTCTGGCAGGCTGCACCCAGCCGCGCTCGGGCTGCATGACGAGGGCATGTACTGGCCGCGTGTTTAGAGAAGCGCTACAGGCTTAATACAGAAGAGCGAAATAGCTGAGCAGAGTGAGGCAAGCAATGACTGGATACGTTCAAGTCGGTGGCCTTCAGGTCGCCAAGGTCCTGTACGACTTCGTCAACGACGAAGCCATTGCGGGGACCGGCATCGTCGCCGAGCAGTTCTGGGCCGGTGCAGAGAAGATCATCAACGACCTCGCTCCAAAGAACAAAGCCCTGCTCGCCAAGCGTGACGAGCTGCAAGCCAAGATCGATGCCTGGCACCAGGCACGCCAGGGTCAGGCCCACGACGCCGCGACCTACAAAGCATTCCTCCAGGAAATCGGCTACCTGCTGCCACAAGCCGACGATTTCCAGGCCACCACGCAAAACGTCGACGAAGAAATCGCCCATATGGCCGGCCCGCAGCTGGTGGTGCCGGTGATGAACGCGCGCTTCGCCCTGAACGCCGCCAACGCCCGCTGGGGTTCGCTGTATGACGCACTGTATGGCACCGACGCTATCAGCGAAGAAGGCGGCGCCGAAAAAGGCCAGGGCTACAACAAGGTACGCGGCGACAAAGTCATCGCCTTCGCCCGCGCCTTCCTCGATGAGGCCGCGCCCCTGGCTGCCGGCTCACACGTCGATTCCACCGGCTATCGCATCGACGCCGGCAAGCTGGTCGTCGCCCTCAAGGGCGGCAGCAACAGCGGCCTGCGCGACGACGCCCAGCTGATCGGTTTCCATGGCGACGCCGCAGCGCCGACGGCCGTGCTGCTCAAGCACAACGGCCTGCACTTCGAGATCCAGATCGACGCCAGCACCCCGGTCGGCAGCACCGACGCCGCCGGCGTGAAAGACATCCTGATGGAATCGGCACTGACCACCATCATGGACTGCGAAGACTCTGTCGCCGCCGTCGATGCCGACGACAAGGTCGTCGTCTACCGCAACTGGCTGGGCCTGATGAAGGGCGACCTGGCCGAAAGCGTGACCAAGGGTGGCAAGACCTTCACCCGCACCATGAACCCCGACCGCGAGTACGCAGCGCCCAATGGCGGCAGCGTCACCCTGCACGGTCGTTCGCTTCTGTTCGTGCGTAACGTCGGTCACCTGATGACCAACCCGGCGATCCTCGATGCCCAGGGCAACGAAATTCCCGAAGGTATCCAGGACGCCCTGTTCACCAACCTGATCGCGCTGCACAACCTCAACGGCAACACCAGCCGCAAGAACACCCGTAGCGGCAGCGTGTACATCGTCAAGCCGAAGATGCACGGCCCTGAGGAAGTGGCGTTCGCCGCCGAGATCTTCAGCCGCGTCGAAGACCTGCTGGGCATGCCGCGCAACACCGTCAAAGTGGGCATCATGGACGAGGAGCGCCGCACCACGGTCAACCTCAAGGCCTGCATCAAGTCGGCAGCCGACCGCGTGGTGTTCATCAACACCGGTTTCCTCGACCGCACTGGCGATGAGATCCACACCTCGATGGAAGCCGGCGCCATGGTGCGCAAGGGCGCCATGAAGAGCGAGAAATGGATCGGCGCGTACGAGAACAACAACGTCGACATCGGCCTGGCGACTGGACTGCAAGGCCGTGCCCAGATCGGCAAGGGCATGTGGGCCATGCCTGACCTGATGGCGGCGATGCTCGAACAGAAGATCGCCCACCCGCTGTCCGGCGCCAACACCGCCTGGGTCCCTTCGCCAACCGCCGCGACCCTGCACGCGCTGCACTACCACAAGGTCGACGTCCAGGCGCGCCAGCGCGAGCTGGCCTCGCGTACCCCGGCCTCGGTGGACGACATCCTGACCATTCCGCTGGCGACCAACACCCACTGGTCTGCCGACGAGATCCGCAACGAGCTGGACAACAACGCCCAGGGCATCCTCGGCTACGTCGTACGCTGGATCGACCACGGTGTGGGCTGCTCGAAGGTGCCGGACATCAATAACGTCGGGCTGATGGAAGACCGCGCCACCCTGCGCATTTCCGCCCAGTTGCTGGCCAACTGGCTGCGTCATGGCATCGTCACCCAGGAGCAGGTGCTGGAAAGCCTCAAGCGCATGGCAGCGGTGGTCGACAAGCAGAACGCCGGCGACGCCCAGTACCGCCCGATGGCGCCGAACATCGATGACAACATCGCGTTCCAGGCCGCGGTCGAGCTGGTCGTCGAAGGTGCGAAGCAGCCGAACGGCTATACCGAGCCGGTACTGCATCGCCGCCGTCGCGAGTTCAAGGCGCGTAACGGGCTGTAAGTTAGATCTACGACGGGGGTCGCTTTGCGGCCCAATCGCGGCACAAGGCCGCTCCCACAGGTACAGTGCACGGTTCGAAGCTTGCGCCGTACCTGTGGGAGCGGCCTTGTGCCGCGATTGGGCTGCGAAGCAGCCCTAGTCCTGCATTACTCGATCTTCAATTCTCTTTTCACCAGCCCCAGCAATTTCCCCAGATCCACCGGTTTAAGCAGAAAATCCACCACCCCCAGGTGCATCACGTCCACCGCCTCCTTCACATCGGTGTCACCCGACACCACGATGATCGACAACGCCGCCCGCTCCGACTCGCGAATCTGCCGAATCAGCTCCAGGCCATCCTTGGGCTCCATGCGCAGATCGGTGATCATCAGCGCGATGCGCGGTTCGTAGTGCAGCTTGAACATCGCCTCCTGCGCACCATCGGCCATCATGCAGTCGATGCCACGGCTTTTCAGGTACAGGCTCAGGGCCTCGCTGTTCACCGGGTTGTCGTCCACCACCAGCACCACCGGCCTGGGCGCCACTGGCGCGCTCACCACGGCCAACGCCTCGCGCTCGGCGTCACTCAGTATTTCGTCATGCTCAGCCATGGCCATCTCGTCAAAAAAATCTCGTGCTAGGTTTAGGACCGCGAAAACCGGCGTAGCCTACCCACCTTTCGTCGGATCCTTGACAGCGACTCTCACCGATAGACTTACGTCCAATGGGCATCCACGGGCAGCCAGCCGACCATGGAGGCCGAAAACAACAAAGCCGATACCTATAGATAGATATATATAGTTCGGCATAGCGATACGGTCAGCTTCATGAGCAAAAAGGACGCCTACACCCAGGCCGGCAGGACAGCGGTGCTGCAGAACATCCAAGGTACGCTGCAGTTTCTGCAGCGCTTCCCGCCGTTCAATCAGATGGAACAGGGCCACCTCGCCTATCTGGTGGAGCAGTGCCAACTGCGCTTCTATGCCAGCGGCGAAAGCATCATCAAGCCCGCCGACGGGCCCGTGGAACACTTCTACATCGTCAAGCAGGGCCGGGTGGTGGGCGAACGCCAGCATGTCACCGGCCCCGGTGTGGAAACCACCTTCGAGATCGCCAGCGGCGAATGCTTCCCCCTGGCCGCACTGCTCGGCGAACGGGCCACGCGCACCGAACACCTGGCCGGCGAAGACACCTTCTGCCTGCAACTGAACAAGGCGGCGTTCATCCGCGTGTTCTCGTTGTCCGGCGTATTTCGCGACTTCGCCCTGCGTGGCGTCAGCAGCCTGCTCGACCAGGTCAACCAGCAGGTGCGCCAGCGCGCCGTGGAAACCCTCGGCACGCAGTATTCGCTCAATACACCGCTGGGCGAGCTGGCCATGCGTCATCCGGTGGTGTGCACGCCCGACACGCCGCTGCGCGACGCGGTACGGTCGATGCACGAACAACAGGTGGGGAGCATTGCCATCGTCGATGAGCAGCGCTTCCCCATCGGGATCTTTACCCTGCGCGACCTGCGCCAGGTGGTCGCCGACGCCAGCGCCGAGCTCAGCGCACCGATCGACCGGCACATGACCGTCGCACCTTTCTACCTAAGCCCCCAGGCCAGCGCCTTCGATGCCGCCATGGCGATGACCGAACGGCATATCGCGCATGTCTGCCTGGTGGACAACGGTCGCCTTTGTGGGGTGGTGTCCGAGCGCGACCTGTTCTCCCTGCAGCGGGTCGACCTGGTGCATCTGGCCCGCACCATCCGCCACGCGCCGCGCCTGGAAGTGCTGGTGGCATTGCGCGGCGAGATCGGCCAGCTGGTCGAGCGCATGCTCGCCCATGGTGCTTCCTCGACGCAGATCACCCAGATCATCACCCTGCTCAACGACCATACCGTCTGCCGGGTGATCGAGCTGGCGCTGGCCGAACGCGGCGACCCCGGCGTGGCGTTCAGTTGGCTGTGCTTCGGCAGCGAGGGACGCCGCGAGCAGACCCTGCACACCGACCAGGACAATGGCATTCTCTTCGAGGCACGCGACAGCGCCGAAGCCGACGCCATTCGCGCGCGCCTGCTGCCACTGGCGCAATACATCAACCACAACCTCGCCCAGTGTGGCTTCACCCTGTGCAAGGGCAATGTCATGGCCGGCAACCCCGAGCTATGCCTGTCGCGTGCCGAATGGGCGCGGCGCTTTGCCGGTTTCATCCGCGAAGCCAGCCCGGAAAACCTGCTGGGTTCGAGCATCTACTTCGACCTGCGCGTGGTCTGGGGCGATGAGCAAGGCTGCGAAGTGCTTCGTCAGGGCATCCTCGCCCAGGTTGCCGACAACCGTATCTTCCAGCGCATGATGGCTGACAACGCCCTGCGCCAGCGCCCGCCGGTCGGGCGCCTGCGCGAGTTCGTGCTGACCCGTCAGGGCAACGACAAGGCCGCCACCCTCGACCTCAAAGTCCAGGGCCTGACACCCTTCGTCGATGGCGCCCGCCTGCTCGCCCTGGCCAACGGCATCGGTGCCAACAACACACTGGAACGGTTGCGCCAGCTGGTGGCCAAGGGCGTCATCGATGCCCTCGATGGCGCCGCCTTCGAAGAGGCCTATCACTTCATCCAGCAGACCCGCATGCAACAGCACCAGCGCCAGAGTCGCGATAACCTGGCCTACTCCAACCGCGTCGACCCGGACAGCCTCAACCATCTGGACCGGCGCATCCTGCGTGAATCGCTGCGCCAGGCCCAGCGCCTGCAAAGCAGCCTGGCGCAGCGGTACCAGCTATGAAGCTGTTCGCCTGGCTACGCTCCAGCGCACCGACGCTCGACGATGAATTGCGCCAGCGCCTGGCCGCGCTGCCAGGCCCGGCAGCGTACGGCGTGCAGCCTCTGCGCGAGCAGCGCTGGGTAGTACTGGACCTCGAAACCAGCGGTCTGAACCTCAACCGTGACCAGGTGCTGTCGATTGGTGCCGTGGCCATCGAGGACGGCGGTATCGACCTGGGCCGCCAGTTCGAACGCACCCTGCACCGTCCCGAACAGAAGACCAACGCCAGCGTGCTGATCCACGGTCTGGGGCCCAGCGCACTGGCGGCAGGCAGCGACCCGGCCGAAGCGCTGGTGGACTTGCTGGAGTTCATCGGTGACAGCCCGGTACTGGCCTTTCACGCGCCGTTCGACCAGGGCATGCTCGGGCGCGCCTTGAAGGAAACCCTCGGCTATCGCCTGCAACATGTCTTCATCGATGTGGCGGAACTGGCACCGATGCTCAACCCCGACACCGTGCTACGTGAGGCAGGCCTGGACGACTGGGTGGCACGCTTCGGCCTTGAGGTACAGGCGCGCCATCATGCCAGCGCCGACGCCCAGGTCACCGCAGAGCTGGCCTTGATCCTGTTCAGCCAGGCACGACGCCAGCAACTGGACAGTCCGCTGCAACTGGAACAGCGGCTGAGGCAGTGGCGGCGGCGCGCCGTGCACAGCCATGGCCTGTAGGCAGGCGCTGGCCGTTTCGCGGATAAACCCGCGCCCACAGTCATTCTGACCAGCGTCAATTGCATCCCCCCGCCTTCCTCTGCCACAATCGCGAATCATTATCGTTATATAACGCATTCTTCCCCGGGGAACGCCCTTGTCCTCTGCGCACAGCCCACATGCCGAGCTGGTCGGCAGCCTGTACCGCGACCACCGCAGCTGGCTGCTGGCCTGGCTGCAGCGCAGCACGGCTTGCCGCCAGCGCGCCGAAGACCTCAGCCAGGACACTTTCGTGCGCCTGCTTGGCCGCGAACAGTTGATCGCGCCTCGCGAACCCCGCGCGTTTCTTGTCGCCGTGGCCAAGGGGCTGCTGTTCGACCATTTCCGCCGCGCCGCCCTGGAGCAGGCCTACCTTGCCGAGCTGGCGTTGCTGCCTGAAGCAGAGCAGCCTTCGCCAGAAACCCAGCACCTGATCCTCGAGGACCTCAAGGCCATCGACCGCCAGCTGGGCAAACTGTCGAGCAAGGCACGCACCGCGTTCCTGTACAACCGTTTGGACGGCATGGGCCATGCCGAGATCGCCGAACGCCTGGGTGTGTCGGTGTCGCGAGTACGCCAGTACATTGCCCAAGGCATGCGCCAGTGCTACGTGGCGTTGTACGGGGAGCCGACTTGAGCAATACGCCGGTCTCGGCCAAGGTCCTGGAAGCCGCCATTGCCTGGAAACTCTGCCTGGAGGGCGGCGACGGCACCGCCGATGAGCGCCACGAATTCACGCGCTGGCACGCCGCCAGCGAGGAACATGCGCGCGCCTGGTTCCAGCTTGGCATGCTCGACCAACGCGTGGGCGCGGCTGCAGGCCCTGCCCGCCACGCCCTGCTGCAGTCACGCGCCGGCCTGCGCCAGCGGGTTGGCAAGCTCGGTGGCGGGCTGGCCGGGATGCTCGTGCTCGGTGGCCTGCTGGCCTGGATCGGCGCCCCTTCGCTGGCACCCAGCTACTGGCTGGCTGATCAACGCACCGGGACCGGAGAGCTGCGTACCCTGCGCCTGGAGGACGGCACACTGCTGAGCCTGGCCACCCACACCGCGGTCGATATCGACTACGAGGGCGAACAACGGGTGATCGTGCTGCACCAGGGGGAGATCTCCATTGAAACCGGCCACGACGACCCTCGCCCGTTGTGGGTGCGCACCGACGATGGGCGGCTGCGTCCGCTGGGCACGCGCTTCCTGGTCAAACGCGAAACTGCCGGCACACGCCTTGAAGTGCTGCAGGCCCAGGTAGCTGCGCAACCGAGCAACACGGGCAACGAAGAAGTGCTGAACGAGGGCCAGCAAGTCTTGATGCACAGCAACGGCCTCGGCCTGATCGGCCCGGTCAGCGCCGGTGCCGACGCCTGGACCCGGGGCATGCTGGTGGTCGACAACGTGCGCCTGGCGGACCTGGTCGCCGAACTCGGTCGTTATCGCAGCGGGCACTTGGGGGTGTCGGATGAGGTCGCCAACCTGCGCGTGACCGGCAGCTTCCCGCTGACGGATACCGACCTGGCGCTGGCTTCGCTGGTGCCGGCCTTGCCGGTGAAGATCGAACGGCGGACGCCCTGGTGGGTGACCGTCGGGCCGCGGTGAATCAGTACCGGCCCTATCGTTCCTCACATCGGTGGTGCACCTGTAGGAGGAGCGGGCTTGCCCCGCGATAGGGCCGGAACATCCCTGCAATAACCCCAGACAAAAAAATCTCCACCCCCCTGTCACTTTCCAAATCTCGCTCGGCAAGGAAGCAGTTAGCACTTATCCGTCTAGGAGCCACTGCATGTCCCGTGCTGTCGAGTCTTACCTGCGTCCCAGCCTGATGGCCCTGGCCATCGGCCTTGCCACCCCTCTGGTCAGCCCCATGCTGCTGGCTGCCGAGCAGTCCAGCGTGCGGGCCTACGACCTGCCCAGCGCGCCGCTGGCCGGCACCCTGAACCGGATCGCCAGCGAGGCCGGCATCGCCCTGGCCCTGGATCCGAGCCTGGCCAGCGGACGTACCTCGGCACCGGTTCGTGGCACCTTCAATGGCATCGGCGCCCTGCAGGCCGCCCTGCGCGGCACCGGCCTGCAACTGCAGCAGGGCAGCGCAGGCAGCTACAGCCTGGTCGCCGTGCCGGAAGGCAGCCTGGCGCTACCGGAAACCAGCGTGAACGCCTCCAGCGACAGCGAAAGCGCCTGGGGCCCGGTCGATGGCTACCTGGCCAAGCGCACCGCTGCCGGCACCAAGACCGACACCGCACTGGTCGAGGCCCCGCGCTCGATCTCGGTTGCCACCCGCCAGCAGATGAGCGACCGCGGCGTGCACAGCCTCGATGACGCGGTGAAGTACATGCCAGGTATCGTTTCCGCCAGCTTCGGCAGCGATACTCGCTACGACTGGATGCGCGTGCGGGGCTTCGAGCCGACCCAGTTCCTCGACGGCCTGCCACTGCCACGCGGCGTCTACGCCAACCCAAAACCGGAAACCTGGAACCTCGACCGCCTGGCCCTGCTGCGCGGCCCGGCGTCATCAATCTATGGCCAGACCCCACCCGGTGGTTTGCTGGATATCGTCAGCCGCCGCCCGCAAGCCGAAGCCGCACATGAGATCGAGGTGCAGTACGGCAGCGACAACCACCGTCAGATCAACTTTGCCAGCACCGGCAAGATCGACGATGAAGGCCGGTTTCTCTACGGCGTCAGCGGTGTGATCCGCGATGGCGGCACGCAGATCGACCATATCGACGACAAGCGCTACAACATCGCTCCGAGCCTGACCTGGAACATCGACGAGGACACCTCGCTGACCTTCCTCAGCCAGTTCACCCGTGACGATACCGGTGCCACCAGCCAGTTCCGGCCGATACAAGGCACCAAGATCGACATGCCGTTTGGCAAGATCTCGCACCACAAGAACCTCGGAGACCCGGACTACGAGTTCTACGATCGCACCTATTACGCGCTGGGCTATGCCTTCGAGCATCGCTTCAACGACGTCTGGCAGTTCCGCCAGAATCTGCGTTACACCAAGTCGACCTGGCGTTCCAGACCATCACTCCCGGTAGCTACTATCAACCCGGAGGCCCGGTGAAGGACGATGGCACCGTCAGCCGCATGTCCACCAACACCGATGAAGACATCAGCCAGTTCGCGGTGGACAACAACTTCCAGGGCGACTTCGCCACGGGGGACATCACCCATACGCTGCTGATCGGCCTGGATCACCAGCGTATGAACAGCAACTACCTGTCGATCTTTGGCTTCAACGTGCCAGACAGCAACGTCCTCAACCCGGTCTACGGGCTGCCGATCACTCGCCCGGATCGCTCCACGGCGTTCTACGACTACAACCAGAAAACCCGACAGACCGGCCTGTATGTTCAGGACCAGATGGCGCTTGGCAACTGGCGCCTGACCTTGGGTGGCCGTGAAGACTGGGTGCACACCGGTACCAAGTTCTTCAACAAGAACGATGCCACCAACACCCAGCGCGACAAGAAATTCAGCGGTAACGCGGCGATCAGCTACGTCTTCGACTCGGGCTTTGTGCCCTACCTTTCCTACGCAGAATCGTTCCAACCCTCCAGTAATGCCAGTGCGTCGCCCACCGACTCGTTCAAACCTACCGAAGGCCAGCAATGGGAGCTGGGCGTCAAGTACCAGCCGCCGGGCTCGAATACCCTGCTGACGGCTGCTGTGTATGACCTCACCCAGAAAAACGTCTCGGTCACCAACAACGTGGGTGGCGTATCGATCACCAGCCAGACCGGCGAAGTGAAGGTACGTGGTCTGGAGCTCGAGGCAGTCTCAGATGTCACCGAGAACCTGAAGGTGATCGCTGCCTACACCCTGGCCAAATCGGAAGTACAGGACGGCCAGTTCAAGGGCAACCGCCTGCAACTGATGCCCAACCAGCAAGCCTCGCTGTGGGCCGACTACACCTGGCACAGCGGTGTGCTCGACGGCTTCGGCATCGGCGGCGGTGCGCGCTACACCGGCAACACCTACGGCGACCAGGGCAACACCTACCTCGGCAAGGCCAAGGCCTACACCGTGTTCGACGCTTCGGTGCACTACGACCTGGGCCGCCTGGACAACAGCCTCAAGGGCGCCTCGGTGGCGGTCAATGCCACCAACCTGCTGAACAAGGACTACATTTCGACCTGCGATTCGTACTACTGCTACTACGGCGACCAGCGTAGCGTTGTGGTCAGCGCCAACTACAAGTTCTGAGTGATGCATCGCGGGGCAAGCCCGCTCCTACAGGTACACCACAATCCTGTGGGAGCGGGCTTGCCCCGCGATTGCGTCCTGAAAAACAGCACAAGCTGCAAAGGCTGCAACCCTGATGAAAAGCCAAACCATCCGCCGTTGGTCGGCGATCCACACCTGGACCAGCCTGATCTGCACGCTGTTCCTGCTGCTGCTCGCCCTAACCGGCCTGCCGCTGATCTTCCACCACGAACTCGAACACCTGCTCGGTGACGCCCCGGAACTGCGCGAGATGCCTGCCGACACGCCGCATCTGGACCTGCAGCAACTGGTAATCAAGGCCGAGCAACACCGCCCCGGCGAGGTCATGCAGTATTTCGGTTTCGAGGATGACGAGCGCAACGGCGTGGTGGCGATCACCGCAGCCACCGCTGGCACCGAACCCAACGCCTCGCACACCTTCATGCTCGACGCCCGCACCGGCGAGGCGGTGGCCATGCCTGCAGCCAATGGCGGCTTGATGATGACCATCCTGCGCCTGCACGTGGACATGTTCGCCGGCCTTCCCGGCAAACTCCTGCTGGCCGCCATGGGCGTGCTGTTCGTCGTTGCCATCGTCTCGGGCACGGTGCTCTACGCTCCGTTCATGCGCCGCCTGCAGTTCGCCACGGTCCGCACCGATAAATCGCGACGCCTGCGCTGGCTCGACCTGCACAACCTGATCGGCGTTGTCACCCTGACCTGGGCGCTGGTGGTCGGTGTCACCGGGGTGATCAGCGCGCTGTCCGACCTGGTCATCGCGGCCTGGCGCAATGACAGCCTGGCGGCGATGGTTGCGCCCTATCGCGATGCCCCGCCACTCACCGAACGCGCGCCTGCCACGCAGTTGCTGCAGATCGCCGAACAGGCCGCGCCCGGCATGCGTGCAGACTTCATCGCATTTCCCGGCACACGCTTTTCCAGCGAACACCACTACGCGGTGTTCATGAAAGGCGCGACACACCTGACCTCGCACTTGCTGACGCCGGTACTGATCGATGCCCGTACCCTGGAAGTCACCGCCATTGGCGATCGCCCCTGGTACATGGACGCCATGGGCCTGTCACAGCCGCTGCACTTCGGCGACTATGGCGGACGGCCAATGCAGATCCTCTGGGCGGTACTGGATGTGCTGACCATCGTCGTCCTGCTCAGTGGCCTGTACCTGTGGTGGGGCAAGCAGCGCAAGCCCCGCGAGGTGCGGACATGAGCCACCGCTCGCAAAGCACTCGCCGGATCTTCGCCTGGCCAACCGCCATCGCCCTCCTGAGCGCTGCGGGGCTGTTCGCGGCTCTGCTCGGGGATGGCGCCTGGGATGTGCTGTCCTGGGCGGGGCTGGGGATACCGGCGCTACTTGGAGTGCGCGGCCTGTCGAGACGATGAGGTAATTGGCTAACGCGCCCACCGAGGCCTGGCACGCCAAGCTGGCCGCTCCATCACTACGGAGCGCAGCCAATGAGCCTGCAACATTTCCAAGCCTTCGATCAACAGCTGAGCGACCTGCTTGCGTCGCCGCCCCGGCCTGAGACCTCGCAGCCCTGGCTCAAGGCACGCCAGCGGTATTTCGCAGACCTCGCCGAGTATTGGCTCGACACCGGCGTCACCGGCGAAAGTCGTAAAGCACGACTGGTCAGCTTGCTACGCGCGCAATTGCTCGCACAGATCACCCTGCGCGTCGATGATCACACCCTCGGTTCGAACCACGCCGAACTGCTCAAAACCAGCATAGAAATGCCGCTGCCCGGGCAACGCCAGCACCTGCCTCCTGCCGAGCGCCCACAAATCTACCGCCCACTGCTGGACATCGGCACCCCTCATTGGCGCGAGTACCTGCCCGGCGCCTTCGTCATTGTCGAAGGCGGCCCCGAGGGCAGCATGCCCGACCCTGCCGAGTCCAGCGACTACGCCTTGCTGTGCAGTCTGTCCCATGGCATCGAGGCGTTCGACGACCTGGCAGAACTGCACACCGAGCTGTGCGAGCGCATGGACGACCTGCAGCAGAGCAGGCCGCTGTTGCAGTTGATGGCCGGCGATGAACAGCGGGAGCTTGCGCGCAATGCCGAACGCCTGCGCTACGAATGGTTCAACGATGATCCGTTGCAGCTGCAGGTACAGGCCCTGATAGATAGCCAACATGCACGTCTGACCCAGGTCTGGGAAAACGCTGCCCAGACATCGCCACTCGACTGGCCAACCCTGACCAACCAGCTGGAAACGGCCGCCGACCTGCTGCCGCTGGCCGACAGCAGGTCGGCCCTGCGGACACGCTATGCCCTACTGCTGGAGAGAAACAGCCCCGCCTGGCTCAAGAACGCGTCGACACAAGGCCTGATCCATATCATGCAAACCATGCAAGAGCTGGTGATCGCCATCGACAAGGCTGCCGCGCCAGGGATTCTCAATCACGATCAGTTCCTGGACCGCGAAGGCCTGAGCGCCTGGACCTGTAAACAACTGCGTACAGCCATGCGCCAGCAGTATCAATTCGATGCCGACCCGCTTGATCTGCATGTCAGCGTGACGATGGCACGCCAGAGAGGGCCAGTCTTCCATCCCGGCCTCACTACCGGCTACATCCCCGCTGCCAGCCGCCCACAGGTCGGCGACACCGTGGAGTTGGTATTGCAGAGCTATCGCCTGGATGAGTTGGCCATGCTCAACGTCAGTTGGCTTGACGTCGACTACTGGCTGACAGCACGAGTGCACCGTACGGACGGCAGCCCCGTGACCGAGATCACCCCGGCGCAGATCAAGCAGATGGTTCGCGCCCTGGACGTTGGCGAGAGCTACAGCCGCTACCTGCGCACGCACCTGCTGGAGTCACCGACGGCCAAGTGGCGACGCGACAGTTATGCCGCCATCAGCAGAGCGCGCATGCGCGCCGAGGCGGCCAAGGCGCGATACGCCGGCCATTACCTGGAAGACCCTTTCGAACGCGGCTATCTGTGGAGCAGCACCGTGCTCGACCATCCCGACAGCGAGCAGCGCAAGGCACTGAAAATAACGCGCCTGAGCGTGCAACAACTGTTGATCGACGGCCACACCGTGCAGGGGGTCATGCTCGTCACTCCCGAGAACGCCGGCATGCAGCGCTTTCTGGTCTATACACCGGATGCCCCGGATCGACGCGCCTGGCGTGAATATCGCAACGCTCGGCACATGCTGCGCACGCTACGCGAGAAGCCAGCCCTTCGTGACTATGTCAAAGAACGCATGCCCTTGGCCGACCCGGATAACGTCGAGCGCTGGCTGTCCAAGGGAGGGTTGGGCTCACGGGTAAGGCGCCCGGAAATCACCGGCGACTTTCAGCACGCACGCTATCGGGCCGAGGTCCACGCAGCACTCTCAGCGGTGGACGCGGCCACCAATACGAAACTGGAGCTGCTGGGCGATCTCAGCCTGCATGTGCTGTGGGTCATCCTCGACCTGCTCAGCCTGGTTCTGCCCCTTCGTGCCCTGGCAGTGCTGTCGTTCGCCCGTGCCGCGATCTCGATAATCGATACCCACAAGGCGTACGTCGAAGGTGACCGCATCGGCATGCTGCGCTCGCTGGTCGATGCCTTCAGCTATGCCAGCGACGGCATCAACAGCGTCTCCGGTTCAACGGTGCTTCGCCGGGCAATTCGAGCCATGCCACCGACGCCGCCACTGTCACTTCCCCCGGCCATGGTCAGCGCGGTCAATACCAGCAAGCTTCGCTACCGAGTCGACGGCATTCACAAGGAGGGCATCTATGAACAGCCCTCACCCTATCCAGGATTGACCTTCTACTTCATCAAGGACAGCGCCGGCCAGAGTTACCAGGTCGCGTTCGACGGTTACCGCTGGCGAGTGGTCGATCCGCGCAAGCCGGACGCTTACACCAAGGTCCCGGTCAAGCGTCGCGAGGACGGCGAATGGGTCGTCGACTCCCCTGTGCTGTGGTACGACGGCCTGCCAGACCTGAAAGCATTGTTCGACACCTGTCGGCTCGCCGAAGTGCCTGCGGGGGAAAAACACGAAGATGCCGACGGGTTGTACCAAAGCGACCAACGGCTTTACCTGCTTGCCGGTGGCCATGCCCTACCGCTGCGCGCGCATCTGCTCAAGAACCACTACCGGCTGATGCTTGCCGGGCAAAACCGCGAAAGCCCCGCCTCCGCCATCTTGCGCTGGCAAGACGGACAATGGAGCCTTCGCGTACGCCAGGCCGGTCGCAGCAGCGACTGGCTGACGCTGCCGCAGGCTTACTCGGTGAGCCGAGGCAGCAATTGATCGAGACGCTGGTGCAAGGCACTGCTGCTTGGCCAGTTGCGCAGCAAGCGCGCACGGTCACGTGCGTAGGCAGGAGCGAAGCTGAGCTGAGTGGCGTGCTGGGTCATGGCATCGAGGTCGATCAGCGACCACTGGCCGTTCTGCCAGAACAGGTTGTGGCCCTTTAAGTCACCATGGCTGATGCGTTCGGCAATCAGCCTCTGCATCAGTTTGACCAACGCCTGAACCTGTTCTTCAGGCACTTCGCCATTCTCGACGTAGGGCGCAAAACAGGCCGTGAGATCAGGACCGTCGGCGTATTCGGTCACCAGGTAGGCGGTGCTGCGCAACCCCATCACCCGTTGCTCGAGCACCGCTAGCGGGCGCGGCGTGGCGATGTCGAGAAACTCGAGGCGATGGCCTTCGATCCAGGAATGCCAGGCACGACTCGGGCGCCAGAAACGCTTGAACCAGTGGGCGGTGTTCTTGATGTTGTAGCGCTTGAGCACCAGCGTGCGGCCACCGGCCTCGATACGTGCCACGCTGGCGGCACCGCCGGTCTTGTACAGGTGGCCCTGCTCGATCAGCGTATCGGCCTGCTCCAGTACCGGCACCAGGGCAGACACCTCCTCGCGCCGAATCGCACGCAAGCCTGAGAGGCTGCGCTCGACGCTGAACAGCGTGCACTCGCGCCCGGCTTTGTCCAGGTAGTCTTTCAAGCGCCAACTGCGCACCTTGTCGACCTGCTTCTGCAGGGCTTCGAGCGGCAGCGCATGCTCGCCATTGGCCAGCAGGTAATGCACCAGCGCCTCTTCGATGAAGGGTTCCAGGCGCTTGGGCAACTGGGCGAACAATACCCCGAGGTTTTCCAGCACGCGCTGGCGCGACAGTTGCTGGCCCGGCGTTTCAGCCTTGATGCCGGCACCATCGATCAGGTAGAGGTGGCCCTCGTGGCGCAGCAGGTTGTCCAAGTGCAGGTCTTCCTGCCACAGCCCTTTGGCATGCATCTGCGCCACTGCGGTCAGCGCCTCGCCGAGCACCCCATGCTGCTCGTCCGCCAGCATCGGCAGATGCTCGACCTTGGCCCAGGCGTCGCCCAGGTTTTCGGCGTTTTCAAGGAACTCGAACAGCAGCCAGCCACCCTCGCCATCCTTCAGGCCATCGGCCAGCAGTCGGGGCGTGGTCAACCCCTGCGCAGCCATCAAGCGCGCGCCCTCCAGCTCACGCTGGAAATGGCGGGCGGCGCTGCTGCCGACCAGCAGTTTGGCCAGCACCGGCGTGCCGCGCCAGATACCGGCACCGACATAGCGCTGCCCTGGCAGTACGCGCAGCAGGCTGAGCAACTGCAGCTCGGCACTGCCGGCAGCATCTTCGAGCGTCACGCTCAAGGGCAGGCTCGGGCTGCGCCCGGCATCCTTCAGTTCAGACAAGCGCATCAGCGGGCCTCTTTTTCACGGCGGCGTTGCGTCAGGCGTTGCAGCCAGGTGCCGACCAGCGCGCTGTCGGCCGGCTGCGCCAGGTAGGCGGCGAGCAGGCTGCGCACATCCGCCTCGCTCCAGGCACGGGCACGACGCAGCAAGGGCTCGAGGTCCTTGAGGCGGTCACGCATGCCGAACAGCAGTGGCCGGGTCTTTTCCAGGTCGATCAGCTGGGCCTGCCAGCCTTCGCGGCGTTCGCGCAGGAAAATATGCTTGGGATAGAAACAACCATGCACCTGGCCGGCGCCGTGCAGGGTACGCGCGAGCTCGCCACAGGCCGCGAGAATACCCTGGCGTCGAGGCTCGGGCAGTTGCGGCCATTGGCCGAGGAAGCTCTCCAGGTCATTCCACTCGTCGAGCGCTCGGGTCATCAGGATCGCCCGATGCTGGCCGCCCTGCTTGCGCTCGCCATAGAACACCGCCTGCAGTGCCGGGATGTTGAGCTTTTCGTAGCGGCTGATATTGCGGAATTCGCGGGCGAAGGTGGGCTCGCCGAACGGCCGGTGCAGGGTACGCGTGAGGTAGTCGCTCTGGCGCTTGAGGTAGTAGCCCTTGCCCTCGAGCTCCAGGCGGAACACGCTGCTCCAGCCGCCGCGCCCGGTGTTGGGTTCGTCGACGGCATCCAGTTGCAGCGCCCACAGCGCCTCGAAGTCGTTCAGGCCATGGCGTTGCAGCAGCGCATGGTCGGCGCTGGCCAGGTAATCGGTCATTCCCTTCCCTCGAAGAAGCTCACCACCTGGCGAATCCGTCGCTTGTCACGGGCATTGAGCCGCGCGTGCCCGCGATATTGCAGGTAGAAGCGCAGGCGCTGGGTGGCCGAGAGGTGATATTTGGCGACCTTGTCCAGGCACGCCAGATCCTTGATAAGCCGGTGGCGGAGCATGAAGCCACGCCAGAAATCGCCCGTCGGGCAATCGATGAAGAACAGCGTCGCCTGATCATCCACCAGCAGGTTGCGCCACTTCAGGTCATTGTGGGCGAAGTGATGATCGTGCATGACCCGGGTATGGCGAGCCAGTTGACGACTGACATGCTCGACCCATGTGCGATCAGCCAGGCGCGGATCGTTGCGCTCGGCCAGCGCCGAAAGGTCTTCGGTGCGCGGCAGCTCGCGGGTGATCATCGCCCCGCGACCGAACGACAGCCCCTTGCGCTCCAGCCCCCAGGCCACCACTTCGGCGGTAGGAATGCCCCACTTGGCGAACTGCTTGAGGTTCTGCCATTCAGCCTTGATCCGTGGCCGTCCGAGGAAGCGACGCATGTGCTTGCCGGCACCGGTGTAGCGTTTGACGTAGTAGTTGACCCCGTCGCGCTCGATGCGGATGACCTCGCTGAGCGGGTCACGGGTCAGGCGCTCGCCGTCGAGGGCGAACACCGCGTCGATACTGCCGAAGTCCGCCGCCAGGTGTTCGTAGCCCGGCGCCAGTGTCCAACCCGCCATCAGAGCGCATCCCCATAGCGTTGCTTGCGATCGTAGAGTTTCTGCGCCTTGCGTTCGAGCCAGGCGAGCAGTGCGGCTTCCTCGGCGAGCACCTGGCGCAGCGGGCGCTGGAAATAGCCCTTGAGGAAGCGCAGCTTGTCGCGACGCGTCAGGCCGATGTCCAGGGCCGAGAAATACAAGGCGGCCAGGTCCTTGTCGCGCCAGCGACGGGTGATTTTCGTACGGGTCTGTGCGCGGTGCAGGTCGATCACCGACAGTTTGAAGTCTTCAGGCGTCACGGGCCGGTCAGTGTGCAGCAGGAAATGGCAGATGTAGCAATCACGGTGGTTGACGCCTGCACGGTGCATGCCGCCGACCATCTTCGCCACCTCATCGATCAGCGCACGCTTGAGACGCGGCTCGGGGGGCTGCCTGAGCCAGTCGATGCTGAAGTCTTCCAGGCTGACGGTGGGGGCCAGCTCCTCGGTGACGATGAACGAATGCTGGGTGGCCGGGTTGCTGCCACGTTCGCCATAGGCGACGGCGGTCATGGTCGGCACGCCGACCTCCTGCAAGCGCTGGATCGCCAGCCATTCCTGGCCGGCACCGAGTACCGGCAGCTTGGCGCTGAACAGGTTCTTGAAAATCTCGCCCCAGCCGATGCCGCGGTGGATCTTGACGAAATAGCCCTCGCCCTCGACCTCGGTGCGCAAGGTTCGGCGCCCTTCGAGCTCGCGGTATACCTCGCCCTGCAGGGCTTCGACGGCATCGAAGGGATCGCGCCCGGCCCACAGGCGCTTGAACGGTTCGGCCAGCATCAGCTTCATGCGTGCTCCTGGCCGAGAATCACATCGGCGGCGTGCTGCGGCATGCTGTAGAGATCGGCGCTGTCGGCAAAGGCCAGGCCGTTGCGCGCCCAATCGGCGCGGGCCTGGGGGTCTTCGAGCATGCGCTGGAGATAGGCGTTGAGCTGCTCTTGCTCGAACGGCTCGTCGAGCACCAGGCCGCTGTCGGCCTCGGCGATGTAATGGGCATAGCCACAGACCTTGGATACCAGCACCGGCAAACCGGCGACCAGCGCTTCGAGCAGCACGGTGCCGGTATTTTCGTTGTAGGCCGGGTGGATCAGCAGGTCGGCGCCGAGCAGGAAGCGCGGGATGTCGCTGCGCCCCTTGAGGAACTGCACCTGGTCACCCAGGCCGAGCGTGGCGCTCTGCAACTGGAACACCTTCGGGTCGTCCTGGCCGATGACCATCAGCCGGGTGCGCTTGCGCAGGCTCGAAGGCAATGCGGCCAGGGCTTTGAGGCTACGATCGACGCCTTTGGTCTTGAACCCCGAGCCAATCTGCACCAGCAACAGGTCGTCATCGTCCAGCGCGAACTCCTGGCGAAACGCTGCGCGGATCTCGGCCGCATTGGCCGGCGCCCGGCGATCCTGGGAGATGCCCGGTGGCAACAGGTGGAAACGCTCCACAGGTGTGTCGTAGTGCTTGATGAACAGAGGCTGTTGCACTTCAGAGATCATCAGGATCTCGGTGGCAGCCTCCTTGGCGAACACGGCACGCTCGTATTCGGCGAAATGCCGGTAGCGGCCCCAGCGACGATACAAGCCGCCGCGCAGAGTCTGTGCCTTGTCCTCGAAGCAGCCGTCGGCAGCATAGTAGACGTCCAGCCCCGGCATCTTGTTGAAGCCAATCAGACGGTCGACCGGGCGTTTGGCCAGGTCGGCAGCCATCCAGGCGCTGAGTTTTTCGTTGCGGCGGTGGTTGAACAGGGCCTTGACCGGCGCCACCAGCACTTCGAAGCCTGGGGGGATGTCACCTTCCCAGATGAGTGTATAGACGCGGATCTGATGCCCACGCTTCTGGCACTCCAGGGCGATGCGCATGAAATCGCGCTGCAATCCGCCGAAGGGGAAATATTTGTAAAGCACGAAAGCCAGTTGCATCAACGAACATCCTCAGCCAGCAGCAGCGCGCTCAAGCGGCCCGCCACATGCTCGGGATTCAGGCGAGTGAAGCACAGCGGCCACTCGCGTTTGAGATCGAACCGGCGCAGGTCCTCGGCGCTCGGTTTGTAGGTGCACTTCTTCTGCAGGCAAGGCGCACAGGGGAAGTTGCTGGCCTGGTGGATCTGGGCGCGTCCGTAGGCACCGGTCAGACCAGGATTGGTGGGGCCGAACAGCGAGATGGTCGGCACGTCCAGCGCTGCGGCCAGGTGGCCGAGGCCGGTGTCCACCGCCACGCAGGCCTTGGCCGCCGCGAGTATGCGAGCGACCCCTGCGAGGTTCAATTTGGGGAGTACCTGGCAGTTTTCCAAGCCTTGGGCGATGCGATCGGCACGAGCCTTCTCCGCAGGATTGCCCCAGGGCAGCACGACTTTCATCTTGCGCCGCCCCATGCGCTCGGCCAGCTCACGCCAGTAGGCTTCCGGCCAGTGCTTGGTGGCCCAGGTGGTGCCATGCAGGAACACCACGTAGGGGGCGGTCGGGGGCAGTTGCAGGCGGTTCAGGTCCAGGCCGTACTGGCCGATGCCTTCAGGCAGGTCGTAGGCCAGGGACAAGGCGAACAGCTGGCGTACCCGTTCCACCGCATGCTGGCCGACCGCTACCGACAGGCGTCGGTCATAGAAGCGGCTGGCCCAGCCTTCGCGCGCCGAATAGCGGTCGAGCCCGGCCACCGGCGCCTTGACGTAACGGGTCAGCCAAGCCGACTTGACCAGCCCTTGGGCATCGATCACCAGGTCGTACTTGCGCTCGCGCAGGCGCTGCTTGAACGCCTTCCACTCGCCGCTCTTGAGCGTTTGCCAGAGATTCTTGCGCCAGCGCCGGATCGCCACCGGGATCACCTGGTCGACCGCCGGATGCCAGCTCGGGATCTCGGCAAAGCCCTCCTCCACCACCCAGTCGAAACGAATGCCGGGGATGGCGTGGGCGGCGTCGGTCAGCGCCGGCAGGGTGTGGATCACATCGCCCAGCGACGAGGTCTTGATGATCAGTACCCGCACTTAGTCGACCTCGGCCACGGTATCGATCAGGTTCGGACCACCCAGGCTGTGCAGGGCGGCAATGACTTTTTCGGGCTCGAGCAGGCGCAGGCAATTGTAGTGGCCGAAACGGCAGGTACGTTCGAAGCACGGGCTGCACTCGATACCGGTGCGCACTACCTCGACCTGGTCGGCCAGTGGCGGAGTGAAGCCCGGCGAGGTCGAACCATAGACCGCCACCAGCGGGCGGTTCAGCGCCGCCGCCACATGCATCAGGCCGGAATCGTTGGACACCACCGCATCGGCGCAGGACATCAGGTCGATGGCTTCGGCCAGCGAGGTCTCGCCGGCCAAGTTGCTGGACTCTTCACGGAAGCCCGGAATCAGGCGGTCGCGGATCTGCTCGCCGACCGGATGATCGTTCTTCGAGCCGAACAGCCACACCTGCCAGCCCTGGCGAATCATCGCATCGGCAACAGCGGCATAATGCTCCGCCGGCCAGCGCTTGGCCTCGCCGAACTCGGCACCTGGGCACAACGCAAGCACCGGGCGATCCAGCTCCAGGCCGAACTTGGCCAGGGCGGCATCGCGGCTCTGGTCTTCGATACGCAGGCTTGGGCGGGGATAGGGTTGTGGCAGTTGAGCGCCCGGCTCATAGGCCAGGGCCATGAAACGTTCGATCATCAACGGGTAGCGCGCCTTGTCGAGCTTGCGCACATCGTTGAGCAGCAGGTAGCGCATCTCGCCACGCCAGCCGGTGCGCTGGGGGATGCCGGCGAAATAAGGCACCAGTGCCGACTTGAGCGAGTTGGGTAACAAGATCGCCTGGTCGTACTGGCCGGCCAGTGACTTGCCGATGCGCCGGCGCGTGGCCAGCTCCAGGGCACCGTGGCCGAGCGGGAAGCTCAAGGCCTGGCGCACCTCGGGCATGCGCTCGAGGATCGGCCGGCTCCACTCGGGGGCCAGCACGTCGATCACGCAGTCGGGGTGACGCTGTTTCAGGCACTGGAACAGGGTCTGCGCCATCACCATGTCGCCGACCCAACTGGGTCCAATGATCAGTATTCTCATGCTTTATCCAGAAACATTCGGGGAGGCTGCAGGCTGCTCTACAACCTGGCCTCCCCTCTTTATATTCAGGCTATGTGGCGGACAGTGTACCACTGACATGCCTCATTCGCGGGCAAGCCCGGTCCCACAGGTACCACACAGATCTTGAGTGCTGTGGTGTACCCGCGGGAGCGGGCTTGCCCGCGAAGAAGCCAGCGCGGTAATCAGCTCAGACCCAGCTCACCCCAGATCCGCCGCACCTCGCGGCGCTCATCGACAAGCTGCCCGGCATCGATCACCCCGGCCTGTTTCTGCAGTGCCTGGCGGTGCGAGGCGGAGCGGAAGGTCTTGTACACCTCGCGCAACAAAATCGCGTCTTCGGCGGGCATCAACCCGGCCTGCTCCAACTCTTCGAGGATGCGAATGTTATCGGTCCAGCGCAGCAGGGCCGGATGGTCGTGGGACCAGGCCAAAGCGGCGTATTGCACCATAAATTCGATATCCACGATACCACCGGCATCCTGCTTGACATCGAACGGCTGGCCGGGCTCGAAGGCGTTGTCGGCGGTACCGGCAACGGTGCTCTTGCTGCCCAGGCTGGCGCGCATCTTGGCGCGCATCTCGCTGACCTCCTGACGCAGCGCGTCGAGATCGCGGGCCTTGCCCAGCACGCCGGCACGTACCGCTTCGAAAGCACTGCCGACCTGCTTGCAGCCCACCAGCACACGCGCCCGCACCAGGGCCTGGTGCTCCCAGGTCCAGGCCTCGTTCTGCTGGTAGCGCTCGAAGGCCCCGAGCGAGCTGACCAACAGCCCCGACGCACCGGAGGGGCGCAGGCGCATGTCCACATCATAGAGCTGGCCGGAGTTGGTCTGGGTAGTCAGCAGGTGAATGATGCGCTGGCCCAGGCGGGTGAAGAACTGCGCGCCGTCGATGGGCTTGGCGCCATCGGTCTCGGCGTTCGGGTCGCCGTCGTGGATGAATACGAGGTCCAGGTCCGAGCCATGTCCCAGTTCGATGCCGCCGACCTTGCCGTAGCCGACGATGATGAAACTTGGGTCGCACAGGGTGCCATCACTGCGCTTGGGCTGGCCATGACGGGCCACGGTCTGACGCCAGGCCAAGGCCAGCACCTGGTCGAGGATGGCCTCGGCCAGCCAGGTCAGGTAGTCGCTGACCTTCATCAAGGGCAGGTTGCCGCTGATTTCAGATGCCGCCACCCGCAAGCTGTGGGCCAGCTTGAAGTGACGCAGGGCCTCCATCTGCTGCTCCAGGTCGTCCTCGGGAATGCGCGTCAATCTCTCGCGCAGCTCCGACGCCAGCTCAGGCGCCAGCGGCGGGCTGAACAGGCGGCCTTCGTTGAGCAGTTCGTCGAGCAGCAGCGGGAAGCGCGTGATCTGCTCGGCGATCCAGGGGCTGGCGGCGCACAGGGTCAACAGACGGCGCAAGGCGCCTGGGTTTTCGGTCAGCAGCACCAGGTAAGCCGAACGCCGAGCCACCGCTTCCACCAAGGGGAGCACTCGCTCCAGCACCAGGTCAGGGTTCTGGTGCTCCACGGTCTGCGCCAGCAGGCGTGGAATAAAGGCGTCCAGACGCTCGCGGCCAATGCGCTGCATCGAACGCAGCGACGGGCTGGCACGCAAGGAGGCCAAACGACGCAGGGCCTCGCCCGACTGCTTGAACCCGGCCTCTTCCAGTTGGCGACCGGCGGCCTCCTCGTCCTGCGCCTGCTCCCACAGCGGCGACCACTCGCCGCCCACTACCAGCTCGCCCTCGGCTTCCTCTTCATCTGGATCGGCGATCACCTGGCGGAAGTGCCAGTCGACCCGGCCGCGCCACTGCATCAATTGGTCGTGGAACGCCTGCCAGTCGGCAAAGCCAAGGATGTAGGCGACCCGTTCGCGGTCGAGCTCCGAGTCCGGCAGCATCTGGGTCTGGCGGTCGGCAATGGCTTGGATCGCGTGCTCGGTGTAACGCAGGAACTGGTACCCATCACGCAGTTCGCTTACCACTGCCGGTGGCAGGTAACCCTGCCCCTCGAGCGTTGCCAGGACCTTGAGCAGCGGCCGCTGCTGCAGGCTCAGATCGCGCCCGCCGTGGATCAGCTGGAAGGCCTGGGCGATGAACTCGACCTCGCGGATGCCACCAGCACCGAGCTTGATGTTCTCTGCCATGCCCTTGCGCCGCACTTCCTGCTGGATCAGCTGCTTCATGGTGCGCAGCGCCTCGATGGCAGAGAAATCCAGGTAGCGCCGATAGACGAACGGTCGCAGCATCTCCTGCAACTGCGCCCCGGCCACCTGGTCGCCTGCCACCACGCGGGCCTTGATCATGGCGTAGCGTTCCCAATCGCGCCCCTGATCCTGGTAGTACTGCTCCAGGGCATTGAACGAGAGCACCAACGCGCCTGCCGAGCCATAGGGGCGCAGGCGCATGTCGACGCGAAACACGAAACCGTCGACGGTCACCGGGTCCAGCGCCTTGATCAGGCGTTGCCCGAGGCGGGTGAAGAACTCCTGGTTATCCAGCGAGCGCTTGACCCCTTCGGTCTCGCCGCCTTCAGGGAAGGCGAAGATCAGGTCGATGTCCGACGACAGGTTGAGCTCCACCGCGCCCAGCTTGCCCATGCCCAGCACCACCATGTGCTGCGGCTGGCCAGTGCGGTTGCCGATCGGCGTGCCGAACTGCTGGCAATGGCGCGGGTACAGCCATTGATAGGCTTCGTCGATCGAGGCGTCGGCAAGCTCGGACAGGTCGCGGCAGGTCTCGCCCAGCTCGGCCTGGCGGGTGATGTCGCGCCAGATGATCCGCACCTGCTGGCGATTGCGCGCACGGCGCAGGTTGCGCGCCAGCTCGTCTTCGCTCTGGGCCGCGTCTGCGGCAGCTTTTATATGGGCACGCAACTGGCCGGGGCCATAGGGGCGATCCATTTCGCCGCTGGCGAGCAGCTCGAACAGCGTTGCCGGTTCGCGCTGCGCCTGCTCGAGGACGAAATCGCTGGCTGCAGCCACCTGATCGAACTGCAGGCGATGCGCCGCGCTCCAACTGTCTGGATCAAGATCCGGATGCGCCGCCAGCGCCTCCTGCAGGAATTGTCGGTTACGGGCGACCAGCGGTTGCAGGGCGCCAGGCAGATCGAGCGGCAAAGGCAGGCGCATGGTCTATCCTTGATCGGCGTGAATGAGAGGGGTGAGTGCAGGCGAAAGAGGGACGGACCGCGGTTGGACTGTCATACAAAAGTTGTAAATAGCTGAAAAAATCAAATCATTGGTACGAAACATCAAGAAACCTCTTGTGCCAGTGCGATACCAACCAACAGGAACGTTTTTCTCCACAACCCGAAAGGCGGCCATAAGCCGTTTTTCTGTAGTATTACTACTCCCCCGACTGCTCAAAAGCATGAAATGCCGAAGCATTTGTAGTAAAACTACACGGCGCCGGATGACTGTCCGGCAAATCCAAGAATTCACGACGTCTGCCCAAAAGGCCAGTCGCAAACTCAGGCTTCCGATTCTGGTTGCCTTTCCGCCCTGGAGCAAGCCATGCAAGACCTCGATCCTATCGAAACCCAGGAATGGCTGGATGCCCTGGAGTCGGTCCTCGACAAAGAAGGCGAAGACCGCGCTCATTACCTGATGACCCGCATGGGCGAGCTGGCCACCCGCAGTGGTTCCCAGCTGCCTTACGCGATCACCACGCCATACCGCAACACCATCCCTGTCACCCACGAAGCACGCATGCCTGGCGACCTGTTCATGGAACGCCGCATTCGCTCGATGGTGCGTTGGAACGCCTTGGCCATGGTCATGCGCACCAACCTGAAGGACTCGGACCTGGGCGGACACATCTCGAGCTTCGCCTCCAGCGCCACCCTCTACGACATCGGCTTCAACTACTTCTTCCAGGCCCCGACCGAAGAGCACGGCGGCGACCTGATCTTCTTCCAGGGCCACGCTTCGCCAGGCGTCTACGCCCGCGCCTTCATGGAAGGCCGCATCAGCGAAGAGCAGATGAACAACTTCCGCCAGGAAGTGGACGGCAACGGCCTGTCTTCGTACCCGCACCCATGGCTGATGCCTGACTTCTGGCAGTTCCCGACCGTTTCGATGGGTCTGGGTCCGATCCAGGCGATCTACCAGGCACGCTTCATGAAGTACCTGGAAGCCCGCGGCTTCATCCCGGCCGGCAAGCAGAAGGTCTGGTGCTTCATGGGCGACGGCGAGTGCGACGAGCCGGAATCCCTGGGCGCGATCGCCCTGGCCGGCCGCGAGAAGCTGGACAACCTGATCTTCGTCATCAACTGCAACCTGCAGCGCCTCGACGGCCCGGTTCGCGGCAACGGCAAGATCATCCAGGAACTCGAAGGCGTGTTCCGTGGCGGTGGCTGGAACGTCAACAAGGTCGTCTGGGGCCGCTTCTGGGACCCACTGCTGGCCAAGGACACCAACGGTGCCCTGCAGCGCCGCATGGACGAAGTCATCGACGGCGAGTACCAGAACTACAAGGCCAAGGACGGCGCGTACGTCCGTGAGAACTTCTTCAACACCCCAGAGCTCAAGGCCATGGTCGAAGACCTGTCCGACGACGAGATCTGGAAGCTCAACCGTGGCGGCCACGACCCGTACAAGGTCTACGCGGCGTACCACCAGGCTGTGAACCACAAAGAGCAGCCGACCGTCATCCTGGCCAAGACCATCAAGGGTTACGGTACCGGTGCTGGCGAAGCCAAGAACACCGCGCACAACACCAAGAAAGTCGACGTCGACAGCCTGCGTCACTTCCGCGACCGCTTCGACATTCCGGTCAAGGATGCCGACCTCGAGAACCTGCCGTTCTTCAAGCCTGAAGAAGGTTCTGCCGAAGCCAAGTACCTGGCCGAGCGTCGCGCCGCACTGGGTGGCTTCGTGCCACAACGCCGCGCCAAGAGCTTCAGCGTTCCGACCCCGCCACTGGAGACGCTCAAAGCGATCCTCGACGGCTCGGGCGACCGCGAAATCTCCACCACCATGGCCTTCGTGCGCATCCTGGCGCAACTGGTCAAGGACAAGGAAATCGGCCAGCGCATCGTCCCGATCATCCCGGACGAAGCCCGTACCTTCGGTATGGAAGGCATGTTCCGCCAGCTGGGCATCTACTCGTCGGTCGGCCAGCTCTACGAGCCAGTCGATAAAGACCAGGTGATGTTCTACCGCGAGGACAAGAAGGGCCAGATCCTCGAAGAAGGCATCAACGAAGCCGGCGCCATGTCGTCCTTCATCGCTGCCGGTACTTCGTACAGCTGCCACAACCAGCCGATGCTGCCGTTCTACATCTTCTACTCGATGTTCGGCTTCCAGCGTATCGGCGACCTCGCCTGGGCCGCTGGCGACAGCCGCACCCGTGGCTTCCTGATCGGCGGTACCGCCGGCCGTACCACGCTGAACGGCGAAGGCCTGCAGCACGAAGACGGTCACAGCCACATGATGGCGGGCACCATCCCGAACTGCCGCACCTACGATCCGACCTACGGCTACGAGCTGGCGGTGATCATCCAGGACGGCATGAAGAAGATGACCGAAGAGCAACAGGACATCTTCTACTACATCACCGTGATGAACGAATCCTACCAGCAGCCTGCCATCCCGGCCGGCGCCGAGGAAGGCATCATCAAGGGCATGTACCTGCTGGAAGAAGACACCCGCGAAGCGGCGCACCACGTTCAGTTGATGGGCTCCGGCACCATCCTGCGTGAAGTCCGCGAAGCGGCGAAGATCCTGCGTGAAGAGTTCAACATCGGTGCCGATGTGTGGAGCGTCACCAGCTTCAACGAACTGCGTCGCGACGGCCTGGCCGTGGAACGCGCCAACCGCCTCAAGCCTGGCCAGAAGCCACAGCAGACCTACGTCGAGCAGTGCCTGAGCGGTCGCAAGGGTCCGGTCATCGCCTCCACCGACTACATGAAGCTGTTCGCCGAGCAGATTCGCCAGTGGGTACCAAGCAAAGAGTTCAAGGTCCTGGGTACCGATGGCTACGGTCGCAGCGACAGCCGCAAGAAGCTGCGTCACTTCTTCGAAGTCGACCGTCACTTCGTGGTGCTGGCTGCCCTGGAAGCCCTGGCTGACCGTGGCGAGATCGAACCGAAGGTTGTCGCTGACGCCATCGTCAAGTTCGGCATCGACCCGGACAAGCGCAACCCACTGGACTGCTGAGGAGTAACTTAAGTGAGCGAACTCATTCGCGTACCTGACATCGGCAGCGGTGAAGGTGAAATCATCGAAC
The DNA here is from genome assembly GCF_001320965.1 of Pseudomonas sp. NBRC 111143. Classification (NCBI taxonomy): domain Bacteria; kingdom Pseudomonadati; phylum Pseudomonadota; class Gammaproteobacteria; order Pseudomonadales; family Pseudomonadaceae; genus Pseudomonas; species Pseudomonas sp. NBRC 111143. The sequence goes on along the minus strand of NZ_BCBT01000010.1, from coordinate 29,788 downwards.
TGTTCGTCAAGGTCGGCGACCGCATCGAAGCGGACCAGAGCCTGCTGACCCTGGAGTCGGACAAGGCCTCCATGGAGATCCCGGCCCCCAAGGCCGGCGTCATCAAGGAGCTGAAGGTCAAGCTGGGCGATCGCCTGAAAGAAGGCGACGAACTGCTGGTCCTGGAAGCCGAGGGCGCCGCTGCGGCGCCTGAGGCTCCGGCCGCCGCCCCGGCTGCTGCTGCCCCTGCGGCGGCAGCACCCGCCGCTGAAGCCGCCCCTGCTCCTGCGCCTGCCGCAGCACCGGCTGCCGCCAGCGTGCAGGACATCCACGTGCCGGATATCGGTTCGTCGGGCAAGGCCAAGATCATCGAAGTGCTGGTCAAGGTCGGCGACACCGTCGAAGCCGACCAGTCGCTGATCACCCTGGAATCCGACAAGGCTTCCATGGAAATCCCATCGCCTGCCGCAGGCGTGGTCGAAGAAGTCCTGTGCAAGCTGGAAGATGAAGTCGGCACTGGCGACCTGATCTTCAAGCTGAAAGTCGCGGGCGCAGCGCCTGCTGCCGCTCCGGCACCAGCTGCTGCCCCGGCAGCCGCCAAGGCCGAGACTGCTCCGGCAGCCGCACCCGCTGCTGCCGCCCCAGCTGCTGCCCCTGCACCGGTTGCCACCGCACCGGCTGCTGGCAGCAACGCCAAGGTTCACGCAGGCCCTGCCGTTCGTCAGCTGGCGCGTGAATTCGGTGTCGACCTGGGCGCTGTTGCCGCCACTGGCCCGCACGGCCGCATCCTGAAAGAAGACGTGCAGGTCTACGTCAAGGCGATGATGCAGAAGGCCAAGGAAGCACCGGCAGCCGCCGGCGCGACCGGTGGTGCCGGCATCCCGCCGATCCCGGCCGTGGACTTCAGCAAGTTCGGTGAAGTCGAGGAAGTCGCCCTGACCCGCCTGATGCAGGTCGGTGCTGCCAACCTGCACCGCAGCTGGCTGAACGTGCCGCACGTGACCCAGTTCGACTCCGCCGACATCACCGAGCTGGAAGCCTTCCGCGTTGCGCAGAAAGCCGTGGCGGAGAAGGCCGGCGTCAAGCTGACCGTCCTGCCGCTGCTGCTCAAGGCCTGTGCCCACCTGCTCAAGGAGCTGCCGGACTTCAACAGTTCGCTGGCGCCGAGCGGCAAGGCCATCATCCGCAAGAAGTACGTCAACGTCGGCTTCGCCGTGGACACCCCGGATGGCCTGCTGGTCCCTGTGATCAAGAACGTCGACCAGAAGAGCCTGCTGCAACTGGCTGGCGAAGCAGCTGCGCTGGCTGAAAAAGCCCGCACCAAGAAGCTGTCGGCCGACGACATGCAGGGTGCCTGCTTCACCATCTCCAGCCTCGGTCACATTGGCGGCACCGGCTTCACGCCGATCGTCAACGCGCCGGAAGTGGCGATCCTCGGTGTTTCCAAGGCGACCATCCAGCCAGTCTGGGACGGCAAGGCCTTCCAGCCGAAGCTGATGCTGCCGCTGTCGCTGTCCTACGATCACCGTGTGATCAACGGCGCTGCCGCTGCGCGCTTCACCAAGCGCCTGGGCGACCTGCTGACGGACATCCGCACGCTGCTGCTGTAATGCTGCACCCCGCCTCCCCCAACCGGGGAGGCGGTACCGATTTCGAGCTGCCACGCTCGTACCTCAACCCCGCCCATGGCGGGGCTTTTTTTGCCTGGAAACACCCTCCCCATGAAGGGCCGCGAGGCGCACAAGCTTCAGATTTCCCACGCCCAGCCGACAACCTGCATACGCTGCCCCATATGGCCGCTTGCCAGCCCACGGGACATGATGCACCCTTGCTCAACGCGCCGCCGCTTACCTGCGGCATACCGCGCCAAACGCCTTGTTCAAGCGAGTCTTCGATGAAAAGCCAACCCGATGCCGCCAGCCGTGTGGCGGCCGAGGTCGTGACGCAGTTACCCGTGCCCTCGCGGCTCGGGATGCTGCGTTTCGAGCGGCTGAACGAAGCCAGTTGGGCGATGCTCTACCTCGACCCTGGCTGCGATCGCCAGTTCGGCCTGCCCGCGGCCGAGCTCTGCGCCCTGATCGGCTCGCCCTATGCCAGCCTCATGGAGCCTGAAGCGCGCTACAAGCTGCATGACGAGATCCAACTGCAACTGGCGCGGCGCAACCACTACCGCGTGCGCTATACCCTGCACGCGGGCTCCGGGCCCCTGCGCTTGCTGGAAGTCGGCGAGGCCTACAAGCAGCACAATCGCCAGCTGCTGCGCGGCTACCTCACGGTGCTGGACGACCAGGCCGAGGAAACCCCAGGCCAGGACGCAAACGATCTCGAGTCACGCAACAGCCGCCTGCAGCTGGCCCTGCAACTCAACCAGCGCGCCCAGCAGGAGCAACTCGAACACCTGGAGCGGGTGCGTGCCCAGCAGGACCTGATCCTGCGCCTGGCACGCCAGCGCTACAGCGCCAGCAACTCCTTGCTCGAAGCGGCCGAACTGATCACCCGTAGCGCCTGCGAAATCTACAAACTCGACTGCGCCAGCATCTGGTACCTCAACGAGCAACGCCTGGAACCGATCACCGCCTGGTTCCAGCACGAGCAGGCTCACCGCCTGCCGCAGCCGATCGACGCCAGCCACTACCCGGATTACCTAGACGCCCTGCACGCCAGCCGCGCCATCGACGCCCACAACGCCAGCCATGACCCACGCACCCGTGACATGGTCCAGGGCCTGCTCAACACCGCCGACAATGCCATGCTCGATGCCAGTATCCGCGTCGACGGCCAGGTAGTCGGCGTGCTGTGTCTGGAGCAGACCGGCCAGCCGCGGGCCTGGCAGTCCGACGAAATCGCCTTTGCCGGTGAGCTGGCCGACCAGTTCGCCCAGGTCATCACCAACCACAACCGCCGCACCGCCACCAGCGCCCTGCACCTGTTCCAACGCGCGGTAGAGCAAAGCGCCAGCGCCTTCCTGCTGGTCAACCGCGACGGGGTGGTGGAGTACGTCAACCCAAGCTTCACCGCCATTACCCAGTACAGCACCGACGAAGTGCAGGGCCACCACCTGGCCGAGCTGCCGGCACTGGAAAACCTCAGCCAGATCCTGTTCGACTCACCGTCGAGCCTGGCCATGGGCAACAGCTGGCAAGGTGAATTCAAGAGCCGGCGCAAGAGCCTGGAGCCCTACTGGGGCCAGTTATCGATTTCCAAGGTGTATGGCGACAACCGCGAGCTGACCCACTACATCGGCATCTACGAAGACGTCACCCAGAGCAAGCTTGCCCAGCAACGCATCGAGCGCCTGGCCTACACCGACAACCTCACCAGCTTGGGCAACCGCCCGGCGTTCATCCGCAGCCTCGACGAACGCTTCGCTCGCGACGGCGACATCCCGATCTGCCTGCTGCTGGTCGACATCGATAACTTCAAGCGGATCAACGACAGCCTCGGCCACCAGACCGGCGACAAGCTGCTGATCAGCCTGGCCCGCCGTCTGCGCAACAGCCTGAGCAGCGGCGGCAGCCTGGCGCGCTTTGCCAGCAACGAGTTCGCCGTACTGCTGGACGACACCAGCCTCGAAGACGGCCAGAACATCGCCCAGCAGTTGCTGCGCACCCTCGACAAACCCATGTTCGTCGACAACCAGCTGATCAACGTCACCGCCTCCGTGGGCCTGGCCTGCGCGCCCCTGCACGGCGCCGACCCGCAGACCCTGATGAAGAACGCAGGCCTGGCCCTGCACAAGGCCAAGGCCAACGGCAAGCATCAGGTCCAGGTGTTCACCGAAGTGCTCAACGCCGAGGCCAGCTACAAGCTGTTCGTCGAGAACAACCTGCGCCGGGCCCTGACCCAGAACGAGCTGGAGGTCTTCTACCAGCCCAAGCTGTGCCTGCGCAGTGGTCGCCTGCTGGGCCTGGAGGCGCTGCTGCGCTGGAACCACCCCGAGCGCGGCATGATCCGCCCCGACCAGTTCATCAGCGTGGCCGAGGAGACCGGCCTGATCATCCCCATCGGCAAATGGGTGGTGCGCCAGTCGTGCCGCATGAGCCAGGAATTGCGCGAGGCCGGCATGGGCAACCTGCACGTGGCGATCAACCTGTCGCCCAAGCAGTTTTCCGACCCCGAGCTGGTCAGCTCGATTGGCGCCATTCTCAAGGAAGAAGCGCTACCCCCGCACCTGCTGGAGCTGGAGCTGACCGAGGGCCTGCTGCTTGAAGCCACCGAAGACACCCGGCGCCAGCTCGACGAGCTCAAGCAGCTGGGTCTGACCCTGGCCATGGATGACTTCGGTACCGGCTATTCATCGCTGAGCTACCTGAAGAAGTTTCCCATCGACATCATCAAGATCGATCGCAGTTTCATCAGCGAGATTCCCGCCAACCAGGACGACATGGAGATCACCTCGGCGGTGGTGGCCATGGCCCACAACCTCAAGCTCAAGGTGGTCGCCGAAGGCATCGAGACCTCCGAACAGCTGGCGTTCCTGCGTCGCCACCGCTGCGACGTCGGCCAGGGCTATCTGTTCGACCGGCCGATCCCCGGGCGCGAGCTGGTCGACAAGCTCAGGCGCTACCCGCGCGGGCCGGTGGCCTGACAGGCGCGCAAACCTCGGGCACTATAGGGGCCATGTGGGCCTCTTCGCGGGCAAGCCCGCTCCTACAATGGCAGGCTGCAATGCAACCCTGCAGGAGTGGGCTTGCCTGCGAACAAGCCACAATCGCTCCCACTGTCAGACAGAGGAACAATCATGGTCCTGCGCTCGGAAATCCTCGTGAACAAAAACGTCATGCCCACTGCCGAACAGGCCCTGCCTGGCCGCGAAACTCCCATGCCCCTGCCCGAATTCCACTATGTGTTCGAAGGCACCCCGCTGCTCGGCCCATTCTTCGAGGGCAGCATCGACTTCGCCATCTTCGGCCTGGGCTGCTTCTGGGGCGCCGAACGACGCTTCTGGCAGCGTGAAGGCGTGGTCAGCACCGTGGTCGGCTACGCCGGCGGCTTCACCCCGAACCCGACCTACGAAGAGGTCTGCTCGGGGCTGACCGGCCACACCGAGGTGGTACTGGTGGTGTTCGACAAGGACAAGGTCAGCTACCGCGAACTGCTGGCGATGTTCTGGGAACTGCACAACCCGACCCAGGGCATGCGCCAAGGCAACGACATTGGCACCCAGTACCGCTCGGCCATCTATTGCACCTCGCCCGAGCAACTGGAACTGGCCAAGGCCAGCCGCGATGCCTTCCAGGCCGAGCTGAACAAGGCCGGTTTCGGTGAGATCACCACCGAGATCGACCAGGCGCCGACCGTGTACTTCGCCGAGGCCTACCACCAGCAGTACCTGGCCAAGAACCCCGAAGGCTACTGCGGCATCGGTGGCACTGGCGTGTGCCTGCCGCCCAGCCTGCAGGGTAATTGACATGGGTATGGTGCTGTTCCATGCGCCGCTGTCGCCTTTCGTGCGCAAGGTCTTGCTGGTGCTGCACGAGACCGGTCAGCTCGACCGCGTACGCCTGCAAACCGTCAACATCAGCCCGGTGAGCGGTGACGAGCAGCTCAACCAGGACAATCCGATCGGCAAGATCCCGGCCCTGCGCCTGGAGGACGGTAGCGTGCTGCACGACAGCCGGGTGATCTGCGAGTACCTCGACAGCCAGCACGTCGGCAACCCGCTGATCCCCCACGAGGGCTCGGCGCGCTGGCGGCGCCTGACCCTGGCCTCCCAGGCCGATGCGATCATGGATGCGGCGGTGTCGAGCCGCTATGAAAGCTTCCTGCGTCCTGAGGACAAGCGCTGGGATGGCTGGCTGCAGGCGCAGTCACAGAAAATCCGCCGAGGCCTGGCGGATCTTGAGCAGAATCACCTGGCAGAGATCGCCTCTGGCTTCGATATCGCCGCGATCGGCGTGGCCTGCGCGCTGGGCTACCTGGACCTGCGCCAGCCGGAGTTCGGCTGGCGTGAGCAACAGCCTGGGCTGGCTGCATGGTATGCCCAGGTAAGCCAGCGGCCGTCCATGCTGGCTACCGTGCCGGTCGCCTGAAACCCCCGTTCGCGGGCAAGCCCGCGAACGCCTCAACCCGGCCTGGCAGGAAACAACGACCCCACCCGAACCGCCAACCAGCGCCCGATCACCTTGTCCTCCCTCATGCCGCCCTCCCCACCCGCGACCAGTCCAGCCGCCGGGTCAGCACCATGAACACGCCAAGCAAGCCAAAGCACAGCAGCGAGCCCATCAACAGCGCATAGTCCTCCGCGCTCAGCAGCCCGTAGAGCAGCCCATACAGCGCCGCCAACCCCACCGCAAAACCCGCCCCGCGCACCGTGCTGTGCAGCACATGGCTCAAGTAGAAGCCGATCAACAGCACGCAGGCTCCTGCCGACAAGCCATACGCCAGGCCAAAACCCAGGTGTTCCGACAGTGACAGCAGCAACAGGTAGAACAGCGCCAGCGCCACCCCCACCAGCACGTATTGCATCGGGTGCACGCTGAGATTCTTCAACACCTCGAACAGGAAGAAGCCTGCAAAGGTCAGCGCGATGAACAGCAGCGCATACTTGATCGCACGCTCACTCCGGAGGTACTGGTCCACCGGATCGACGAAGCTCACACCGAAGGTGCGCCCACTGAAATCCGCGCACTTGTCCGCACCGGCGCATTGGCGCAGCGCGTCTTCCAGGTTGGTGGCAAAGAACGTGGTCTGCCAGCGCGCGGTGAAACCCTGGGCATCGATCTCACGGCTGGCCGGCAAGTAGCTCCCGATGAAGCTCGGATGGGGCCAGTTGGCGTGCATCTCGACCCGGCTGCTGCGCCCCACTGGCAGCACATGGAGTTGTCCGGTGCCCTGCAACGCCAGGTCGAAGGCATAGCCGAACTCGCGGGCAGCCTGGCCATCCAGCCAAGGCAGGGTGACGTGCACTCCACCGGCCATCCAGTCCAGGCCGGTGCCTGCTTCGAACGGCAGGCGCTGATCGTCGAGGCTCAGTTCCAGGGCATTCTCGATGCCTCGGATATCGCTGATGCCCACCACCATGAACGGCTTGTCGAACCGGTAGTCTTCGTAGTCCTCGTCGACGCCCCAGCGCTCAGGCAGCTTGAAGCGGCCACTGACACGGTTCCTGGCATGGAACAACCGCGCCTGGTAAATGCCGCGGGCGCGCAGTTCGGTATCGACCTGGCTGTCGACCTCGAAGGTTTCCGGCAGGAAGTACAGGTGGCCGCTGACGGTGCTGGTTTCCTGCACACTCTTGCCGTCCTTGTCGATCCAGCGGCGCTGGTACTTGCGGTACGGCACTACCAGCAGCGGGCCGCTGATCTGCTGGTCGAAGCTCGAACTCTGGGCGATGTCCTGCAGCACACCATCGCGCACGGCCTGGCGTTCATCGATCAGGCCACTGATCATCAACAGAGGGATCAATAACAGCAGCATCAGCAGGGCGATCATGCCGAGCTTGAAACTCAGGGGCTTGTTCATGGGGCTTTGGCTCCAGTTGTGATGGGCGCAGCTTGCGCCGCGCACATGGAGCCGATAGGGAGGGTTTGTGCAGATTGTGTGGAGATGACGAGGCGGACAGCAGGAATCAGCTCACGCGCCGCGCAGGCAGCCACAGCCTGACCCGCACCCCGCCCTCGACGTTATCCACCGCCAGCGCTCCGCCATGCAGTTGCATCACTTCCTCGACAAAGTTGAGCCCAAGCCCGGTGCTCTTGCGCCCGGTGCCTGGCCGGGGCAGGGAATAGAAGCGCTCGCTGACCCGCTCGATGGCGTAATCCGGAATCGCCTCCCCCTGGTTGAACAGGCTCAACGCGACCCGATCACCGTCGTGCACCAGCTCGAACGACAAGGTGCCGCCTGCCGGCGTGAAGTCGAGTGCGTTGTCCACCAGGTTTGCCAGCGCCTGACGCAGCAAGAAGGGGTCGCACAGCAACAACACCCCGCCCGTCACCTGTTGCCTGATCTGCAACCCGGCACTGTCGATCCGCGCCGCATACCCGTGCAGCAACTCGTCGACCAGCGCAGCGAGCGGCACCTGCTGCTCGTCTTCCAGCGCCTGCATCTGCTCGACCCGCGCCAGGTTGAGCAAGCGCTCGATCATCTGCTGCAAACGCTCGCTCTCGCGCTCGATATTGCTGGCAAAACGCGCCCGCTGCTCATCCGGCATCGGCCCCTGCAACAGCTCGGAAGCCCCACGAATCGCCGCCAGCGGGCTTTTCAGCTCATGGGTGAGGGTATGCACATAGCGCTCGACATACGCCTTGCCCTCCAACTGGGTGCGCATGCGCTCCACCGCCGTGGCCAGTTGCAGCAGTTCACCGCCCTTGTAGTGCGGCAGCGCCGCGCGCTCGCCCTCACTCACCGCCTGGGCGTACCGGGTGAGACGGCGCAACGACCGCGCCAGCCACCAGGACAGCGCAGCGCCCACCAACAGCCCGAGCACGATCAACCCCAGGCCGAGCGTCAGCAAACGTTGCTCGGAGCGGTCGATATAGGGCTGTAGCGAACTGTTGGGCTTGGCCACCGTCACCACACCGATGACCTGGCCGTTGTCCATGATCGGTGCCGCCACATGCATCACCGAGGTGCTTTCGTCGTCCGGGTCGCTGCGGGTCGAACGCGCGCCATATTGGCCGCGCAGGGTCAGGTAGACGTCGTTCCAGCGCGAGTAATCCTTGCCCAGGGCCTGGCCACTGGAGTCGAGCAGGACGATGCCCTTGGCGTCGGTGACATAGATGCGGTGGCTGACCTGGTTTTTCGCCAGGCCCCAGATATCCGCACCTGGGCGGCGCTGCCCGTAGGATTCGAGCACTTGAGGCAGACGACTTTGCCCAAGCGTGCCGGCCTTGACGTCATCGTGAAGGATTTCTGCCAACAGGTTGGCGGTATCCACCAGGGTTTCCTCGGAAGACTGGCGCACCACCGGGCGAATCTGTTCGCGCACGGTATTGAGCAGGAAGTAACCCGACAACCCGACGAACAGGAAGTACACCAGAAAGATCCGGATCCCCAGGCGCATCAGGCGTGATCCGGGCTATAGCTATAGCCCAGGCCGCGATGGGTCTGGATTGGTTCGGCATCGCCAGACACCAGGCGCAACTTCGCGCGCAGGCTCTTGATGTGGCTGTCGATGGTTCGCTCGTAACCGGCATCTGAAGCCACGCCCAGCCCGTCGAGCAATTGCTCGCGGCTGAACACCCGACGGGGTTGCTCGAGCAGGCATTGCAGCAAGCGGAATTCATGGCGAGTGAGCGTCAGCGCCTGGCCACGATAGAGGATGCGCATCCCCAGCGTATCGACCTCGAACAGCTTCGCATCGACTGCCGTCTCGGCTCTGGGCGCCATGCGCTTGAGGATCGCCCGCACCCGCGCAGCCACCTCGCGCGGGCTGAACGGCTTGACCACATAGTCGTCGGCACCGATTTCCAAGCCTACGACCCGATCGATCTCACCATCGCGGGCACTGAGGAACATCACCGGCACCTCGCTGAAGCGGCGCAGCTGGCGGCAGGTTTCGAAACCACTGATATCCGGCAGGCCGATGTCGAGGATGACCAGGTCGGCCGGGCGCTGGCGCATCTGTTCGAGCGCGGCGCTGCCCAGGGTCACCCAGGTGGTGCTATGGCCGTCGGCCTGGAGGGCGTAGACCAGGGTGTCGGCGATGGCGGACTCGTCTTCGACGATGAGGATGTGGGGCATGGGTGAGGCTCTGAGGGGCTGGTCGTCGATTGTCTGACCGAGCCCCTTCGCGGGACAAGCCCACTCGCACAATTGCAGGCTGACGCTGCAGCTGCGGGGATCGGGCTTGCCTGCGAGAGGCCAGGCCGGACGATCAGCAGTCCGGCTTGTCTGCCGTATACCGCCGTGCCGGGTTCACCGCCGCCTTGAACTCACGCAGCGCCTTGGCGCCGATCAGCAGCGGGTAGTTGAAGTTGCTGCGGTCGGTCAGGTTGACCTCCACCGTACGCTTGACGTCACCCAGGCACAGCTCCAGGTCCACCACCGGGCGGCGGGCAGCCTCGGCCGGTTCGTCCTCGTCTTCCTCATCGCCTGAGCGGGCCTTGATCTTGCTGATGCGAGCCACCTTGTGTTCATAGACCTTGCCGTCGGCATCCTTGGTCGCCAGGCGGAACCGCACCCAGTCCTCGCCGTCGCGGGTGAAGGTCTCGATATCCTTGGCCGACAGCGATGCGGTCAGCGCGCCAGTATCCATCTTGGCCTTGAGGGTCTGGCCGATCTCGGGGAGCTTGATGTACTCATAGCGGCCATAGAGTGTCGGCTCGGCGGCCATCACCGGCAACGCCAGCAGCGACAGGAGGGCAAGCAGTGGTTTCACGGGAAGCATTCCTTGAGATGAGACAGTGCTTAGACTACGCGGGGAGGATAGGTTCGTTGTCACAGCCTATCCAACATAATGTGAAACATTTGTCCCTTCCATTGGGCATTGGACGTTTGGCGTAGGACGTTACCCTGCTTATCATTGCCAACCGCAAATCTCACACAACACTTTCATACAACAAGAGTCTCCTTATGCGTCGCCTGCTGACCGGCATTCTCACAACTGTCCTGCTGCTGCTCAACACCCTCGTGTTGATCTGCCCGCTGATGGTCTTCGCCCTGCTCAAGCTGGTGCTGCCCGGCCGTGGTCGCGACTATGCCTCCTGGGCGGTGATGTGGATCGCCGAGACCTGGTCGGAAATCGACAAGGCCATCTTCGCCCTGTGCATCCCCACGCAATGGGACATCCGCGGCATCGAGACGCTGAACGCGAACACCTCCTACCTGTGCGTCAGCAACCATCAGAGCTGGGTCGACATTCCCGCACTGATCGAAAGCCTCAACCGTCGTGTGCCGTTCTTCAAGTTCTTCCTCAAGAAGGAGCTGATCTGGGTACCGCTGCTGGGCCTGGCCTGGTGGGCGCTGGACTACCCCTTCATGAAGCGCTACAGCAAGGCCTTCCTCGACAAGCACCCCGAGCTCAAGGGCAAGGACCTGGAAATCACCAAGGCCGCCTGCGAGCTGTTCAAGCGCCAGCCGGTGACGGTGGTCAACTACCTCGAAGGCACGCGCTTCACCGAAGCCAAGCGCGAACAGCAGCAATCGCCGTTCCGCCACCTGCTCAAGCCCAAGGCCGGCGGCGTCGCCTTCGTGCTCGCCGCACTGGGCGAGCAACTCGACGCGCTGCTCGATGTGACCATCGTCTACCCCGGCAACAAGGCCCCAGGGTTCTGGGACCTGCTCAACGGCAGCATCAGCCGGGTAATCATCGACATCCGCGTACGCGAGCTGGACCCGGCATTATGCGAAGGCGACTACGAGAGCGATCCGGCGTTTCGCCAGACCGTGCAGGCCTGGGTCAACCAGCTGTGGGAAGACAAGGATCAACGCATCGAGCAACTGCGCGCAGAGTTGCGCTGAGGCTGGCGTTGCGCGAAACCTGCAGCAGCGTCAGACCGACGGCACCGCTGCCGCCGGGCTGCCCCACAGGCTGCCCAGGCTCTGCAGCAACGAGCCGGCAATGCCCTGCTGCCCCAGATATTGCAGGATCAACGGCGCGAACTGGCCAATCATGCCGGTATCCATGCCCAGCGCCTTGAAGGCGTTATCCAGGTCGTTGCGATTCTCGACATTGCCCAGGGCATTGCTCAGCGCCGACGAGCGCTGGCTGTTCTGCCCCAGCAACTCGCCCAGCCCGTTGAGCCCGCCCAAGGCGTTGGCACCGGACAACAGGTCAAGACCGGGCACCGCCTTGGTCAACTGGCCATAGTCGTCATTGCTCAGGTTGTTGCGCGCAAGGCCCAGCATGGCGCCAGCGCCGCCGACAGCCTGTTCGGGGGTGATCTTCAGTTCGCTGCCCAGGGTATTGAGCAGATTGGCCTGGGCGGCCGGCGCCTGGACCTGGCCTTTCGGGGTCTGCATGGCCGAGACAGCGTTGGCGGCATCGTTGAGGTTGAAGGCGAACACCGGGCTTGCGGCCAGGGTCATCAGGGTTGCCAGGGTGAATGCTTTCATCGGAGGACCTCGTAGGCCGGGATGGCCTGGGAAACGAGGCGTTGGACTGGGGGGCTGAAGCTTTGTTCCAGGCCGGATGTCGGTAAGGGACGAACCCGCCCCCACAGGCAGTCACCCCACCTGTGGGAGCGGGCTCGTCCCGCGATTGGCCCGCAAAGCGACGCCAAAGGCCTCAGGCAGCGCTGAAGGTCCTGTGCGGATCGATCACGAATTTCTTCGGCACGCCCGCATCGAACTCGCCGTACCCTTCCGGCGCCTGGTCCAGGCTGATCACCTGAACACCGACCACTTCGGCAATATTGATCCGATCCCACATGATCGCCTGCATCAGCTGGCGGTTGTACTTCATGGTCGGGGTCTGGCCGGTGTGGAAGCTGTGCGACTTGGCCCAGCCCAGGCCGAAGCGGATGCTCAGCGCGCCGATCTTCGCCGCCGCGTCCACCGCACCCGGATCTTCGGTCACGTACAGGCCCGGAATACCGATCTTGCCGGCCACACGGGTGACCTGCATCAGCGAGTTGAGCACGGTCGCCGGAGCCTCGTGCTTGGCGCCTTCATGGCCGTGGCCGCGGGCTTCGAAGCCTACTGCATCGACGGCGCAGTCCACTTCAGGCTCGCCGAGGATATCGATGATCTGCTCGTGCAGCGGCGTGTCCTTGGACAGATCGACCACCTCGAAGCCCTGGGACTTGGCGTGGGCCAGCCGCAGCGGATTGAGGTCACCCACGATCACGCACGCGGCGCCCAGCAGGCGTGCCGAAGCGGCAGCGGCCAGGCCGACCGGGCCGGCGCCAGCCACGTAGACGGTGCTGCCTGGGCCAACGCCCGCGGTGACAGCGCCGTGGTAGCCGGTGGGCAGGATGTCGGACAGGCAGGTCAGGTCGCGGATCTTCTCCATGGCCTTGTCGCGGTCGGGCAATTTCAGCAGGTTGAAGTCGGCGTACGGTACCAGCACGTATTCAGCCTGGCCGCCAGTCCAGTCACCCATATCGACATAACCGTAGGCACCGCCGGCACGGGCCGGGTTGACGGTCAGGCAGACGCCGGTATGCATCTCCTTGCAGGAACGGCAGCGCCCGCAAGCAACGTTGAACGGCACCGACACCAGGTCGCCGATCTTCAGGCGCTCGACATCCCGGCCCAACTCGACGATCTCACCGGTGATTTCGTGGCCGAGCACCAGGCCGACCTGAGCGGTGGTGCGGCCACGGACCATGTGCTGGTCGGAGCCGCAGATATTGGTGGAGACCACCTTGAGGATCACGCCGTGCTCGATCTTCTTGCCGCGCGGATCCTGCATCTTGGGGTAGTCGATCTTCTGCACCTCGACCTTGCCTGCGCCGAGATACACCACTCCACGATTACCAGACATGCTCTTACCTCGCTTGATTTGTATTTATGCAGCGGTGGTTGAAGCGCCGCCATCCTTGGGCGGCCTGTGTTACTGGAATGAGGGGAATTGTGGGCTTGATGGGGGATGTCGCAGTGACTGGATGCGACAGGGGGTTGTCTGTTTACGGCAGGTCGAAAGCGGTGATGCCATTCGCGGGCAAGCCCGCGCCTACAGGCACAGTGCCGTTCTCAGACACGCGCCCCCCCGTAGGAGCGGGCTTGCCCGCGAAGAGGCCAGTGCAGGCGTCAGAGAACCACAGTCCGGTTGGCATTGAGGAACACCCGTCGCTCGATGTGATACCCCACCGCCCGCGCCAGGGTCAGGCATTCGATATCGCGACCCTTGGCGATCAGATCTTCAGGATAGTGGCTGTGATCGACCACCTCGACGCCCTGGGCGATGATCGGCCCTTCGTCGAGGTCGTTGTTGATGTAGTGCGCGGTCGCGCCGACCATCTTCACGCCCTTGTTGTACGCCTGGTGATAGGGCTTGGCACCCTTGAACCCCGGCAGCAGCGAGTGGTGGATGTTGATCGCCCAGCCATCCAGGCGCCGACACAGCTCTGGCGACAGCACCTGCATGTAGCGGGCGAGAATCACCAGTTCGGCGCCGGTTTCCTCGATCACCTTGAGCACCTTGCGCTCCTGGCCCGGCTTGTCGTTCGGGTCGAGCGCGAAGTGGTAGTAGGGGATCTTGTGCCAGTGCGCCAGCGGCTCCAGGTCGGGGTGGTTGGAGATCACTGCGACCACCTCCATGCCCAGTTGGCCGATGCGCTGGCGATACAGCAGGTCGTTCAGGCAATGGTCGGCCTTGGACACCATGATCACCACCTTGGGGCGGTGATTGGGTGCAGTCAGCTCGAACGCCATGCCGAACGCTTCGCTGCGCTCGGCGAACCCGGCACGGAAGGCGTCTTCATCGAAACCGTCAGGTGCGCGGAACTCGACACGGATGAAGAAACGCCCCGACAGCCGGTCATCGAAGGAATGGTGCTCGGTGACGTAGCAGCGCTGCTCGAAGAGATGACGCGTGACCACATCGACCGTGCCGAGCATGCTCGGGCAGTCGGCGGTGAGAATCCAGGTGTCCGGTGCCCGACTCATGATCTGCGCTCCTTATGCCTCTATGGCCAGGCCGTACTCGGCCGATGCGTCCTGCAGCCACAGCCACCAGTAGTCGGAGAAGCTGCGGCGGATCACCAGCTCCCAGGTGTCTTCGGCAGTGCGACGGATCACCAGTTGCGACTTGGCGAACACGGTACCCACGGCCTTGCCGACCGGGAAGTTGTTCGGGTGTACATCATAGCTGGTGGATTTCATCAGCACGTCGCGCACGTTCGGGCCGCGCAGCTCGAGCAGGGTCTGCCCGCCACTGACATTGACCACCTGGACGTGCTGGCCTTCGAGGGCATCGCGCAGCTTCTGCTCGACGCTGAACTCCTGGCCGCCCGGGACGATCAGCAGCCATTCGTCGGGGCCCACCCACTGCAACGACATTTCACTGTTGGCGACCACCGTCAGCGCCACCGGCAGCTCCAGGCCCAGGGCTTTGTGCACGGCACCGGCGAACTGCGGGTCATGGCCGTCGCCACGAAGGGTCAGGTGACCGAGGAATTTCTTCTCGCGCAGGGTCACGCCTGCGTTGTTGCGGCCCTTTCCGACCAGGCTGGCCAGGTCTGCATGGTGCAGCGGCGATTGGGCCTTGGCATCACTGCCGGGGTTCTGCTGGAAGACGTTGATAGCGCTCATTTCTTACCTGCCTTGAATTCTTGTGCGACGCGACCCGAGACCCTGTAGGAGCGGGCTTGCCCGCGAAGAGGGGGGTGAATGCACCATCGCATACGCGGGCAAGCCCGCTCCCACAGGGACCTCATTCCAACCAGGAGTACTGGCTGGGCCTTAGACGTTCTGCCGCTCACCCTTCGGATCGAAGAACACCGAAGACACGATCTCTGCCTCGATCACGCTGCCATCGGCCTGTGGCGAATAGACCCGCTCGCCGAGGCGCTTGAGGCCACCCTTGACCACGCCCATGGCAAACGAATAGCCCAGGGAGTTGGCCTTGTAGCTGGAGGTGACGTGACCGACCATGTCCATCGGGATTGGCTGCTTGGGATCGAATACCAGCTGGGCGCCTTCAGGCAGCCACACGTTCGGGTCGACAGGCTTGAGGCCAACCAGTTGTTTGCGGTTCTCGCGGGTGGTGTCCTCGCGGTTCATACCGCGCAGGCCGATCCACGAGTACGGCTTGTTGCGCCCCACGCACCAGCTCATGTTGAGGTCGTCCGGAGTCATCGAGCCGTCGGTGTCCTGGCCGACGATGATGAAACCCTTCTCGGCGCGCAGCACGTGCATGGTCTCGGTGCCGTATGGCGTGAGGTTGTACTGCTTGCCCGCCTCGATGATCTTTTCCAGCACGCCCATGGCGTAGTTGGCCTGGACGTTGACCTCGTACGACAGCTCGCCGGTGAACGAGATACGGAACACCCGCGCCGGTACACCACCGACGTTGCCTTCCTTCCAACTCATGAACGGGAAGGCGTCCTTGTCCAGGTCGATATCGCTGATCTGCTCCAGCAGCTTGCGGCTGTTGGGGCCGGACAGGGTCATGGTCGCCCAGTGGTCGGTCACCGAGGTGAAATACACCTTCAGCTCCGGCCATTCGGTCTGGTGGTACAGCTCCAGCCACTGAAGCACACGGGCGGCACCGCCAGTGGTGGTGGTCATGATGAAGTGGTTGTCGCCGACGCAGGCGGTCACGCCGTCGTCGAAGACCATGCCGTCTTCCTTGCACATCAGGCCGTAGCGGGCCTTGCCCACATCCAGCTTGGTCCAGGCGTTGGTATAAACGCGGTTGAGGAACTCGCGCGCATCCGGGCCCTGGATATCGATCTTGCCGAGCGTGGAGGCATCGAGCAGGCCCACGCTGTCACGCACCGCCTTGCACTCACGAGCCACGGCAGCGTGGATGTCTTCGCCAGGCTTGGGGAAGTACCACGGACGCTTCCACTGGCCGACATCCTCGAACTCGGCGTTGTTCTTCACGTGCCAGGCGTGCAGCGCGGTGAAGCGCACCGGCTCGAACAGGTGGCCACAATGACGGCCCGCCACCGCGCCGAACGTGACCGGCGTGTAGTTGGGGCGGAACATGGTGGTGCCCATTTCCGGAATGGTGATACCCAGCGAGCGGGCGGCGATGGCCAGGCCGTTGATGTTGCCCAGCTTGCCCTGGTCGGTACCGAAGCCCAGCGCGGTGTAGCGCTTGACGTGCTCGACCGACTCGAAGCCTTCGCGGGTGGCCAGCTCGATGGCGGCCGCGGTGACGTCGTTCTGCTGGTCGACGAACTGTTTCGGGGCGCGCGCAGTGCCCTTGTCGTGCGGCACCTGGAACAGCGCCACAGTGGCCTCTTCCTTGCGTTGCAGGGCCTTGGGCAGGCTGCCGACGCTGGCCTTGAAGCCGGCCTCGGTGGCGGCGCGAGCCCCCCCTTCGAAGCCATCGGCGAGGGTGTCGCCCAGCGCATAGACGCCGTTCACGCCACCGACGCACACGCGCTTCTGCGGCGCGTCGCCCGGCACGAAGCCGAGGATATCGTCACGCCAGACCGGGCGTCCGCCCAGGTGCGAAGCCAGGTGCACCACCGGGCTGTAGCCCCCGGACGTGGCCACCAGGTCGCATTCGAGCCATTCGCCAGGGCTGGTGACCTTGTGCGCAGGTACATCAATGGCCGCCACACGTGCACCGGTGACGTGCTTGCCGCCACGGGCTTCGATCACTGCACTGGAGGTGAGGATGCGGATACCCTTGGCACGCGCCTCCTCGACCAACGAACCGCGCGGGTTGTGGCGCGCATCGGCGATGGCGATCACCTGCAGGCCGGCATCGTGCCAGTCCAGGGCGGTGCGGTAGGCATGGTCGTTGTTGGTCGACAGCACCAGCTTGCGGCCCGGCGCCACGCCATAACGGCGCACATAGGTGGAGACCGCTCCGGCCAGCATGTTGCCCGGCAGGTCGTTGTTGCCGTACACCAGCGGACGCTCGTGAGCGCCGGTGGCCAGCACCACACGCTTGGCCCGCACACGGTGCACGCGCTGGCGTACCTGGCCGATCGGCGCGCGGTCGCCGAGGTGGTCGGTGAGGCGCTCGTGGATGGTCAGGAAGTTATGGTCGTGATAACCGTTGACCGTGCTGCGCGGCAGCAGGGTGACTTCCGCCAGCCCCTGCAGCTCGGCAAGGGTAGCAGCCACCCAGTCGGCGGCCGGCTTGCCGTCGAGGGTCTCGCGGCTGTCGAGCAGGCTGCCGCCGAACTCTTCCTGTTCGTCGGCCAGGATCACCCGCGCACCGCTACGGCCAGCCGCCAGTGCAGCGGCCAGGCCTGCCGGGCCGGCACCGACGATCAGCACGTCGCAGTGCTGGTTCATGTAGTCGTAGCTGTCCGGGTCGTTCTGCAGCGGTGCACGGCCCAGGCCCGCCGCCTTGCGGATGTACTTTTCGTAGGTCATCCAGAACGACTTGGGATACATGAAGGTCTTGTAGTAGAACCCCGGCGGCATCATGTTGCCGCCGACCTTGCCAATGATGCCCATGACGTCGTTGTTGACGTTCGGCCAGCCGTTGGTGCTGCTGGCCACCAGGCCCGAATACAGCGCCTGCTGGGTGGCACGCACGTTGGGGATCTGGGTGGCTTCGCTGGAGCCGATCTGCAGGATGGCGTTCGGCTCTTCGGTACCGGCGGCGATGATCCCGCGTGGGCGCGAATACTTGAAGCTGCGCCCGACGATCTCGACACCGTTGGCCAACAGCGCGGCGGCCAGGGTATCGCCGGCATAACCCTGGTAGGTCTTGCCGTTGAAGGTAAAGTTCAGAACCTTGCTGCGGTCGATGCGACCGCCGCTGGCGAGGCGATAGACCTGGCTCATACTTTTTCTCCCTGGCCCTTGGCGGTCGCCGGTGCGGCGCTTTGTCTGGATGCGGCGGTCACCTGAGGTTTCTCACCGATCTTGTAGGTTTCGAGAATCTCGTAGGTCACCGTGTCGCGGGTCACGTTGAAGTACTGGCGGCAACCGGCGACGTGGTCCCACAGCTCATGGTGGATACCGCGCGGGTTGTCGCGGAAGAACATGTAGGTACCCCACTCTTCGTCGGAGCAGGCGTTCGGGTCCAGCGGGCGGGCGATGTGCGCCTGGCCTGAAGCGTGGAATTCTTCTTCGGAGCGCAGCTCGCCGCAGTGGGGACAGAAGATTTGCAACATGACGATTGTCTCCGGGTCAGTGGGCGACGGCAGCAGCGCCGTGTTCGTCGATCAGCGCGCCGTTGTAGAAACGGTCGATGGAGAAAGGCGCGGCCAGCGGGTGCATCTCGCCCTTGGCCAGGCTCGCCGCAAAGACGTTGCCCGAACCTGGCGTGGCCTTGAAGCCGCCCGTGCCCCAACCGCAGTTGAAGAACATGTTCTTGACCGGAGTCTTGGAGATGATCGGGCAGGCATCCGGGGTGGTGTCGACGATGCCGCCCCACTGACGGTTCATGCGCACGCGCGACAGGATCGGGAACATCTCGACGATCGCCTGCAGGGTATGTTCGATGATCGGGTACGAGCCACGCTGGCCATAACCGACCCAGCCGTCGATGCCGGCACCGATCACCAGGTCGCCTTTGTCGGACTGGCTGATGTAGCCGTGCACGGCGTTGGACATGATCACCGAGTCGATGATCGGCTTGATCGGCTCCGACACCAGTGCCTGCAAGGGGTGCGACTCCAGCGGCAGGCGGAAGCCAGCCAGCTTGGCCATGTGCCCGGAGTTACCGGCGGTGACCACGCCGACGCGCTTGGCACCGATGAAACCCTTGTTGGTTTCCACACCGATCACTGCACCGTTCTCCTTGCGGAAACCAATGACTTCGGTCTGCTGGATCAGGTCCACACCCAGGGCGTCGGCGGCCCGGGCGAAGCCCCAGGCGACCGCATCGTGACGGGCCACGCCGCCGCGACGCTGCACGGTGGCGCCCAGAATGGGGTAACGGGTGTTCTTCGAACAGTCCAGGTACGGGATCTCGGCTGCGACCTGGTCGGTGAGGATCAGCTCGCCGTCGACGCCATTGAGACGGTTGGCGTTGACCCGCCGCTCGGAATCACGGATGTCCTGCAGGGTGTGGCACAGGTTGTAGACGCCGCGCTGGGAGAACATCACGTTGTAGTTGATGTCCTGCGACAGTCCCTCCCAGAGCTTCATGGCATGCTCGTAGAGGTGCGCAGACTCATCCCACAGGTAGTTGGAACGCACGATGGTGGTGTTGCGTGCGGTGTTGCCACCACCCAGGTAACCCTTCTCGACCACCGCGACGTTGGTAATGCCATGTTCCTTGGCCAGGTAGTAGGCCGTGGCCAGGCCATGACCGCCGCCGCCAACGATGACCACGTCGTAGACCTTCTTGGGAGTTGGCGTGCGCCACATGCGCTGCCAGTTCTCGTGGTGGCTGAGGGAGTGCTTGAGGAGGCCGAAGCCCGAATAGCGTTGCATGGTGTTCTACTCCACTCAGCGGTAGACCGGGAAGTCGGCGCACAGGGCGGCGACGTTCTTGGCGACATCGGCTTCGACGTCGGCGTCGCCCAGGTTGTCCAGCACATCGCAGATCCAGCCAGCCAGCGCCACGCACTGGGCAACCTTGAAGCCGCGGGTGGTGACGGCCGGGGTGCCGATGCGCAGGCCCGAGGTGACGAACGGCGACTGCGGATCGTTGGGCACGGCGTTCTTGTTGACGGTGATGTGGGCGCGGCCGAGGGCGGCGTCGGCATCCTTGCCGGTCAGGCCCTGGCGAATCAGGCTGACCAGGAACAGGTGGTTATCGGTACCGCCGGAAACCACGTCGTAGCCACGCTCGATGAACACCTGGGCCATGGCCTGGGCATTCTCGATGACCTGCTTCTGATAGCTCTTGAACTCGGGCTCCAGTGCCTCCTTGAAGCACACCGCCTTGGCGGCGATCACGTGCATCAGCGGGCCGCCCTGAGCGCCGGGGAACACGGCGGCGTTGAGCTTCTTCTCGATCTCTTCGTTGGACTTGGCCAGGATCAGGCCGCCACGCGGGCCGCGCAGGGTCTTGTGGGTAGTGGTGGTGACCACGTCGGCGAAAGGAATCGGGTTCGGGTACAGGCCCGCAGCGACCAGGCCGGCAACGTGGGCCATGTCGACGAACAGCAGCGCACCGACTTTATCGGCGATCTGGCGGAAGCGTGGGAAATCGAGGGTTTTCGAGTAGGCCGAGAAACCTGCGACGATCATCTTCGGCTTGTGCTCGACGGCGAGGCGCTCGACTTCGTCGTAGTCGATCAGGCCGGTATTGGTGTCGATTCCGTATTGAACGGCGTTGTAAAGCTTACCCGAGGACGACACCTTGGCGCCGTGGGTGAGGTGGCCGCCGTGGGCCAGGCTCATGCCCAGGATGGTGTCACCGGCCTGCAGCAGGGCGAGGTAGACCGCACTGTTGGCCGAGGAGCCGGAGTGCGGCTGGACGTTGGCGTAATCAGCGCCGAACAGCTGCTTGGCGCGCTCGATGGCCAGCGCCTCGACCTTGTCGACGTGCTCGCAACCACCGTAGTAGCGCTTGCCCGGATAGCCTTCGGCGTACTTGTTGGTCAGGCCGCTGCCCTGGGCCTGCATCACGCGCTTGCTGGTGTAGTTCTCCGAGGCGATCAGCTCGATGTGATCTTCCTGGCGCTGTTCCTCGGCATTCATCGCCGCCAGCAGTGCATCGTCGTAACCCTGGATCTGGTCTTGCTTGCTGAACATCGTGTTTCTCCCGGCAGCGATCGCTTCTTGTCTGATGAGGGTCTTCTCACCCTTTGCAGCGATGGTATGACTGGGCCGGGGGGCACAGATGCCTGCGCGCGCCTTGCAATGGCGCGTTTACGACATTGTGGTGCAGGGACCGTGGTGCCCCTGCAGGAGCGGGCTTGTCCGCCAAGAAGCCGGCACTGACACCCCACACCCGGCTTGTATAGGCAACTGCTGAATCGATGGTTTAGAGTGCTGCCTTGCGTCGTAAAAAGGACAGGCGTCATGACCGATAACAACCAACAATTCGCCAGCGACAACTATTCCGGCATCTGCCCCGAAGCCTGGGCGGCGATGGAAAAGGCCAACCAGGGCCATGAGCGCGCCTACGGCGACGATCAGTGGACCGAACGCGCCTCGGAATATTTCCGCAAGCTGTTCGAGACCGACTGCGAGGTGTTCTTCGCCTTCAACGGCACCGCCGCCAACTCCCTGGCCCTGGCCTCGCTGTGCCAGAGCTACCACAGCGTGATCTGCTCCGAGACCGCCCACGTCGAGACCGACGAATGTGGCGCGCCGGAGTTCTTTTCCAACGGCTCCAAGCTGCTGACCGCACGCAGCGTCAACGGCAAGCTGACCCCAGACTCGATCCGCGAGGTCGCGCTCAAACGCCAGGACATCCACTATCCGAAGCCGCGCGTGGTCACCATCACCCAGGCCACCGAAGTCGGCAGCGTGTATCGCCCCGACGAGCTCAAGGCGATCAGCGCCACCTGCAAGGAGCTGGGCCTGAACCTGCACATGGACGGCGCACGCTTCTCCAACGCCTGTGCGTTCCTCGGCTGTTCGCCGGCGGAGCTGACCTGGAAGGCGGGCGTCGATGTACTGTGCTTCGGGGGCACCAAGAACGGCATGGCGGTGGGCGAGGCGATCTTGTTCTTCAACCGCGAACTGGCCGAAGACTTCGACTACCGCTGCAAGCAGGCCGGGCAGCTGGCCTCGAAGATGCGCTTTTTGTCGGCGCCCTGGGTGGGGCTGCTGGAGGATGGCGCCTGGTTGCGTCACGCACGACATGCCAACCACTGCGCGCAGTTGCTGGCGTCGTTGGTCAGTGACCTGCCGGGTGTCGAGCTGATGTTCCCGGTGGAGGCCAACGGGGTGTTCCTGCAACTGCCGGAGTTCGCCATCGAGGCCCTGCGTAACAAGGGCTGGCGCTTCTATACCTTCATTGGCAGCGGCGGCGCACGCTTCATGTGCTCATGGGATACCCAGGAAGCACGCGTGCGAGAGCTGGCGGCGGATATCCACGCGATCATCAACGGCTAAGCGAGAAGGCTGGCGGCGGGAGCGGGCTGTCCCACTCCCCGCAAAACGCGTCAGTTCAAGATCATCAGCAGGACAGTCGTCCTGCCTCGGGAAGGGTTCAGGCCTCGCCAATGGTCCGGGCGATAGCGTCCACCGCAGCATCCACCTTCGCCTGGGTGCGCTCCAGCGTCTGCGCGTGCTCGCGCTGTAACTCGATCTGCTTGGAGCACAGGTTCAAAGCCGCCAGCACCAGCAACTTGTCGCCGATCAATGTGGGGTAGTTGCGCTTGGTCTCGGCCAGAGCGACGTTGAGCATTCGCACGGCCTGCGAGAGCGTCTCTTCCTGGCCCTCGGGCGCCTTCAGCGAGTAGTCGGTGCCGAGAATGTTCACCACATTGATCGGCTGCGCTTGCAGTCTCATGCGCCTACGACACCTGCACTGGCACGCTCGACCAGCGCCTGGATACGTGCGGCGGTAGCGCCGTGCTTCTCTTCCTGCTCCATCAGCGAGAGCTGCAGGGTCTCATTCTCTTCCTTGGCCTGGGCCAGTTCCTGATCGAGCTTCTGGTTCTGCTCGGTCAGTTGCGCGTTCTTGTGCATCAGGTCGCCGACCAGTTGCTCCAGTTGATTCAGGGATGCTTCCAACATGCGTCTATCTCGGTTGTTGCAAAGGGCGCACACGATAAAGAAAAGCTCGCGCCCCCGCCATTAAAAATCAGGTAAGGGAGGGTGTGTTCCGGCAGATTGACAGGCTTGCGGGCACCTTGTTCCGGCCTGGATCAACCGCCTGTCAGGAAGAGCGAGTGTAAATCCTCGTTTAGCCCCCCGTTGCCTAAAGACTCGTGCGTTCCGACCGATAGGCAGGTAGGTCAAATTCCTTCGCATGGACGCGAGCCTTCCCTCCGGATCTCGACGTCATGTCCCTACGCAATCTGAATATCGCCCCACGCGCCCTGCTCGGCTTTTCCCTGATCGGTGTGCTGATGCTTAGCCTGGGTATTTTTTCACTCATCCAGATGGGCAACATCCGGCAGGCGGGCATCATTATCGAGCAGGTCAATGTCCCGAGTATCAAGCTGCTGGACGAAATGACCGCGCTCAACCTGCGTCTGCGCACCCTGTCCTATCGCCTGCTGGTCAACCGGGAATCCCAGGCCGATACCATTCGCCTGATGGACGAACGCAACGCCCAGATCGACAAGGCCCGCAGCGCCTACGCGCCACTGATCGCCGAGCCTGAGGAACAGGCCGCATTCGACCAGTTCGGCCAGTTGCTGACACAGTACCGCCAGCTCGAAGCGCGCATGCGCAGCCTGAGCCAGGCCGGCCAGCTCGACCCTATGCGCGAGATGCTCAACCGCGACCTGCTGGCCAACTCGGACCAGATCAACAAGGCCATGGAACACCTGCTGCAGATCAACACCACGCAGACGCGCAAGACCAACGAGGAAGCCGCACGCCAGTACGACAGTGCCTTCATGCTGGTGATCGGCCTGCTGGTCGCTGCCACGGTGCTCACACTGCTGTTCGCCCTGATCCTGACTCGCAGCATCGTGGGTCCGATCGACGACGCCCTGCGCGCCGCCGAGCAGATCGCCGAAGGCGACCTCACCCAACGCGTCACCACCGACGGCACCGACGAAGCCGCTCGTCTGCTGCAGGCCATGGCCAAGATGCAGGACAAGCTGCGCGACACCCTGCAACTGATCGCAGGCTCTGCCACCCAGCTCGCCTCGGCCGCCGAGGAGCTCAACAGCGTCACCGACGAAAGCGCGCGCGGCCTTGCCCAGCAGAACAACGAGATCCAGCAGGCAGCGACTGCGGTTACCGAGATGACCAGCGCTGTCGAAGAGGTCGCACGCAATGCCGTCAGCACCTCGGAGGCCTCGGGTGAAGCCAGCCGCTCCGCTGGCGATGGCCGCGACCTGGTGATCGAGACGGTCGGCGCCATCGAGCGCATGAGCAGCGACGTGCAGACCACCGCCAGGCTGATCGAGGACCTGGCCGGGCAGTCCCGCGATATCGGCAAGGTGCTGGACGTGATCCGCGGCCTGGCCGACCAGACCAACCTGCTGGCACTCAACGCCGCCATCGAAGCGGCACGTGCCGGTGAAGCTGGACGGGGCTTCGCGGTGGTAGCCGACGAGGTGCGGGCATTGGCCCACCGCACCCAGCAGTCGACCAGCGAGATCGAGCGGATGATCGGCAGCATCCAGGGCGGCACCGAGCATGCGGTGGAATCGATGCGCACCAGTACCGATCGAGCCGAATCGACCCTGAACATCGCTCGCGGCGCTGGCCTTGCATTGGACACCATCACCAGCGCCGTAGCGCAGATCAACGAACGCAATCTGGTGATTGCCAGCGCCGCCGAGGAGCAGGCCCAGGTGGCCCGCGAAGTGGACCGCAACCTGGTGAACATCAATGACCTGTCGGTGCAGAGCGCGACCGGCGCACACCAGACCAGCATGGCCAGCGCCGAGCTGTCACGTCTGGCGGTGGATCTGAACGGGTTGGTGGCGCGGTTCAGGACCTGAACACGCAAATCCTGCAGCAGCAACTGTCTTGTTCAAAATCTAAAGGCCAGCCCAATCCCCTGTGGGAGCGGGCTTGTCCCGCGAACACGGGCGTAGCCCGTGCCAGGCAGCAGCGGTTCGCCGCACCGACAGGTACGGTGCAACGGATCAATACTCGATCCGCACATCCCCCTTGGGCACGCTGCAGCATGACAGGATGTACCCTTCGGCTTCGTCTTCCTCGGTAATGCCGCCGTTGTGGTCCATCTCCACCTCACCGCCGAGCTTGAGCACCTTGCAGGTGCCGCAAATGCCCATGCCGCAGGCCTTGGGAATCATCAGCCCGACCTTCGCCGCCGCCGCGTGCACCGTCTCGCCCGGGGCGATGCGGATGCTCTTCTCGCTGCCGACGAACTCCACCAGGTTGAGGTCGGCCACATCCACTTCCGGCGCCTCGGCGGCCGCTTCGGCGTGCTCGACCGCATCGGCCTTGGCCTCGGCCGGCGTCGCACCGAACGATTCCTCGTGGTAGTTCTTCATGTCGAAGCCGACCGCTTCGAGCATGCGCTTGACCGCGTTCATGTAGGGCGTCGGGCCACAGCAGAAGATCACCCGCTCGAGATAGTCCGGCGCAATAAGCTCCATCAGCCGTTGGTTCAGGTAACCGCGATAGCCCGCCCAGGGCTCGCCCAAGCCGTGCTTCTCGCAAATGATGTGCAGGCTGAAGTTGGGAATGCGCGAGGCCATGTGTTCCAGCTCGCGGTGATAGATGATGTCCTTGGGTGAGCGGGCGCTGTGCACGAACACCATGTCGACGTTGGCGTTGGTGTCGTAGAACCAGCGCGCCATGGACATCACCGGGGTGATGCCGACGCCGCCGGAGAGGTACAGCGCCTTCGCGGCCGGGAAGTCGATGGCGTTGAACAAACCGACCGGGCCGTGTACGGGAAGCTCTGCGCCCTCGTGCATGGTGTCGTGGAGGAAGTTCGACACCAGCCCGCCAGGCACGCGCTTGACCGTGATCGAGAAGCTGTAGGGGACTGAAGGCGAGCTGGAGATGGTGTAGGAACGCATCACCGGCTTGCCTTCGATCTCCAGCTCCAGCGTGACGAACTGGCCCGGCTTGAAGAAGAACATGATCGGCTGGTCGGCCATGAAGCAGAAGGTGCGCACGTCCCAGGTCTCCTGGATGACCTTGACGCAGCGCACGATGTGGCGGCCGTTGGCCCAGGTCTGGGTGGTGACCGGATTGAGGAAGGTTTCGGACATGTTCTTCTCCAGCAGCCGACTATCGGCCTTCTTATGGCTGCGATAATGCGCAACGCCGAGACGTCGCACATTCCCATCCGCGACATCGGCGTGCTTATCGCGACCAGCCCCGAGGTACAAGGGCTGGCGCGTCGGAATTCGATTCGGCCATGTCGCCCATGGATATGGTTCGCGAACGGCGCGAACGCACACTCCTCGGCAAATAGAACCGCTGTTCTTTCGCTGACAGCCTTGCGCCAACCACAACAACGATTAGCCACCTTTCGCCGGCCGACAACGGCCTTGAGGATATAACGATGGACGTCACCGCAACCCTGAGCCTGGGCGATCCACTGGAACCTGCACGCAAGGCCACCGCCGAGATGCTGCAGACCCGCGAGCGGACCTACTCGCTGCCGCAGCCGTTCTACTGCGACGAGCGCCTGTTCCAGATCGACATGCAGGAGATCTTCCACAAGGAGTGGCTGATCGCGGGAATGACCTGCGAGATTCCGGCGAAAGGCAACTACCTGACCCTGCAGATCGGCAAGAACCCGGTGATCGTGATTCGCGGCACCGAAGGCAAGGTGCACGCCTTCCACAACGTCTGCCGCCACCGCGGTTCGCGCCTGTGCGTCAGCGACAAGGGCAAGGTAGCCAAGCTGGTGTGCCCATACCACCAGTGGACCTACGAGCTCGACGGCCGCCTGCTGTTCGCCGGCACCGAGATGGGCGCCGACTTCGACATGAACCAGTACGGCCTCAAGCCGATCAACGTGAAGACCGCTGGCGGCTACATCTTCATCAGCCTGGCGGAAAATCCGCCGGCCATCGACGAGTTCCTCGCCACGCTCGACCACTACATGGAACCGTACGACATGGAGAACGCCAAGGTGGCCGTGCAGACCACCTTGATGGAAAAGGCCAACTGGAAGCTGGTCCTGGAAAACAACCGCGAGTGCTACCACTGCAACGGTTCGCACCCCGAATTGCTCAAGACCCTGCTGGAGTGGGACGACACCAACGATCCGCGCGCCGACCAGGCGTTCAAGGACCACGTCGCCGCGTCCGCCGCTGCCTGGGAAGCCGAGAAGATTCCATACCTGCACAAAAGCCATGGCCTGCGTAACCGCATCGTGCGCATGCCGCTGCTCAAGGGCACCGTATCGATGACCATGGACGGCAAGCAGGCGTGCAAGAAGCTCATGGGCCGCATCAAGAACCCCGACCTGGGTTCGATGCGCATCCTGCACCTGCCGCACTCCTGGAACCACTGCATGGGCGACCACATGATCGTCTTCACGGTGTGGCCGATCAGCGCCCAGGAAACCATGGTCACCACCAAGTGGCTGGTGCACAAGGATGCCGTCGAAGGCGTCGATTACGACCCTGAGCAGATGCGCAAGGTGTGGGATGCCACCAACGACCAGGATCGCCGCCTGGCCGAAGAGAACCAGCGCGGGATCAACTCCACCGCCTACCAGCCGGGCCCGTACTCCAAGACCTACGAGTTCGGTGTGGTCAACTTCATCGACTGGTACAGCAACCGCGTCCTGGCCAACCTGGGTGCAGAGCCCGCGCCATACCTGAAGGAAGTCAAGGTTCAGTAAGCCTTCACGGAGGGTGATAAACGCCACGACCGAGTGATCGGCCGTGGCGTTTTACATTGCAATCCAGAGGAACTGAACATGTTATCCACAGAGTTGTTCAGAGGGGTTGTGGACAGGAATCGAATATCTGCCGAAAGCCGATTGATCATTATTTGATCAAATCCTTGCAAGCCTTTGATTCAAAGGCCTGCAGGCAATATCGAACACCTTGTCCACAGATACGCCAACAGATTTTGTGGGCACATGCAGGGTTGTTGGAAAAGTGCTGTGGATAATGGCCCAGGAGCCTTATCAATCATGATCTTGAGAGTGATCATCGGGGTTTTGATCAATTATTGATCATTATCTTGCAGGCCAATGAAATCAAGGCATCTAGCGGTCGCCCAACATATTATCCACAGAGCCGCCAACAGTGATTGTGGGAAACATCATGGGAATGACCCGTGATTGCCACGGACGATTCACGAAGCGGGCTGTATGTTTTTTGATCAATCCCCTACAGGCTTTGATTTCAAAGGGCTGTAGAGAAGCGCGAACACTTTATTCACAGGGTCGCGAACAGATTTGGTGGGCAACTCTTTGTAACAGCTGGAGCCGCTCTGCGGCCCCAACCAGTCAGCGCAAGACGCCTTCCTCCACCAACAACTTGAGGATCGCCTCGGCGCCCTCCTGTGGAGAAACATCCTTGAGCACCTTGCCGCCGCCGCCGCTGGCCTTGGCCGTGGCCGCCTTCATCCGGTCGGCACCGCTCTTGGCCTTGATCACCTTGAGCCGCTTGGGCCGCGGGCGGGCAGGCTGCAAGGCGTCGCCTTCGAGCAACTGATCCTCCACCACCGCCACGTTACGCGCTGCCAGCACACCCCGCCGTGCAGGGCCAAAGGCGCTCTGGCGCGGCTTGGGCGCCGCGTTATCCACAGTCGCGAGCAACGGCAGGCGCACCTTCAACCGGCGTCGTTGACCGCGCGGCAAGGCTTGCAGGACCTGGGCGGTGCCATTCTCGATCGATTCCACCTCGGCCAGGCCCACCACCAACGGCCAGCCCAGCCGCTCGGCCAGCAGAAACGGCAACATGCCCGAGCCTTCACCCGTCTCGGCCTGGCTGCCGGTGAGCACCAACTGGGCACCGGCATCGCGCAGGTAATCCCCCAGTACCCCCAGCACATCGGCCCCCGCGGGCTGCTCGAGGACATCCAGATGCTCCAGGCCCATACCCAGATAGGCACGCAGGGCCTCTTCGCGCGGGTCGCCGGCATGCACCACCTGCAAGTTATCCCCAGCCAGCTGCAAGCCCAATTCGACAGCGCGTGCATCCTGCTCGGCGCGGCGGGCGCGGCCAGAGCTGGGGTGGGCACCGATGGAAACCAGGCTGATGACTTTCGTACTCATGCTCGTGCCCTTATGCCGCGTCGCGCTGAGCGCCGCTGCGGTAGTTGTCCACAGCCTCGATCAGTGCCTGGAGAATCGCCGCGCTGTCGCCAATCACCGACAGGTCGGCCCGTTTGATCATGTCGCAGCCGGGGTCCATGTTGATCGCCACCACCTTGTCGCAGGCACCGATCCCCTGCAGGTGCTGGATCGCCCCGGAGATACCCACAGCCACGTAGACCCGCGCCGTGACCCAGGTGCCGGTAGCCCCGACCTGGCGGTTGCGCGGCATGAAGCCGTCGTCCACCGCCACCCTTGAAGCGCCTTCGGTAGCGCCAAGCGCCACGGTCGCCCTGTGGAAAAGCTCCCAGTCCTTCACGCCGTTGCCACCGGAGACGATGAATTCCGCCTCGGCCATGGCGATCGAGGCTGGATCCACCGCGACTGGCCCCAGGTCTTCGATACGCGACAGGCTGCGCGCCACGCCTGTGGACAACTCCACCGGCAACGCTTCGTGACGGGTTTCGCTGACCGGCTCGGCGCATTCGGCGGCGGCCAGGATCAGGCGCGGCAGACCTCTCTGCAGGTCCTGCTGACCGGCACCGG
>NZ_BCBT01000009.1:0-147109 GCF_001320965.1 Pseudomonas sp. NBRC 111143 | reverse complement strand
CCCTGCATAACCGAAGAAGATGCCGGCGAAGATCTGCCAGCGCAGGCGGCGATAGGTACTGTCGACCTGTTCAGCGGGCAGCGGCGCCCGGTGCACGGCGGGGCGGAAGAAGGCAAACATCGGGGTACTCCAACGTTGTTGTTTTATCTGCGAAAGCGAATATTACATTTTCGTTACAGAAAAAAATATCGCTTTCACAGGCTGGAGTGTTGCTTTGCGAACGCTCCGTCAGATCGTGATCAGGGACGGGGTCTGGCTGTTGGGGGGGGGCGATGTCGCTGCGTTTGCTGGAGACATAGGTGGTGGTGCTGGGCGGGTAGGCTTGGCGGTTTAGGCGCGGCAGGGGTGAGCTGGCGCCAGATTTCAAGGCCATGGCAGGTGTGGTTCAAAACCTCAAGGTCAGCCATCCCCCTGTGGGGGCGGGCTGGCCTTGATTTAGCGCATCACTGATTACGCGTCACCCGCCACACAGTATTGGCCAGGTCGTCGGCGATGATCAGCGCGCCTTTCGGGTCCACAGTCACCCCCACCGGGCGGCCGCGTGTCTTGCCATCCTCACCCCGGAAACCGGTAGCGAAGTCGATTGGCTCACCCGCTGGCTTGCCGTTGCTGAACGGCACGAAGATCACCTTGTAGCCGACAGGATTGGGTCGGTTCCAGCTGCCGTGCTCGCCCACGAATACACCGTTGGCAAACTTTTCGCCCATCGCCGGCAGGGAGAAATCCACGCCCAGTGCGGCGACGTGCGAACCCAGGCTGTAGTCCGGCTTGATCGCGGCGGCGACTTTCTCCGGGTTCTGCGGTTGCGCGCGGGTATCGACGTTCTGCCCCCAGTAGCTCCAGGGCCACCCGTAGAAGGCCCCTTCGCGCACCGAAGTCAGGTAGTCCGGCACCAGGTCCGGCCCCAGCTCGTCGCGTTCGTTGACCACCGCCCACAGTTGCCCCGAATCAGGCTGGATGGTCAGCGCCGTGGGGTTGCGCAGGCCGGTCGCGTAGGGTTTGTGGGCGCCGGTCTGGGCGTCGATCTGCCAGACCATCGCGCGGTCGATCTCGACTTCCATGCCGCGCTCGGTGATGTTGCTGTTCGAGCCGATGCCCACATACAGGTAGCGACCGTCCGGGCTGATGGTCAGCGCCTTGGTCCAGTGGTGGTTGATCGCCGAGGGCAGCTCGGTGAGCGTGGTCGGCGGGCCGTCGGCCTTGGTCTGGCCGTCCTGGTAATCGAAGCGCACCAGCGCATCCTGATTGGCCACGTACAGCTTGCCATCGGCAAACGCCAGGCCGTAGGGGGCGTTGAGGTTGTCGGCGAACACCGTCTGCACTTCGTAGCGGCCGTCGCCATCGGCATCGCGCAGCAGGGTGAGGCGATTGCCGCTTTTGACCTGGGTGTTGCCCTTGGCCTTGATCTGGCTGGCGATCACGTCCTTGGGCTTGAGCTTGGCGGCATTGCCGCCACGACCTTCTGCCACGATGATGTCGCCGTTGGGCAGGATCAGCGTCTGGCGCGGGATCTTCAGGTCGGTGGCGATGGCCGTGATGCTGTAGCCGTCCGGCACCTTGGGTTTCTGCTCGCCCCACAGTGCCGGCTCGGCGATCTTCATGCTCGGTAGCAGGCCACGTTCGGGGGCCGGAAGTTTCGGGTCGGGGCCGCGGGCCTGGGTGGCATCGCCTTCACCACCGCAGGCGGCCAGCAGCAGGCTCATGCTCAGGATCGACAGCGCAAGGGGCGTCTTCATGCAGCACCTCCCGAGCGCAGGTTGGTCAGGCCAATCCAGGTGGCGATGCAGGCCAGCACGCTGACGATCACCGACAGCACCAGCCCCGAGGGCATGACCGCCCAGGCATCCTTGGCGTGCTCGAAGGCGTTGACCAGCCCCAGCAGCCAGGTCACCACCAACAGCAGCACGTACAGCACCGGGCGACCGGCCTTGCGCTCGGCGCGCACCAGGTTGGCCAACGCGAACAGCACGGCCAGGCCGCAGAACAGCAGCCCTCCGGCGATGAGCCAGGCGGCGAAGTTGCTCCACTGGATCTGGAAGGTCTGGTAGTAGGCGATGTCGCTGATCAGTGCCCCGAGAAACAGCG
Organism: Pseudomonas sp. NBRC 111143; assembly: GCF_001320965.1. NCBI lineage: Bacteria > Pseudomonadati > Pseudomonadota > Gammaproteobacteria > Pseudomonadales > Pseudomonadaceae > Pseudomonas > Pseudomonas sp. NBRC 111143. Next base: position 145,024 of record NZ_BCBT01000009.1, on the reverse strand, counting down.
GCACGGTGCCCGCCAGCAGGGTCGCATGCAGCGGCCCGGGCGTGCACCGGTAGGGGTCGTGGACGGTCGTGGTCATGGCGGCTCCTTGTCTTTGGCGATGAAATCCAGCGATTTTTACGCTGGCTGCGCCTAGGGAAGGATCGCGCGGCTGGTCGGTTGGTTCAGTGCAATTTCGCGTTCAAGTATTTTGCTCGCGTACCAGTTGCCCGTTTCGGGCCAGGTGATAACGCTGAAGATCGCGCGCCAGTATCAAGCAACCGTCGTAGTGGGTCTGGGCTTCGGCGTGGATGTCGTCGATGCACGGGCTGCGCCGTGGATCGCCCTGGTAGCGCGCGCTGAAGTGCGTGAGCACGAGATTCCTCACCCCGGCGGCCTGGGCGAAGCGCGCGACCGCCTCGGCGCTGCTGTGTCCGAAGCTGACACCGGTGCGTTCGATCAGTGGCTGGGTGAAGGTCGCTTCGTGCACCAGTACATCCGCGTCCCTGGCAACCTCTGCCAACAGCTCGGGGCGATCGTTGTCGCCGCAGACGATGACCCGTCGCGCAGGCCGGGAGGCGCGCAGGTAGTCCCGCGGATCGAGCATGCGGCCCTCGTGAACCACGGCAGTGCCCTTGGCCAGTTCGCCCCACAACGGGCCGCGTGGGATGCCGTCGGCCTCCAGGCGCTGGATGTCCAGGCGGGGCTCGGGGTTGATCTCGGTGAACACATAGCCACGGCTCGGCACCCGATGGGACAGCTCGACTGCATTGACCTGCAGGCTGGTGTTGCTCCAGGTGCCGAAGGTTTCGGCCGCGTGCAGGCGCAGCTCGAAGGGCAGGTAGGTGTCGCTGACCGAAAGGCTCAGGCGCACCCAGTCGTGCAGGGCAGTTGGCAGGATCAGCTCGAGTGGCTCGCTGCGCCCGGACATGCCGGCGCTGGCCAGCAGGCCGGGCAGGCCGAAGCAGTGATCGCCATGTACGTGGGTGATGAAGATCGCGCGCAGGTCGCGGACCGATAACGGTGTGTGCAGGAGCTGGTGCTGGGTGGCCTCGCCGCAGTCGACCAGATACCAGCCGCTGCCGCTCGTGTCGATGACGGCCGTTGCGCTGACATTGCGCGCCTTGGTGGGCGCTCCGGCGCTGGTGCCCAGGAACAGCAGGTCCATATGAAATGCTTCCAGAGAGTGTCGGCCTATTCTAAGGCGCGACACGCCGGTGGGCACAACCCGGGTTGGGCGCTGTGTCAGGCAAAGCTGCCGGTCTGCACCGCGCCACTGCGCCGGTAATGGGCGAGCAGTACCCCGCGTGGCGTGCTCAGGGACTCGACCAGGCTCAGCGCTGCCGGTTGCGCGTTGTCTGCGAACAGCCGCTTGCCGTGCCCGAGCATCACCGGGTTGATCAACAGGCGCAGCTCGTCCACCAACCCAGCAGCCAACAGTTGCTGCACCAGTTCGGCGCTGCCTTGGGTGAGCAGCGCCGGGCCGTCCTGCTGCTTGAGCGTGCCGACGGCCTGGATCACATCAGCGCCCAGGGCGCGGCTGTTTTGCCAGTCGAGGCTGTCAGGGTGGTGGGTGGCGACGTGCTTGGGCACCTTGTTGAACAACTCGGCCATGGGCGCGTTGTCCGAGTCGGCGTCTACCTTGGGCCAGTAGCCGGCAAAGATGTCGTAGGTACGCCGCCCCAGCAGCAGTTCGAAGGGCTGGCTGAACAGCGTCTGCATGGCCTGGCCAAAGGTCTCGTCGGCATAGGGCACGAGCCAGCCGCCAAAACCGAAGCCTTGGCTGGTGTCTTCCTGCGGGCCGCCAGGGGCCTGCATGACGCCGTCCAGGCTGACGAACGCGGCAACGATGAGTGTGCGCATGGGGATGTCCTCGCGAGGGGTGTTCGGGGCAGTTGAAGAATAGGTCACTGCGGTTCCTGAACATTGGTCGAACGGGCAGGACGCGAATCGACAGCCCATTTGTTACCCGCGGCGATCAGTCCCGCCTTTGGCATAAGCACCGCCTTGCAGGTGCGTTATAGTCCGGCGCGTGAACCCTTTCCCCACAGGAGTGCCGCCCGTGACCGAGTACACCGCGTTCAAGGTCGAACTGACCGACAACATCGCCCATGTACAGATCAATCGCCCGGAAAAAATCAACGCGATGAACGCGGCCTTCTGGGAGGAAATCGTCGAAATCTTCCAGTGGATCGACGACACCGAGGCGGTGCGGGCGGTGGTTGTCAGCGGCGCGGGCAAGCATTTTTCCTCGGGGATCGACCTGATGATGCTGGCCTCGCTGGCCGGCCAGATGGGCAAGGACGCCGGCCGCAATGCGCGCCTGCTGCGCCGCACCATCCTGCGCCTGCAAAGCTCGTTCACGGCCGTCGACAAGTGCCGCAAGCCGGTACTGGCGGCGATTCAGGGCTATTGCATCGGCGGGGCCATCGACCTGGTGTCGGCCTGCGACATGCGCTATTGCAGCGCTGATGCGCAGTTCTCGATCAAGGAAATCGACATGGGCATGGCCGCCGATGTCGGCACCCTGCAACGTTTGCCACGTATCATCGGCGACGGCATGATGCGTGAGCTGGCCTACACCGGGCGTATGATCGACGCCACCGAGGCATTGCGCATCGGCCTGGTCAACCGGGTCTATGACGACCAGGCTGCATTGCTCGACGGGGTCTTTGCCATCGCCCGGGAAATTGCAGGAAAATCGCCCATTGCCGTGGCCGGCACCAAGGAAATGATCAGCTACATGCGCGACCATCGTATCGACGATGGCCTGCAGTACATCGCCACCTGGAACGCCGCCATGCTGCAGTCAGAAGACCTGCGGGTCGCGGTGGCGGCCCACATGAACAAACAGAAACCGACGTTCGCCGACTGACTTCCCGACGGCGCACGCGCCTGAAGGGATCCGAACATGTCAGCACGCTGGACTACCGCAGTACTCGACCCGCAGACCGCTGGCGGCCTGGCCGTCGCCCGCAGCCCTGCGGGGTTCCTGGTGGACGACAACGGTGCGTTGTTCCCGCGGGACTGGCTCAAGCGCCAGGAGCTGGATGTGCTCTGCGAGCACGGTATCGGTCATTTCGACGGCGAACCGGTGTTCCTCCTGGAGCTGCGCACTGCCAGCGAACTGCCGGGCATGAGCTGGCGCGGCCTGCGCCAGTTCATGCTCGAAGGCGACTTCGACACCTACAAGCTGCTGGGTTACGCCGCACAGATCGGCACCTGGGCGCGCGAGCATCGTTTCTGCGGCAGCTGCGGCCAGCCGATGACGCAGATTCGCTGGGAGCGGGCGATGCATTGCCAGGCCTGCGACCTGCGCAGCTACCCGCGCATCTCGCCCAGCATGATCGTGCTGGTGACCCGTGGCGACGAAATCCTGCTGGCGCGCTCGCCGCGCTTCGTCACCGGCGTGTACAGCACCCTGGCCGGCTTTGCCGAACCGGGCGAGTCGGCGGAGGATTGCCTGGTGCGCGAAGTGCGCGAGGAAGTGGCGGTGCAGGTCAAGAATATCCAGTACGTGGGCAGCCAGTGCTGGCCGTTCCCACATTCGATGATGCTGGGCTTCCACGCCGAGTACGCTGGCGGCGAGATCGTCATGCAGCCTGACGAGATCGAGGATGCCCAGTGGTTCAGCGTGCACGACCTGCCGCCGTTGCCCGCCGGGCGCTCCATCGCCCGCTACCTGATCGACCTGTACGTGGCGCGGCGTCTGGGGCTGGCAGAGCCGGTGCTGCCGACCTGATCAGGGCTGTTCCGCGTGCAACCACGACGGCGTTGTCATCGTGGTTAATCCAGATGAGGGCTGGGCCGCTCAGGCCTGGCCGAACCAGTGCTGCCAGGCCAGGCGCACGGTCAGCGCCAGCACCACGGTGATGAACACCGGGCGAATGAACTTGCTACCGCCGCTGATCGCGGTGCGGGCGCCGAAGAACGCACCGATCATCACCGACACGCCCATGGCCAGGCCGACGATGTAGTCCACTTGCCCGGAAATCACGAACACCGTCAGCGCCGCGATGTTGCTGACGAAGTTCATGCTGCGCGCCACACCACTGGCACGTACCAGGTCGATGGGGTAGAGCAGCAGTGTGCTGACCGTCCAGAACGCACCCGTGCCGGGGCCTGCTACACCGTCGTAGAAACCAAGGGTGAAACCCTGGGGGAACTGCCATTTTTTCCTGATCGGTGCATCGGCATCCAGCGGCGCCTTGGGGGTGCCGCCGAACAGCAGGTACACGCCACAGGCGAAGACGATCACCGGCAGCATCTTGTTCAGCCATTCGGCGGGCATGTAGTGCGCGATCACCGCGCCGATCAGCGCGCCGCTCAGTGTGCCGACGATCGCCAGGCGCCACTGGGTCGGGTGGAACAGCTTGCGCCGGTAGTAGGTGAACCCGGCGGTGGCCGAGCCGAAGGTCGAGCTGAGCTTGTTGGTGCCCAGCACCAGGTGCGGCGGCATGCCGGCGGTGAGCAGGGCGGGGGTGGTGAGCAGGCCGCCGCCACCGGCAATGGCATCGATGAAACCGGCGACGAAGGCCACTGCGGCGAGGATCAGCAGGGTAAGCGGTTCTACGGTGAGTTCGAAGGGCATGGGACGGCTTTCAGGCTACAGGCGAGGGCGCGGCAAAAGGTCGCGCCAGAGGCTGCACATGGTAGCCCTCGGGGCGCGCCCTTGCCAGAGTCGCTAGCTGGAGCTTGGGGATCCGTCGTGCCTAGCCTTGCGCAAACAACTCGCTGATTACCCGGCGCAACCACACACTGCGTGGCGCCTGCTGGAAGCGTGCGTGCCAGAACTGCTTGAGGTCGTAGCACGGGATCTCCACCGGCGGCTCGACGATCTGCACGTTCACGGTATCCAGGTACAGATTGGCCACGGTGCGTGGCAGCACCACCACCAGGTCGGATTGCTCGATGATCGAGGGCACGCTCATGTAGTGCGAGGTCTCGAGCACGATGTTGCGCTTGATCCCCGCTTCGTTCAGGTGCGCCTCGAACATTTCCTGGCGGCGGCTGCCGTCGCGCACCTGCAGGTGCTCCATGCGGGCGAAATCTTCGAGCGCCAGGCGCTCGCGGGCCAGTGGGTGGCCGCGACGCAGCATGCAGGTGAGGTCATGGGAGAACAGCCGTTGCTGATAGATGTTGGGGGCCGTGAGGTCGGGGAAGTAACCCAGCACGGCATCGACCTTGCCGTCATGCAGGCTGTCGGTGAGCGCATCGGGTGCCAGGCTGACCGTGCGCAGGCGAATGCGTGGTGCGAGCTGGCGCAGCTTCTGGAACAACGGTGGCAGGAACACCACCTCGCCGATCTCGCTCAGGCAGAACACGAACTCGTCTTCGGCGGTGGCAGGGTCGAAGGTTGGGCTGCTGAGGATGTCGCGGTCGATGATTTCGATGACTTCGCGGGTGCGCTCGATGATGCCCTGGGCCCGTGGCGTGGCCTCCATGCCGGCACCGGAGCGGATGAACAGCGGATCCTGCAGCGAATGGCGCAGGCGGGCGAGGGCGGCGCTGGCGGCGGGCTGGCTGATGCCCAGCTGTTTCGCCGCAGCGGTGACGTTGCCGGTTTCGTAGACGGCTAGAAGGACGCGAAGCAGGTTGAGGTCGGTGCGCATCTCTATAACCAAATCAAATAGTGCGAATAAAGAGAATTAGCTTCTGCGATTAAGCGCCGGTTGCGAGGATGAGTCCAGACAAAAATAAAACCAAGGGACTCCACCCATGATCAACCTGCACGATATCCGCTACGTGCGCCTGGGTACCGCCAACCTGGACGATGCACGCCGCTACGCGACGCAGATCCTCGGTCTGCAGGTGGCCCGCGAGGCCAGCGGTGCGGTGTATTTTCGCTCCGACAGCCGCGATCACACCCTGTGCTACTACGAGGGCGACCCGCGCGAAACCACAACCGCCTTCGAGGTCACCAGCAGCGACGAGCTGGAGCACGCCGCCGTGCTGCTCGAACGCAATGCCTTCAGCGTGGTGCACGGCTCGCGTGAAGACGCCGAGGTGCGCCACGTCAACGAGCTGATCCGTTTCAAGGACCCCAGCGGCAACAACATCGAACTGGTGTTGCGCCCCCACGCCAGCGGCAGCCGCTACTTCCCCAGCCGCGACGCCGGCATCACCGGCTTCAGCCATATCGGACTGCGCACCACCGACGCCCGCCGCGACGAGGATTTCTGGACCCGCCTGGCCAACGCCCGAGTCAGCGATCGCATCGGCGAGGCGCCGCTGCTGCGCATCGACGAGGTGCATCACAAGATCGCGCTGTTCCCCTCCAGCCACGCCGGGGTGCAGCACATCAACCACCAGGTCGAGAGCATCGACGACGTGATGCGCGCCTACTACTTCCTGCGCGAGCGCAACATCAAGATCCTCTTCGGTCCGGGTCGGCATCCGACCTCGGGTGCGGTGTTCCTGTACTTCGAAGGGCCGGACGGCATGACCTACGAGTATTCCACCGGGGTCAGCCACATCCGCGCCGAAGACGACTCCAGCCACCAGCCACGGCAGTTCCCCGGCGTATCGTCGTCGTACTGCGCCTGGGGTTCGAAACCCGATATCCCGGAGTTCAAGGCATGAGCGGCCAGCCGATTGCCAGCCAGGCGCAGCAACGCCAGGTGCGCATGGCGGCCCGCGCGTTGGGCCGCGCCGGCCTGGCCCATGCCTACGGGCATTGCAGCCTGCGCCTGGACGCCGAGTACTTCCTGGTCTGTGCAGCGCGCCCGATGGGCCTGATCGGCGTGGGCGAGCCGGGCACCGTGGTGCCGGTCCATGGGCCGCTGCCAGACGGTGTGCTGGGCGAGGTGCGTATCCACCAGCAGCTCTACCGCCGCCGCGCCGACCTGGGCGCAGTGATCCGCAGCATGCCGGCGCAGGTGATGGCGCTGTCCTGCGCCGGTCTCACGCCACTGCCGCGGCACGGCATGGGCAGTTACTTCCAACCGTCGATCCCGCTGTGGGACGACGTCCAGTTGCTGCGTGACGATGCCCAGGCCAGCGCGCTGGCTGAGCTGTTCGGCCAAGGCAAGGCCCTGGCCATGCGCGGTAACGGTGCCATCGTCGCCGGCGATTCGCTGGTCGAGGCCCTGACCCTGACTTGGTACCTGGAGGACGCCGCGCGCATCGAGCTGCAACTGCAGGCCGCAGGCCTGGCCGAGCGCGGCCCGTTGCTCGATGCCCAGGCCTGCGCGCAACGCGCCACCCGTGGCGGGCGGATCTACGAGCGGATGTGGGAATACCTCACTGCCGGCGATCCGGAAGCCAGCGACACCGTATTCGAATAAAAAACAGAGGACTACCGATCATGCCTGCGCAAGCGTTTCGTCATTTCATCAATGGCGAGTGGGTCAGCAGTGCCCGCACCTTCGAAAACCGCAACCCTGCCGACAACCGTGTCATAGGCCTCGTCCACGAAGCGGGGCAAGCCGAAGTCGATGCCGCCGTGGCCGCTGCCCGTGCCGCCCTCAAAGGCCCTTGGGGGACGATGACGGTTGCCCAGCGTACTGCGCTGCTGCACAAGGTCGCCGAGGGCATCGAGCGTCGCCACGCCGAGTTCGTCGCGGCCGAAGTGGCCGATACCGGCAAGCCTGCACACCTGGCCGGGCACCTCGACATCCCGCGCGGTGCGGCCAACTTCAAGGTGTTCGCCGACCTGATCCGCAACGTACCGACCGAAAGCTTCGTGATGGACACCCCAGACGGTGGCAAGGCGGTCAACTACGCCGTGCGATCGCCGCGCGGGGTGATCGGTGTGGTCTGCCCGTGGAACCTGCCGCTGCTGCTGATGACCTGGAAAGTCGGCCCGGCCCTGGCCTGCGGCAACACTGTGGTGGTCAAGCCATCCGAAGAAACCCCGGCCACTGCCACGCTGCTCGGCGAGGTGATGAACGAGGCCGGTGTGCCGCCGGGCGTGTACAACGTGGTGCATGGCTTTGGCGCCGATTCGGCGGGGGCCTTCCTGACCTCGCACCCGGATGTCGATGGCGTGACCTTTACCGGCGAGACCGGGACTGGCGAGGTCATCATGAAGGCTGCGGCCAAGGGCATTCGCCCGGTCTCGCTGGAGCTGGGCGGCAAGAACGCCGGCATCGTCTTCGCCGACGCCGACCTTGAGAAAGCGGTCAAGGGGCTGGGGCGCGCAGTGTTCGAGAACAGTGGGCAGGTGTGCCTGGGGACTGAACGCATCTACGTGCAGCGGCCATTGTTCGAGCGCTTCGTCGAGGCCTTCAAGGCGCACGCCGCGAGCATCGTGGTGGGCGATCCGAACGCCCATGGCACCACCATGGGGCCACTGATTTCCCTCGGCCATCGCGAGAAGGTGCTGTCCTACGCCCGTCAGGCTGTCGCCGATGGCGCCACCGTGGTGTGCGGCGGCGGCATTCCCCAGGTGCCGGCGCACCTGGCCGAAGGCGCCTGGTTCGAGCCGACCATCTGGACCGGCTTGCCGGAAACCTCGGCGGTGATCCGCGAAGAGATCTTCGGCCCGTGCTGCCACATCGCGCCGTTCGACACCGAGGAAGAGGCCGTGGCCCTGGCCAACGATACCCCTTACGGGCTGGCTGCCAGTGTCTGGACCCGCGACCTGCAGGTCGCCCATCGCTTGGGCAGCGCGCTGGATGTCGGCATCTGCTGGATCAACGCGTGGTTCCTGCGCGATCTGCGTACCGCCTTCGGCGGCGCCAAGCAGTCGGGCATCGGCCGTGAGGGGGGCGTGCACTCGCTGGAGTTCTACACCGAATTGCGCAACGTCTGCGTCCGCCTGTGAGGAGCACACCATGAACCTTGACGACATCCAGCACGCCGGCCGGGAACTGCACCAGGCCCTGGCGTGTGGCCAGGCCCTGGCGCCGCTGACCGAAACCCACCCCGACATCACCCTGGAGCAGGCTTACCAGGTGCAGCTGGCGATGATCCAGCCGCGCCTGGACGCGGGCGAGCGGGTGCTGGGCAAGAAGATCGGCGTCACCAGCCAGGTGGTGATGAACATGCTCGGCGTCGGCCAGCCTGACTTCGGCCACCTGCTCAGCGACATGCTCCACGCCGATGGCGCGGCCATCGCTATCGACAGCCTCATCGCGCCCAAAGCCGAGGGCGAGATCGCCTTCGTGCTCAAGGAGTCTCTGCAGGGCCCGGGCGTCACCGTGGCCGATGTGCTGCGCGCCACCGCCTATGTGATGCCGTGCTTCGAGATCGTCGACTCGCGCATTCGCGACTGGAAGATCCGCATCCAGGACACCGTCGCCGACAACGCCTCGGCCGCTGCCTTCGTGCTGGGGGACCGCGGTGTCGATCCGCGTGACGTGGACCTGGCCTGTGTCGGCATGACCCTGGAAAAGAACGGTGAGATCGTCGCCACCGGCGCCGGTGCCGCCGCGCTTGGCCATCCGGCCAACGCCGTGGCCTGGTTGGCCAACACCCTCGGCCGCCTCGGCATCGCGCTGAACAAGGGCGAGGTGATTCTCTCCGGTTCGCTGGCGGCCATGGTGCCGGTGCAGGCCGGTGACCAACTGCGTATCAGCCTCGGCGGCATCGGCTCGGCCGCTGTCCGCTTCGTTTGAAGGAAAACCCCTATGAACCTGTCCCAAGCCACCATCGCCCAACTGGCCGAACACCTGGAAAACGCCGAACTCAAGCGTGAGGCGGTGGCCAAGATCACCGACGCCCACCCCGACATGGACTGGGACGACGCCTATGCCATCCAGGACGCCATCCGCGCCCGCAAGCAGGCCCGTGGCGTGCGTATCGCCGGCCTGAAGATGGGCCTGACCTCGTTCGCCAAGATGAAGCAGATGGGCGTCACCGATCCGATCCACGGCTTTCTCACCGACTACGGCTCGAGCCTCGACGGCGCGGCCATCGATGTCGACAGCCTGATCCACCCCAAGGTCGAGGCCGAGATCGCCTTCGTCCTCAAGCACCCGCTCAAGGGGCCGGGTGTGCATGTTGGCGACGTGCTGGCGGCCACCGACTTCATCGTGCCGGCGGTCGAAGTGATCGATTCGCGCTACGAGAACTTCCGTTTCGACCTCAAGAGCGTGATTGCCGACAACACCTCTTCGGCACGTTTCGTCACGGGCGGGCGCATGTCCGGGGTCGAGGGTATCGACCTCAAGTGCCTGGGCGTGGTGCTGGAAAAGAACGGCGAAGTGGTCGCCACCGGAGCCGGTGCGGCGGTGCTCGGGCACCCGGCGCAGAGCGTGGCGATGCTCGCCAACATGCTCGGCGCCAAGGGCCGCGAACTGCCGGCGGGCACCTTCATCATGACCGGCGGCATCACCGAGGCCATTGCAGTGCAGGCGGGCGACAACGTCACCGTGCGCTACCAGCACCTGGGCAGCGTGTCGATGCGCTTCATCTCATCCGGCCAACGCTGACAGGAGTACCTGACATGCCTATTGCCATCATCCATATCGCTGAAGGCCGCACGCCCGAGAAGAAGCGCGCGCTGCTGGACAAGGTCACCCTGGCCATTGCCGACAGCCTCGAAGTACCGGTCGAGAGCGTGCGCGTCCTGTTGCAGGAAATCCCCGAGACCCAGTGGGCCGCCGGTGGCCAGACCCTCGCCGAACGCCGTGCCAAAGCCTGAACACAGGACCACGACAATGAACGACAAGATCAGCGTTGCCATCATCGGTTCGGGCAATATCGGCACCGACCTGATGATCAAGATCCTGCGCAACGGCCAGCACCTGAAGATGGGCGCCATGGTCGGCATCGACCCAGCCTCCGATGGCCTGGCGCGGGCCGAGCGCCTGGGCGTGGCGACCACCGCCAAGGGTGTCGAGGGCCTGCTGGCGCTGCCAGGTTTCAAGGATATCCGTATCGTCTTCGATGCCACCAGCGCCGGTGCCCACGGTCGCCACAACGCGTTGTTGCAGGAGCACGGGGTCAAGGTCATCGACCTGACGCCCGCCGCCATTGGCCCGTTCACCATTCCGGCGATCAACCTGGATGCCGAACTGGCCGCGCCGAACATCAACATGGTCACCTGCGGCGGCCAGGCCACCATACCGATCGTCGCTGCGGTGTCGCGCGTGGCCAAGGTGCATTACGGTGAAATCGTCGCCTCGATCAGCAGCAAGTCGGCAGGCCCCGGCACCCGGGCCAATATCGACGAATTCACCGAGACCACTTCCCATGCCATCGAGAAACTCGGCGGGGCACAGAAGGGCAAGGCGATCATCGTCCTCAATCCCGCCGAGCCGCCGCTGATGATGCGCGACACCGTGTTCGTGTTGTCGGAGCCGGCAGACCAGGCGGCGGTCGAGCGCTCGATCCTGGCCATGGTCGAGGCCGTGCAGGCCTACGTGCCCGGCTATCGCCTCAAGCAGCAGGTGCAGTTCGAGGTGATCCCGGCAGACCAGCCGGTGAATGTTCCGGGGCTGGGGCTGCGCAGCGGCCTGAAGACTTCGGTGTTTCTCGAGGTCGAGGGCGCCGCGCACTACCTGCCGGCCTACGCCGGCAACCTGGACATCATGACCTCGGCGGCCGTGGCCTGCGCCGAGCGCATCGCCGCTACCCAGTTCGTGGAGGGTTGAACACATGAACGCCGGCAAGAAACTCTATATTTCCGATGTCACCCTGCGCGACGGCAGCCATGCCATCCGCCATCAGTACACCTTGGAGCAGGCCCGCGACATCGCCCGCGCGCTGGACCAGGCCAAGGTCGATTCGATCGAGGTCGCCCACGGTGACGGCCTGCAAGGCTCGAGCTTCAACTATGGCTTTGGCCGGCACTCGGACCTCGAGTACATCGAAGCGGTGGCCGAGGTCATCAGCCACGCGAAGATCACCACGCTGCTGCTGCCTGGCATCGGCACCGTGCATGACCTCAAGAATGCCTACAACGCTGGTGCCCGGGTGGTGCGCATCGCCACCCACTGCACCGAAGCCGATGTCTCGCGCCAGCACATCGAGTACGCCCGCGAGCTGGGCATGGACACCGTGGGTTTTCTGATGATGAGCCATATGCTGGCGCCCGAGCCGTTGGCGCAGCAGGCGAAGCTGATGGAAAGCTACGGCGCCACCTGCGTGTACATGGCCGACTCGGGCGGCGCGATGAACATGCAGGATGTACGCGAGCGCTTCCAGGCGTTCAAGGCGGTGCTCGACCCGTCCACCGAGACCGGCATGCACGCCCACCACAACCTCAGCCTGGGCGTGGCCAACTCGATCACCGCGGTGGAGGCGGGCTGCGATCGCATCGACGCCAGCCTTGCCGGCATGGGGGCTGGTGCCGGCAACGCGCCGTTGGAGGTGTTCATCGCGGCCGCCGAGCGCCTGGGCTGGAATCACGGCACCGACCTGTATCGGCTGATGGATGCGGCCGACGATATCGTCCGGCCCTTGCAGGATCGCCCGGTGCGGGTCGACCGCGAAACCCTGGCGCTCGGCTACGCCGGGGTGTATTCCAGCTTCCTGCGCCACGCTGAGGTCGCTGCTCGCCGCTACGGCCTGAACACCGTGGACATCCTCGTCGAGCTTGGCCGTCGCAAGATGGTGGGCGGTCAGGAAGACATGATCGTCGACGTTGCCCTGGACCTGCTGCGACCCTGAAACCAAAACGCCTTGCCAATGCTTTGCCCCAACCACAAGCCTAATAAAAAGGGGAATACCTTGAGCCAGCACACTGCCCGAATCGGCGAGATCATCGATAACGCACGAATCTCGCCTTACCAGATCATCGTTCTTACCCTGTGTTTCCTGATCGTTCTGGTCGACGGCTTCGACACCGCCGCGATCGGCTACATCGCCCCGGCCCTGCGTGAGGAATGGGGCCTGCTGCCGGCGCAATTGTCGCCGGCCTTCGGCGCCGGCTTGTTCGGCCTGTTGGTGGGCAGCCTGGTGTTCGGGCCCATCGCCGATGCCATCGGGCGCAAGCGCGTGCTGCTGGTGTCGGTGCTGGTGTTCGGCGTCGGCACCCTGGCCTCGGCCTATGCCCACTCGATCGAGTCACTGACCGCACTGCGCTTCGTCACCGGTATCGGCCTGGGCGGGGCGATGCCCACCTGCATCACCCTGAGCTCGGAGTATTCCCCGGCGCGGCGGCGGATGATCATGGTCACCCTGAGCTGGAGCGGCTTCACCGCGGGCCTTGCGCTGGGCGGCATGCTTGCGGCGCAGATCATCCCGCTGTTCGGCTGGCGTGGCGTGCTGATGATCGGCGGTATCGTGCCGCTGGCCATGCTGCCGTTGCTGGCCTGGCTGATGCCTGAATCGGTGCGCTTCATGGCTTCGAGCCCCAAGCATGGCGATGCCTTGCGCAAGGTGGTCGAGCGCATCACCGGCAGTAGCTATGCCGGGGTGACCATCCTTGACGACGAGCGCCCGGCGCAGGTCCGTTCGCCGATCTCGCACCTGTTCATCGAGGGCCGCGCGGTGCGCACGCTGCTGTTGTGGCTGGCGTTCTTCTGCTCGCTGTTCGTCTTCTACCTCCTGACCAGCTGGCTGCCGAGCCTGCTCAAGGACGCCGGTTACGACATCGCCCATGCCGCGCGTGTCGGTGCGATGGTGCCGCTGGGCGGCACGGTCGGAGCGATCCTGCTGGCGCTGCTGATGGACCGTGTCGGGCCTTACCGTGTGCTGGCCTGCTCCTACCTGGGGGCGGCGGTGGTGATCGCGGTCACCGGCTACCTGATGGGCGATATCTATGGCCTGGCGGCGGCGGTGTTCCTGATCGGTTTCGGCGTGGCCGGTGCGCAGAACGGCCTTAACCTGGTGTCGGCGACCCTCTACCCGACCACGGCCCGCGTCACTGGGGTCAGCTGGGCCATGGCCTGCGGGCGTTCCGGCTCCATCGTCGGCTCGACCCTGGGGGCCTGGCTGATCGCCGCGGCCGGTACGCCGGTGGTGTTCTTCCACTGGCTGGCCATCCCCGTGGTGGCAGGTGCGGCGGCGATCTTCGTGCTGTACCGGCTGAGCATCCGGCCATCTGCGGCCTGGCCGGCTGAAGCACCTCCCGCGCACTCCTGATCCCTGAACGAGTACCAGCGCCCGCTTCCTGACAGAAGCGGCGTCGGGCGCGGCTTGCCTGCGCCTGGCGTTCGGCGCTGCACATAACAACAAGAAACGAGGAGCACACAGCATGTCTTGCAAACGATCTTCTTTCGCTCCCGGGCTGATCGCCCTGGCGCTGGCCCCCCTGACCAGCCAGGCCGCTGGCCTGATCGAGGATTCCCATGCGCGCCTGGAAATGCGCAACATCTACTTCAACCAGGACAACCGCAGCGGCAGCGCCAACCCGTCCAAGCAGGAGGAGTGGGGCCAGGGCTTTCTGTTCGACTTCACTTCCGGCTACACCGAGGGCGCCGTCGGTGTCGGTGTCGATGCCCTGGGCATGCTTGGCATCCGTCTGGATTCGGGCAAGGGCACCCACTACAACCCGCAGAGTACCAATCGCGGCGGCCTGGTGTTTCCCACCGACAGCGATGGCCGTGCGGTGGACGAGTTCAGCACCTTGGGCGTGACTGGCAAGCTGCGCGTTGCCAAGACCGAGGCGCGGCTCGGCACCTTGCGTCCGAAGATGCCGGTGCTGACCCTCAACGACGGTCGCCTGTTGCCGGAAACCTTCGAAGGCCTGCAGATCACCTCGCGCGACCTGGACAACTTCACGTTCACCGGCGGGCAGATCCAGCGGGTCAAGAGCCGCAACTCGTCGAACAACGAAGGCATGGCGATTGCCGGAGCGGGTGGGCCGTTCGGCAAGCGCAGCAATGCGTTCAACTTCTTCGGCGTCGATTACGCCGTGAGCCGCGACCTGACCTTGCAGTACTACTACGGTGAGCTGGAGGACTTCTATCGCCAGCACTTCGTCGGCCTGGTGCACCAGTTGGCCTTGCCGGTGGGCAGCCTCAAGACTGACCTGCGCTATTTCGACAGTGGTCCGTCGGGGCGCAACGGCAGTGTGGCTGGACGGGCCGAGGGGTACCGCAGTGCCGGTTTCGGCAACAACGGCAAGGTCGATAACCAGGCGTTTGCCGGGCTGTTCACCTACAGCCTCGGCGGCCACGGTTTCAGCCTGGGCTACCAGCAGCTTGAAGGCGACAGCGACTTTCCCTTCGTCAACCAGGGCGATGGCTCGGCCACCTACCTGATCACCGACCGCCAGACCGGTGCACGTTTCCAGAAGGCCGGCGAGCGGACCTGGGTGGCGCAGCACACCTACAACTTCGCCGCTGTCGGCATTCCGGGCCTGACCACGCTGCTGGCCTACCAGCGCGGCGACAACATCAAGTCGGCGCAGGGTGACCAGCATGAGTGGGAGCGTGATTTCTGGGTGACCTACGCAGTGCAGGGCGAGATGTTCAAGGGGCTGTCGTTCTCCTGGCGCAACGCCAGCTTGCGCAGCACCTACGCCAACCAGCGTGACCTGGACGAGAATCGTCTCTACATCACCTACAGCCTGCCGTTGTTCTAAGGCATAGCCCGCGCCACTCTCGTGGGCGCGGGCTTTCGCGTGAATGGCCGCTGGCGCTACTCCTGCTGCACCACCTGCTGTGGCCACCCGCCGGCAAGGGCGACGAACAGGTCCACGGCGCGGGTGGTGCTGCCCGCCTGGCTGTCGGCTTGCTGGAGCTGCGCATCGTAGAGCGAGCGCTGCACGTCCAGCAGTTCGAACAGCTCGATGGCCCCGGCGTCGTAGCGTGCACGGGAGAGGTTGGCCGCGTTCTGCCATCCTTCGGCCGCGCTGGTCAAACGCTGCGTCTGCTCCTTGCTCCTGGCCAGGCGCACCAGGGCATTCTCGACATCCTCCAGCGCGACCAGCACGGTCTGCTGATACCTCGCCAGGCGACCGGCCGCTTCGGCGTCCGCCGCCGCGATGCGGCTGTTCACCCGTCCCACATCGAGGAATGACCAATCGATGCCTAGCACAGCCAGGTTCGATTCGCTGGCGCCGCCATACAGACCTGTGCCCGTGAAGGCATAGGTGCCAAGCGCGGCGCCAAGGCTCAGGCGCGGGAACAGGTCGGCAGTGGCGACGCCCACCCGGGCGGTGGCGGCGTGCAGTTGCTGTTCGGCAGCGGCGACATCCGGGCGGCGCCGGACAATCTGCGCCGGGGTGGCCGGCTCGATGGCCGCCGGTATCCGTGGCATGTCGACCACTTGCTGCAGCTGCGCATCGAGTGCTGCTGGCGCGAGCCCGGCGAGCACTGCAAGGCGGTGCTTGTCGACGGCGATGCGCGCTTGCAACTGCGGCATGCGCGACAAGGTGGTATCCAGCTGGGCCTGGGCCCTGGACAAGTCGTAGCTGGAGCCACGCCCGCCCTGCAGGCGCCCCTGCACGACGGCCAGGGTCTGACGCTGGCTTTCGGCGTTGGCGTTGGTCAGCGTGAGCATCCGCTGCGCTGCCCTCAGGTCGATGTAGGTCGTCGCCACCTGGCTGACCACCGCAATCTGCATGGCCTGCAGATCGCTTGCCCGGGCGGCGGTCTCGGCCTGCTGCGATTCGACCGCACGGCGCACGCGCCCGAAGAAGTCCAGCTCCCAGCCCAGCACGGCTTTGTTGGCGTACAGGTCGTGGCTGCGGCTGGCGCCGTTGGCCTCGTCGCTGGCCAGGCGCTGGTGACCGGCCTGGGCCGACAGGGTGACGGTCGGGGCCTGGTCGAAGCGGGCCAGGCGCAGCAGGGCATTGGCCGCGTCGTAGTTGGCCAGTGCCGTGCGCAGGTCGTAGTTGCTGGCCAGCGCCGTATTCACCAGGGCCGTGAGCTGCGGATCGTCGAAGCGCTTCCAGAACGCGTCGTCGGCAGCGCTGGCTTGTGCCTGCACAGTAGGTGTGGCCGTTGCCTGGGAGAAACTGCCGGGCACCTGCGGGGTAGGAGGGCGATGGTAGTCCGGGCCTACGGCGCAGCCCTGCAGGAGGGCCAGCACCGCTGCCAGCGACCAGTTTGCCGGCTTACTCATGGATCAGGCCCTCGGTGCTGTTCGGCGCCATGTGCGACGTATGGTTGGGGATGGTGGCGCCGAGCTTGCGCAGCACCACGTAGAACACCGGTGTCAGGAACAGACCAAAGAACGTCACCCCGAGCATGCCGCAGAACACGGTGACCCCGGTGGCATGGCGCACTTCGCTGCCCGCGCCGGTGCCGACCAGCAGCGGCACGGCGCCGGCGATGAAGGCCACCGAGGTCATGATGATCGGGCGCAGGCGCAGGCGACATGCCTGCAACGCCGCCTCGACGGTGCCCTGGCCCTGCATCTCCAGCTCGCGGGCGAACTCCACGATCAGGATGGCGTTCTTGCAGGCCAGCCCCATCAGCACCACCAGGCCCACTTGCACGAACACATTGTTGTCACCGCCGGCCAGCCACACGCCGGTCAGCGCGGCGAACATGCAGATCGGCACGATCAGGATCACCGCCAGGGGCAAGGTCCAGCTCTCGTACAGGGCCGCCAGTACCAGGAAGGCCAGCATCACGGCGATGGGGAAGACGATCGCCGCGGTGTTGCTCTGGGTCACCTGCTGGTAGCTGAGGTCGGTCCATTCCAGCTCGATACCGCGCGGCAGGGTGCGGGTGGCGATCTGCTGGAGCTTCTCGATGACCTCGCCCGAGGACAGCACCCGCGGGTCGGCATCACCGATCAGGTCGGCGGCTGGGTAACCGTTGTAGCGCATCACCGGGTCGGGGCCGAAGGTCGGCACTATATCGACCACCGCGCTGATCGGCACCATCTCGCCCTGCAGGTTGCGCACGCGCAGGCTGCCGATGTCTGCGGCGTTCTGGCGGAACGGGGTGTCAGCCTGGGCCACGACGCGATACACGCGGCCGAGCATGTTGAAGTCGTTGACATAGACCGAGCCCAGGTAGGTCTGCAAGGTGTCGAAGATTTCGGTCAGTTCCACGCCTTGGGCCTGGGCTTTGGTGCGGTCGATCTTCACTTGCAGCTGCGGAATGTCCGACTGGTAGGAGCTGACCGGGAAGGTCATGCCCGGGGTGTTGGCCACCTCGGCCTGGAACCGCTCGAGCGCCTTCTGCAGGGCGGCGTAGCCAAGCCCGCCGCGGTCGGTCAGGAACAGCGAGTAGCCGGAGCCGTTGCCCAGGCCCTGGATCGGCGGCGGCAGCAGCGCGTAGGCCGAGCCATCCTTGATCGCGGCGAACTTGCGGTTGAGCTCGGCGTTGATGTCTGCGGCGCTGCGTGTGCGTTCGGAGAATGGCTTGAGCAGCACGTAGGAGGTCACCAGGTTGGGCGTGGTGGTGTTCTGCAGGGCGTTGGAGCCGACATAGGAGTTGGCGTAGGCCACCCCTTCGATGCTCGAGGCGATGGCCGACATCTGCCGGGCGACCGCATCGGAGCGGGCCAGCGAGGCGCCGGGCGGCAGGGTGGCACCGGCGAACAGGTA
This sequence comes from Pseudomonas sp. NBRC 111143, assembly GCF_001320965.1. Classification (NCBI taxonomy): domain Bacteria; kingdom Pseudomonadati; phylum Pseudomonadota; class Gammaproteobacteria; order Pseudomonadales; family Pseudomonadaceae; genus Pseudomonas; species Pseudomonas sp. NBRC 111143. Next base: position 126,708 of record NZ_BCBT01000009.1, on the reverse strand, counting down.
CAGCTTGTCCTGATTGGGGATGAAACCGTTGGGGATGACATTGAACAGCACACCCGTGGCTCCGAGCAGTACGGCGTAGACCACGAACACCAGGCCTCGTCGCGGCAGGATGCGGGCGATGCTGCCTTCATAACGCTGCGAGCTGCGGTTGAAGAAGCGGTTGAACGGACGCAGCAGCCAGCCCAGGGCGGCGTTCATCAGGCGCGTCAGGCGGTCGGGTGGCGTGTCATGGTGGCGCAGCAGCTTGGCTGCCAGGGCCGGCGACAGGGTCAGCGAGTTGATGGTCGAGATCACCGTGGAGATGGCGATGGTGACGGCGAACTGCTTGTAGAACTGCCCGGTGACGCCGCTCATGAAGGCCATCGGCACGAACACTGCGCACAATACCAGGCCGATTGCCAGGATCGGCCCCGACACCTCGCGCATGGCCTGGTGCGCAGCCTGCAGCGGCGTCAGCCCCAGCTCGATGTTGCGCTCGACGTTTTCCACCACGACGATGGCGTCGTCCACCACGATGCCGATCGCCAGCACCAGCCCGAACAAGGTCAGGGTGTTGACCGAGTATCCGAGCAGGTAGAGGAAGGCGAAGGTGCCGACGATCGACACTGGCACGGCAATCAGCGGAATGATCGAGGCGCGCCAGGTCTGCAGGAACAGCACCACCACCAGCACGATCAGGACCATGGCCTCGAACAGCGTGTGCTGTACCGCGCTGATCGATTCACGGACGAACACCGTCGGGTCCCAGACGCTGGTGTAGCTCACGCCTTCGGGGAAGTCCTTGGACAGGCTGTCGAGCTTGGCGTAGACCGCGTTGGCCACCTCGATGGCGTTGGCGCCGGGGGTTAGGAAGATGCCCACGGCCACTTCCTGGTTCTTGCCGCGGAACACGCGCAGGGTGTAGTCGCCGGAGTCCAGCTGCACCCGCGCCACATCCGACAGCCGCGTTACCTGACCGTCGCGCCCGTTCTTGAGCACGATGTCGGCGAATTCCTGTTCGGTCTTCAGGCGGCCCTGGACGTTGATCGAGATGAGGAAGTCGTTGTCCTGCGGCGAAGGCTCTGCCCCCAGCTGCCCGGCCGAGACCTGCACGTTCTGCTGGCGGATGGCGGCAATGGCGTCCTGGGCGGTGAGGTCGCGCGCGGCGAGCTTGTGCGGGTCGAGCCAGATGCGCATGGCGTAGTCGCCCGCACCGTAGAGGATGACGTCGCCGATGCCGGGAATGCGCGACAACTCGTCCTTCACATGCAGGCGCAGGTAGTTGCGCAGGTACAGGGCGTCGAACTGGTCGTTGGTCGAGTACATGTCGACGAACATCAGCGGCGTCGGCGATTGCTTCTGGGTGGTGACGCCGTACTGGCGCACCGACTCGGGCAGGCGCGACAGGGCCTGGCTCACCCGGTTCTGCACCCGCACCGCGGCGGTGTCCGGATCGACCTTGGCGTTGAAGGTGACCACCACCTGCAGCGTGCCGTTGGAGCTGGCGACGGACTTGAGGTAGATCATGTCTTCCACGCCGTTGATCGCTTCTTCCAGCGGCACGGCGACGGACTCGGCGATTTCCTTGGGGTTGGCACCGGGGTAGGTGGCTTTCACCACGACGGTGGCGGGCACCACCTCTGGGTATTCACCCACTGGCAGCAGCGGGATGGCCACCAGGCCCGCGGCGAAAATGATGATCGACAGGACGATCGCGAAGATCGGCCTGTCGATGAAGAACTTGGAAAAGTCCATGGCTGGAACCCCTGGCTATTGCTTGTCGTGTTGCGCGGCACTGGAAACCTGAAGTTCGCGGGTGTCGCCGGAGAGTGCGTGGGGGGTGACGGGGCTGCCGCTGGCATGCACGTTCTGCAGGCCCGAGACGATGATGCGGTCGTCTGCGACCAGCCCCGAGCGAATGACGCGCTGGCGCTCGATGCGCTGGGCGGTTTCGACGTAACGGCGCTCGGCCTTGTTGTCGCTGCCAAGCACGTAGACGTACTGCTTGTCCTGGTCGGTGAGGATCGCCCGGTCTGGCACCAGGGTGGCCAGCGCGGGTTCGCCCACGGCCAGCTGGACCTTCGCGTACAGCCCGGCGGTGAGCAGGCGGTCGGGGTTGCGCACGGTCGCGCGGGCGCGCAGCGTGCCGGTACTGGCGTTCACCTGGTTGTCGATGAAGCTCAACTCGCCGTTGTAGGGGTAGTCGTCGTCGCTGGCAAGGCCGATGCGCACCTCGGTGCTGGCGGCCTGCTTGAGGGCTTTCTGGTATTTCAGGAAGCTGTGTTCGTCGGGGTCGAAGTAGACGTGCACCGGGTCCTGGGAAACCACGGAGGTGAGCACGGACTGGTCGGCGACGGCAAGGTTGCCGAGCGTCAGTTGAGCACGGCTGGTGCGCCCGTCGATGGGCGCGCGCACTTCGGTGAACTCGAGGTTCAGCGCTGCCGTGGCGACGGCGGATTCGGCGGCGCGAACCTCGGCCTGGCTCTGCTCGCGGGCCGAGCGCTTCTGTTCGGCTTCTTCACGGGAAACGGCGTTGCTCTTGAGCAGTTGCTGGGCGCGCAGGTCTTGCTGGCTGGCGAACGCCAGCGACGCCCGGGCCCGTTCCAATTGGGCGCGGGCGCTGTCGAGCGCGTTGCGGTAGGGGCGTTGGTCGATGACGAACAGCAGGTCGCCTTTTCTGACCTCGGCGCCTTCGCGGTAGGCCACCCGGGTGATGTAGCCTCCGACGCGGGGCAGGATCGCCACCGTCTCGGTGGCGCTGACCCGGCCATTGAACGTGTCCCAGGTCTTGACCCTTTGCTGGGTGACCGGGATCACTTCGACATCGGGGGCACTGGCGCTGGCGGCCTGGCTGGATTCTGGGTTGCAGCCACTGACCAGCAAGGCCGTGGCGATCATTCCGGTAACGGCGACTAATCGGGCGCGCACAGGATCATCCTTAACGAGGGGATTGATGGGCGGGGCTCAGCACGCAGGCACTGTGCGTGGTTGGCTGTCGTCGGCGGCAGGCTGCTTTTGTCTGGCCTGCTGCTCGGCGGCCTGCAGTGCCTCCTGCTGCTTGTGTCTTTCAATGTCCTTGGCTTGCTCGGCGAAGGTGGCGCGCAAGCGTTCATGGAAGCGTTCGAGGGCTTCGCCACCGTCGGAGGCTTGGGCGAAGAAGGGCAGGGCAGAGGCCAGCAGGACGACGACCTTGAAACTGTTTTTCATGGCGTTCTCTCAAATGACGCGCACAGCGAGGCGCTAGATTGGATTCGGTAGGTGGAGTGGCAGGCGGTCGATGAGGGCGTTTATCAAGGCCGGTCAATCAGCTGCCACGCAGACGAGCGCACTTTAAGAGAAGGTATTTCACGGATAAACTAGCTGAATTCGTTTTGTTCTTACGGGATCTCGGACAATGGCATTCGATCGGCTGGAAGCGATGCGCGCCTTTTGCCGCATTGTCGAAGTGGGCAGCTTCAGCCGCGCGGCAGAGTCGCTGAACCTCGCCAAGACCACGGTTTCGGGGCAGGTCCAGGCGCTGGAGAACCTGCTGGGCATCAAGCTGTTGCACCGCACCACGCGCAAGGTCTCGACCACTACTGAAGGTGCGGCCTACTACCAGCGTGCACGGGTCATCCTCGAGGATGTGAACGAGCTGGAGGCCTCGGCATCGCAGAGCTGTGGCGCAGTACGTGGGCGGGTCAAGGTCGAGATGCCGTCGCCGGTGGGGATCTTGCTGGTGGTGCCAGCATTGCCGGATTTCGCCGCCAGGTTTCCAGATATCGTGCTGGATGTGCGTTGTAGTGAACGCGTGGTGGATTTGGTGCAGGAGGGCGTGGATTGTGCGATCCGTGGCGGGCACGTGGCAGACCAGGACCTGGTCTGCCGGCCTATCGGGGTGATGCGGTTCTGCTTCTGCGCCGCGCCGTCCTACCTTGCCTCGGCACCGCCGCTCCAGGTACCGGCTGATCTGCCACGCCATCGCCATCTGGGCTTCAAGTTCCCGGCGACCGATCGCCGCTACATTCCCACCCTGACTCGCGGCGACGAGCATTTCACCCTCGACCATCCACCGGCCATGTACTTCAACAGCGGCAGCGCCACGGCCGCTGCCGTGGTCGCCGGGTTGGGCGTGGCCTTCCTGCCCAGGGCCGAGGCTGAGGTGCACATCCGCAGCGGGCAATTGGTCGAGGTGCTGAGCGATTGGCAGATGGGCACCATGCCGATGTCGTTCGTCTACCCGCCGACCCGGGCGTTGTCGGCGAGGGTCCGGGCGTTCGCCGACTGGGTGACGGCGCTGATGGCAGAGGATCCGGTGTGGGCACCGGTCAGGTAGCGCCGGGTTGAATGCCGCTGCGCAGCACGAGCATTCACGCGCGATCACCGCCAGTGCTACAGTCGCTTCTTTTTTGCCCCGAGGATGGAACATGCGAGCACTACTGCCGATGACTGCAGCCCTGATGTTGATTGGCTGCGCTTCGTCGACCATGGAGGCCGCGCGCAACGGCCAGCCCAGCGCGCGCCTCGACTCGCAGAAAGCGCCGGAGCTGGTGGCCCAGTGCATCCAGTTCAGCTGGCAGGAAGAATCGCGCTTCGGCGTTGACGCCAGTGGTTACCTGGAAGCGCGCAAGGGCGGTGGTTTGACGGTGTACACCCGCGAAGCGGAATCCTTCGTTGACGTCTACCCGCAGGCCGGTGGGACCCGGGTCGATTACTACGCCCGCAAGAACGACATGGTTGCGCTGCAGCGCAAGGCTGCTGCGGCAACCTGCCTGTGAGTCAGCGAGGCATGTAGCGCAGTTGCCAGCGCCGTGGAATCTTCCACGAGACCACGGCGAGCAGCAGGGCGGTCAGCGCGCTGGCCAGCAGCGCCGCACGGTCGAAGCGTTGCTCCAGCAACACACCCAGCACTGCGCCGATGAACATGCCGCTCCAGGGCACCAGTTGTACGCGCCACCCCAACCGTTGTTGGCCCAACAGGGTGCGGCCCAGCCCGCGGCCGAACCGCGACAGCGCGCCGGTGACGTAGGTCAGGCCGATCGGCAGGCCGTTCACTTCCTCGACCACCGCATTGATCATGCCCATCGCGGTCACCGCCGCCAGTAGCGCGAGCAGTTGCATGGGCTCTGGCAGCATGCCGGCGACCGCCAGCAGCAGGGCGATCACACCCAGCAAGGGCCAGTGGCGCCGACCGCTTCTGGCGGCAACGATCACCCCCAGTGCGTTGCCCAGCACGAACGCCGAGATCACCAGCGCCAGGCGCAGCACCGGCCCCAGCTCGGCGCTGCCCAGCGAGACCGCAAGGCGCGTGGTATTGCCGCTCATGAACGAAACGAAATCGCCCGTGGCCATGAAACCGATGGCATCGGTCATGCCGGCGAGTACCGACAAGGCGGCAACGAAGTACAACCCCACCGTGCCGCGGCGCTGCACCCGCTGTTGACGCTGGCTGTCGAGTGACGCACTTCCCGGTAGCATCGCAGCTCTCCCCCTGAATCAGCCCAGCCGCGCCTCGAGCGTGGCGATATGTGCCTGCAGCCGTTCATGTTCTTCGCGTTCGGCGGTGATGTTCGTGAATACGCTGATCAGGTGCTCGGGTTGGCCGTCGGCCTGGCGTTGCAACGATGTGCGCGCGCGGACCCAAAGGTAGTGGCCGTTTTTGTGGCGTACGCGTTTTTCCACTTCGTAGCGGTCGATCTCGCCGTCAAGCAGGCGCTGCAGCAAGTGCAGGTTGTGCGGCAGGTCGTCGGGATGGGTCAATTGCTGGAAGGTGGTGCCGTAGAGCTCGTCTTCGCGGTAGCCCAGCAGTTCGCAGAAGCTGCCGTTGACCCGCTGCCAGCTGCCGTCGGGATCGATGTAGGCCAGCGCGCCCCAGGCGAACTCGAAGATGGTACGAAAGCGCGCCTCGCTCTGGCGCAATTCTTCTTCGGCGACTTTGCGTTCGGTGGTGTCCATGCTGATGCCGACCATCTTCACCGCGCGCCCGGCGCTGTCGGCCAGCACGGTGGCGCGCGAGGCGATCCAGCATTGGCTGGCGTCGGGGCGGGTGATGCGAAAATCGCATTCGCAACCGGTGCCGTCGGCGACGGCCTGGGCGTACATGGCCTGCATCGGCGGAATGTCGTCCGGGTGGATATGGGCCCAGAACTCTTCATTGCGCTGCACTGGCCAGCCATACACCGCCTCGACGTTGGGCGAGTAGGTGACCTCATCGGTGACCAGGTTCCACTCCCAGGTGACGATGCGTGCGCCTTCCTGGGCCAGTTTCATGCGGGTTTCATTTTCCATGATCTCGGCGGTGTAGCGTCGCCGCACGTCGGTCATCGGCAGCTCTACCACCTCGGCCTGCTGAACGCTCTGCAAGGCTTCTTCACCGTAGCGCAGCCAGATCCAGTTGACCCTGAGAAAAGCGGCGAGCTTGCGCAGGTTGTCGTAGTCGATTTCGCCACCGCGAGTCCACTTGTGCACCGCAGTGCGTGAAATGCCCAGGGCGGTGCCCACGGCTTGCAGGGTCAGCTTGTGGTGTTCGAGCAATTCCTTGAGGCGAAAGGCAAAGCTGTTTTCAACCATGGGGCGGTTCCTGGAAGCGGGCCGGAAACGCGAGTATACCCGAGCCGTAAACTTCAGGTTGACGGGTAAATGCGGTTTTTTCTCATCCGGGTATTCCTCGCATCGTTCATAAATTGTTATGTTATTACATGAAATTTAGGAGCGTCGTTGATGAAAGTTTTCCCCGCCCGGTTCTGCCTGGGTTTTTCCCTGTCTGTGTTCGGCCTGCCCGGCAGTGCTGCCGAACCTGTAATACTCGAGGCCCTGACCGTCAGCGACAGTCATCTGCAGGAGCGCGCCGACGGCCCTGTGCAGGGCTATCGCGCCACCCGTTCGAGCACCGCGACGCGCACCGATACCGATGTGCGCGACACGCCGCAGAGCATCGCCGTGGTGCCCAGCCAGGTGCTTGAAGACCTCAACAGCACGCGTATCGACCGTGCCCTGGACTTTGCCGGTGGCGTCACCCGGCAGAACAATTTCGGTGGCTTGACCTTCCTCAACTACAGCGTGCGCGGTTTTACCACCGGCGAGCTGTACAAGAACGGCTTTGCCATCAACCGCGGCAGCTACAGTGCACCGGACACCTCGACCATCGAGCGCATCGAGGTGCTCAAGGGTCCGGCCGCCAGCCTGTACGGGCGCGGCGATCCGGGTGGCCTGGTCAATATCGTCAGCAAGCGTCCGCAGGAGGAGGCGTTCACGCGCCTGAAGGCCAGCGCCGGCACCTGGGATCGCTACCGCGGCAGCCTCGACGTCAACACGCCGCTGGACGAGGAGGGGCGCCTGCTGTCGCGCGTCAATCTGGCAGTGGAAGATAACGGCAGCTTCCGCGATCACGTCGACAGCCGCCGACAGATCGTCAGCCCGTCGCTGAGCTGGCAACTCGACCCTGACACACGGTTGTTGCTGGATGCCGAATTCTCGCGCACCGAATCGGTGTTCGACCGGGGTATTCCGGCGGTCAACAACCAGTTGGGATCCGTGAAGCGCTCGACCTTTCTCGGCGAGCCCAACGACGGCCACATTCGCAACGACAACCAGACCCTGGACCTGGCCCTGGAACGCTACCTGAACGACAGCTGGAAACTGCGCCTGGCCAACCACTACACCCAGGGCCACCTGCGCGGCAACAGTTCGGAGCCGTCGCGGGTGGTCGGCCAGGCGATCAGCCGTTTCTACCGCGAACGCAATTTCGAGTGGAACGACAACATTACCCAGGCCGAACTGCACGGGCAGTTCGATTTCCTCGGCTGGCAGCACCAGAGCCTGATCGGCCTGGAGTACGAGAACTACCGCAACAGCCAGAAATACCCACAGAGCGCTACGTCGCTCGGCTATGGGCTGGATATCTACCAGCCGGTCTACGGCCAGCCCAAGCCGCCGCTGATCAACCCCAATGACTTCTTCGAACGCACCGAAAGCCAGGCGCTCAACCTGCAAGACCAGATCATCTTCGACGAGCGCTGGCGTGGCCTGCTCGGCGTGCGCCTGGAACGGGTCGAGCAGACGGCGCTGAACCGTGCCACCGGGGTAAGCAACAGCCAGGTCAAGGAAGTCGCTACGCCGCGTGTGGGGCTGTTGTATCAATGGACGCCGGAAGTGGGGGTGTTCGCCAATGCTTCCACCTCGTTCAAGCCCAACGCCATCGGCACCCAAGGCCAGGTGTACAAGCCGGAGAAGGGGCTGGGCTACGAGACGGGTCTGAAGCTCGACCTGTTCGACAGCCGGCTCGGTGCGACTGTGGCGTTGTTCAGCATCGACAAGGAAAACGTCGTCACCACCGATGCCTTTGGTGAAAGCATCGCCGCGGGCAAGGCGCACAGCCAGGGGCTGGACTTGCAGTTCAGCGGTCAGCTCACCGAGGCCGTGCGGGTAATCGGTGCCTATGCCTATATCGATGCCGAGGTCACCAAGGGCGATGCCGCACTGCCCAAGGGCAGCGACCTGCTGGGCATTCCTCGGCACAGCGGCAGCCTGATGGTGGTGCACGAGTTCCAGAACGGCTGGCTGCGTGGCTCGGATGTCGGCGCCTCGGCCAACTACGTGGGCGAGCGTTCCGGGCAGGCGGGCGGTGACCTGCGCCTGCCGGCGTACAGCACGCTGGACTTGCTGGCGCACTACAAGGCCAGCGAGCAGTTGAGTTTCGGGGTGAACCTGAACAACGTCTTCGACCGCAAGTACTACGAACGCGGCTACAACGCGGCGTGGAACATGCCGGGCGAGCCGCGCAACCTGAGTGTGAGCATGAGTCTGTCGTTGTAACCTCGGGCCGCACGGCGGTCCTGGAAAGCCCCATCAACCCCGCTGCATCCACCCTGGGCAGCGGTCCTCGAACGAGTGCCCGGTCGGTACCAGGCGCTCGTCCTCGATCTCATCGAAACACCCCAGCAGCAACGCCACCGTCGGTGCATCGTCGATCGCGCCTACCGAACTGCCGCAGCATCGGCAAAATGCCCGGCTGGAATAATCCGAAGAGCGCCAGGTGTCAGGCGCACCGCCGGCACCGACCCAGCGCACTTGCGCACGATCGAACTCCACCCAGCTCGCCACCAGTGCTCCGGTGTGCTGCTGGCACCAGCGGCACGAGCAGTGGTGGGGATTGCCTGCTGGCCCATCGGCCTCGAAGCGGATCGCACCGCACAGGCAGCCGCCCTTGTAGGTCTTCATGCTGGCGTTCTCTCCTTGAATGGCTGGTTGTCGGCCTGCCTCCTGGCCGGTTAACGTGGCGGTTTTCCGCACAGGGAAGTGTCCATGAATCCGTCACTGGAACTCAACCGCGCCAATTGGGACGAGCGGGCGCCGTTGCACGCCGCCTCGCCGGGCTATGAAGTCGAATGCTTCGTGCAGTCTGCCACGCATCTTTCCGAAGTCGTGCGCTTCGACCTGCCGCGCCTGGGCGATATCCAAGGCCTCAAGACCCTGCACCTGCAATGCCACATCGGCACCGACACCTTGTCGCTGGCGCGTCTGGGCGCGCAGGTCAGCGGGCTTGACTTTTCGCCCGCATCGCTGGCGCAGGCGCGGTTGCTGGCCGAGCGCTGTGGCACCGATATCGACTATGTCGAGGCGGAAGTCTACCGTGCCAGCGAGGTGCTGCCCAAGGCGAGCTATGACTTGATCTACACCGGGATCGGTGCACTGTGCTGGCTGCCGGACATCCAGCGCTGGGCGCAGAATGTCGCGGCATTGCTCAAGCCGGGCGGGCGGCTGTTCTTGCGTGAGGGGCACCCGATGTTATGGACGCTCGACGAAACCCACGCCGATCGCCTGCAGGTCGACTTCCCGTACTTCGAGCATGAGGCGCCGCTCATCTTCCACAGCGACCAGACCTACGTCGAAAGCGAACATCGCCTGGCACAGACCGAGACCCATTCCTGGAACCGCGGCCTTGGCGAAATCATCACGGCGCTGCTTGAACAGGGCATGCAACTGACCGCCCTGGTCGAACACTCGAGCATCCCCTGGGAGGCGTTGCCTGGGCAGATGCTCAAGGGCGCCGACGGCGAGTGGCGCCTGGCCGAGCGGCCCGAGCGCCTGCCGTTGAGCTACACGCTGCAGGCGCGCAAGGGCTGATCAGGAAAGGAAGCCGCCGTCGACGTTGAGCGCCGTGCCGGTGGTATAGCTCGACGCGTCGCTGGCCAGGTACAGCACTGCGCCGGCCATCTCGCTCGGGTCGGCTACGCGCTTGAGCGGAATCTGCTGCAGGGCGGCGTTGAGGATGGCGTCGTTCTTCACCAGTGCCGAGGCGAACTTGGTGTCGGTCAGGCCCGGCAGCAGGGTATTGCAGCGGATGCCGAACTGCGCGCACTCCTTGGCGAAGACCTTGGTCATGTTGATCACCGCAGCCTTGGTCACCGAGTAGATGCCTTGGAACAAGCCCGGTGTCACGCCGTTGATCGACGCTACGTTGATGATGCTGCCACCGCCGTGCTCGCGCATCAGCTTGCCGGCTTCCACCGACATGAAGAAGTAACCGCGGATGTTCACGTCGACGGTCTTCTGGAAGGCGCTGACGTCGGTGTCGAGTACGTTGCAGAACTGCGGGTTGGTGGCGGCATTGTTGACCAGGATATCCAGGCGTCCGAACTGCTCGCGGATGCCGGCGAACACTTGCTGGATCTGGTCCAGCTCACCGATATGGCAGGCCACCGGCGTAGCCTTGCCGCCGGCTGCGATGATTGCGTCGGCGACCTGCTGGCAGCCGTCGAGCTTGCGGCTGGAAACGATCACATGGGCCCCTTGCTGGGCCAGCAGGTGGGCGATGGCTTCGCCGATGCCGCGGCTGGCGCCGGAAACGAAGGCGATCTTGCCGTCAAGGTCGAACAGTTGGGTCTTGGACATGCTGGTTTTCCTTGTTGTCGCCGGTTACAGGGTGGATTTGCCGATCAGTTGCAGGCTCATCTGCTCCAGCAGCCTGTTCATGTGGATGAACTGGGCGAAGCGTTTGTCCTGGGTCTGGCCGTGGAAGAAGCGGTAGTAGATCTGCTGGACGATCCCGGCCAGGCGGAACAGGCCGTAGCAGTAATAGAAGTCGAAGTTGTCGATGCGAATGCCGGCGCGCTCGGCGTAATAGTCGACGAACTGGCGGCGGGTCAGCATGCCGGGGGCGTTGCTCGGCTGGCGGCGCATCAGTTGTACCGGTGCCGGGTCGTTGGCCTCGATCCAATAGGCCAGGCTGTTGCCCAGGTCCATCAGCGGGTCACCGATGGTCGCCATCTCCCAGTCCAGTACGCCGATGATGCGCATGGGGTTGCTGGCATCGAGGATGACGTTGTCGAAGCGGTAGTCGTTGTGCACGATGCCAGGGCGCGCGTGGTCGGCGGGCATCTTCTCGCGCAGCCAGGCGATCACCTCTTCCCAGCGCGGCGCATCCGGGGTCAGGGCTTTTTCGTAGCGGCTCGACCAACCTTCGATCTGACGCTGCACATAGCCTTCGGGCTTGCCCAGGTCAGCCAGGCCGCAGGCGTTGTAGTCGACCTGGTGCAGTTCCACCAGACGGTCGATGAAGCTCTTGCACAGCGCCTCGGTGCGGCTGGCGTCGAGGTTCAGCTCCGGCGGCAGGTCCGAGCGCAGGATGACACCCTCGACTCGCTCCATCACGTAGAACTCGCCGCCGATCAGCGATTCGTCGGTGCAGTGCACATAGGCCTTGGGGCAGAACGGGAAGCCGTCGTTGAGCTGGTTGAGGATGCGAAACTCGCGGCCCATGTCATGGGCCGACTTGGCCTTGTGCCCGAAGGGCGGGCGACGCAGCACGAATTCGCGCTCGGGGTAGGCGATCAGGTACGTGAGGTTGGAGGCGCCGCCGGGGAACTGGCTGATGCTCGGGGTGCCTGCGAGGCCCGGGATATGCGCCTTGAGGTAAGGATCGATGATGGCTGCATCGAGTTCTTCGCCGGGGCGGACCTGGGTGGACTGGTCGGTGAGCGTCATGCGTATTCCTTATTCTCGGTCGCAAGGATCATTGGCTAATCTAATGGCCAACCTGGGTTGGGACAAGCGTGCCAAACGTCATATCGACGCGGGTGTTGCCGGTCGATCACTGCCCCTGATGAGTGATGCATGCAGGCTGCGGGCAAAAAAAAACCGAAGCCGGTCAGGCCTCGGTTTTCTTCATGCGCGTGTTCGCATCACTCAGGACGGGAACAGCTCGCTCAGCTTCATCGACAGCATCATGTCGCCTTCGACGCGCAGCTTGCCGCCCATGAAGGCCTGCATGCCATCGGTCTCGCCACTGACGATGCCTTTGAGGGTTTCGCTGTCCAGAACCAGGGTGCAGTTGGCGTCAGGGTTCTCGCCTTCCTGGATCTCGCAGGTGCCGTCCTTGACGAGCAGGGCGTAGTGCTTGTCTTCGTCGGTGATGTTGAAGCCGAACACCAGGTCCAGGCCGGCGGCGGCGGCAGGGTTGAACTTGGCTTTCATCGCTTCGACTGCTTTAGCTACGTCGCTCATGGTGTATTCCTTGTTGGGTGAAAGTCGCGTGCACGGGGCACAACAGGCCGGGCTCATCGATAGGTGAGAAGCTCCGGCATCCGCAACAGCTGCACGTGGGCCTGGCTGTTGAAGGAGGTCAATGCCACATCGCGGCCACGGAACTTCAGGTGGCTGAGCGACGTGTTGATGATCTGCCAGTTCAGCGCGAACGCCTGGGCTGGGGTGATTCCGGTGACCAGGTGGAGCAGGGCGGCGATGCTGCCACCGGAGGTGAAGATGGCAATGTTGTCACGGCTTGAGGCTTGTGCCAGGACGCGTTGCAGGCCGGCACCAACGCGCGCTGTGAACGCGGCCCAGGTCTCCAGGCCATCGTGAGCCTCGTGCTCGCCGTCATGCCAGCGCTGCACCATCAGCGCGAACAGACGCTGGAACTCGCTGCGATTCTGCGCAGCATTGCGCAGCACGTGCAGCGCCTCGGGCTCGTCTGGCAGCAGGGCAGGGAGCAGGGCGCGGATCACGCCGTCGGCATCGAACTCATTGAAGGCTGCATCGGTCTCTATGGCCGGGATCGCGCAGCCGGTAGCGGCCATTGCATCGAGCGTCAGCCGCGCGGTGTCCTGCTGGCGCCGCAGGTCACCGGCCAGGCAGCGATCCAGGTGCAGGTCCAGTTGAGCCAGGTGCTCACCCAACGCCTGACTCTGGCGCACACCCAGCGGCGACAGGACATCGTAGTCGTCGGCGCCGAAGGAGGCTTGGCCATGTCGGATCAGGTAGATGTTGCCCACTGGAATGTCCGGCCGGGATGGAGGTTGCTGCGAGGTTAGGATGCGCCAGAGAGGCTGTCAATGAAAAAACATACAAGCGTTTGAAAAGGTTGTTTGAACTGTGTTGCCAGCATTTTCCCATGCTGGCGGCAGCCCAGGCGCACCGGTATGCTTGCATCAGTTTCGCGTCGTGCAGGCGCAGGTTCATTAAGGAGTCAATGTGGAGTTTCTTGCCGAATACGCAAGCTTTCTCGCCAAAACCGCCACTGTGGTGATCGCCATCCTGGTCATCCTTTCGGGTATCGCCAACCTGCGTGGCAAGGGTCGACGCAAGCCCGGCGGGCAATTGCAGGTCACTCGCCTCAACACCTTCTACAAGGAGCTGCGCGAGCGCCTGGAAGCTGGCCTGCTCGACAAGGCCGAGCTCAAGGCCCTGCGCAAGCAGCAGGCCAAGACGGAAAAACAGAAGAAGAAAGGCAAGGCCAAGCCCGAGGAAAAGGGCCGGGTCTTCGTGCTGGACTTCGACGGCGACATCAAGGCCTCCGCCACCGAGAGCCTGCGCAACGAAATCACTGCGCTGCTCACCCTCGCCACCCCACGTGACGAAGTGGTGCTGCGCCTCGAGAGCGGTGGCGGACTGGTGCACAGCTACGGCCTGGCTGCCTCGCAGCTGGCGCGTATCCGCCAGGCCGGTATTCCGCTGACCGTGTGCATCGACAAGGTCGCAGCCAGCGGCGGCTACATGATGGCCTGTATCGGCGAGAAGATCGTCAGTGCGCCGTTCGCTGTACTTGGCTCGATCGGCGTCGTCGCGCAGTTGCCCAACGTCAATCGCCTGCTGAAAAAGCACGACGTCGACTTCGAGGTCTTCACGGCCGGCGAATACAAGCGCACCGTCACCGTGTTTGGCGAGAACACCGAGAAGGGCCGGGAGAAATTCCAGGAAGACCTGGACATCACCCACCAGCTGTTCAAGGACTTCGTCGCCCGCTACCGCCCGCAGTTGCACATCGATGAGGTCGCCACCGGTGAAGTGTGGCTGGGCATTGCCGCACTCAACCGCAAGCTGGTGGACGAGTTGCGCACCAGCGACGAATACCTCAGCGACCGCGCCCACGACGCCAACCTGTTTCACGTCCGCTATGCCGAGCGTAAATCCCTGCAGGAGCGCATTTGCGTGGCCGCCAGCGGTGCCGTGGAGAACACCTTGGTAGGGCTTTGGAGCAGGCTTGGCCGCTTGCGCTAACACCTTGAACCCCTTGAAGATTTTTTTCTTCAGGGGGGTTGCAAGGCGAGGGGAATGCCGACATAATGGCGTCCATCGAAACGCAGCTCACTTGAAAAAGTTGAGCGGTTTCAAGGAGATAGCGAAAGCTGACTCCGAACTTTGAGGCCGAGTAGCAAAGTGGTTATGCTCCGGATTGCAAATCCGTCTACGCCGGTTCGATTCCGACCTCGGCCTCCACTCTTCGAAAACCCCGCAGATTAACGTCTGCGGGGTTTTTCTTTATGGGTCCGAAAAGCCAAGAGTTCCGAAACAAAAGGCATGGGGCATGCGCTACACCGGATCCGCAACAGAAGGCCATATCGCGGCAATTGAAAAAGTTTGTGAGCGAGGAGATTGCGTCAGGCCATGACTGCTGCCACGGCGTGGGGGCGGCAGTGCGCCCTGGACTGGATCACCGAGAGCTCTCCGCATGCGCCTACCGGCCTTGAAGTTAAACCCTCTGGACGCAGGCCTTAACGTACTTCCAGATAAGGATGCTGGAAAACGGAACGCTCTTGAAAAGACATCAGTCGTATCTCCATCGGAGGCGCATTTGAGGCGCACAATTGGAGAGAATGATGAGCCTTCAGTCCATAAGCCATAACCTGTACGAGCACACCTACCTTGGGTACCAGGCATCTATCTACGTGCTGTGGGAGGCTAGCCTTGATTTTCCCACCGGGATGCTGGTTGAAGTAGGGAGACCAGGCGCTACGGCGCGCACGATGCGTGTGAATCGGCCATTCTCCTCCCCGTTTGAAGCAGTTATCGAAGGAAAGGTAATGGTCGAACAGTACGTGCAGAGTCAGAATGGCTGAGCATGATTGACACGCACAGCTTTCAGGCTGCTGCTTTCGGCCGAGCCGCATTCAGGTGAAGGCCGTTAGCTCTCGCATCCCGCTCTCTCAGGTCCGCTAGATGGCATTACCAACCCTCGAGCCTCGAAGGCTCGGGGTTGGGCTGCGCTGAATGCCTTCTGCTACAAGCAGGTCAAACTAAGAAAGTCGTTCGACCAATGGCAATGCATTTACCTGGGGTCGAGCGAACAGAAATCCTTGCATCAAATCAATCCCCAATGCTGCCAATGCTTGGCACTCTGCATCTGTCTCAATCCCCTCGGCGATCAGCGTAATGCCCAGTCGTTCGGCTACCAGAACGATACCCGCGACGATGGCTTGCCGAACCGGATCCTGGCTGATTCTCCGCGTGAGTGCCATATCCAGCTTCAGTACGTCTGGCTGAAATTCTGCGAGGAGGTTCAAGCCTGAGTAACCCGAGCCGAAGTCATCTATCGCAGTGGTGAAGCCCTGTCGGCCGTATTCCTTGAAGATTGCTTTCAAGTGCTCGGTATCGTCGATCCGCTCACCCTCGGTCACTTCGAACATGAGCTGATTGGCAGGGAAGTCGAATGTCCGGGTGGCTTCCAGGGTAGCTCGGATACAGGTGCTGGCACGGTAGACGGCGTTGGGCAGAAAGTTGATGCTCAATTTACAGTCCGCATGCCGTCCCAATCCTAGTGCCGCCGCTTGCTCGATGGCCTTCACTCGACAGGCCTGATCGAAACGGTACAGATTATCGGGCGACACCTTGGCCAGGATTTGCGCAGCGCTTTCACCGCTTAGACCGCGAACCAATGCCTCATAGCCATACGGCCTACCTGAAGGAACGTGAATGATGGGCTGGAAGGCCATCGTGATGTCGAAACCCAGGCTCGCAAGGTCGCGACATTGGGAGCAGCCAATCGCTAGAAAGGGCTGGGGGAAAACGGGCTTGCTCATGGGTTATCGCCGAGGTGCGTGAGTACGATGTTGAGAATGCTTGAATCCACAGCAAGTTCCAATTTGTACCCACTCGCCTTGGCTCAGGGGCAGTCTGCCGTGAGGCTCAGCCTGTAGACGCGTCCACCTGGCGTTAGGATGAACTGTGTTCCACGACGTCGGACCTTCGGGAGTTTATTTGTGGGCTAGAAACCTGTTTCTTATACATGGTCTTCGCTGGCGTACAAGATTCAGGGCCGCCTGTCAGACTGCGACGGATTTTGACGCCAATTTTATGAATGTCGCCGGAGGCAGCGCTAATGTGGGTACGTCACCTACATTAACGCGTATGTCGAAGGAGGCCGGCATGATTATCAGAGGAGAGGTGTTTTGGGGCTGGGCCGACCCGACCCTGCATCACCGCGATCACGTAGAGGCGCTGGATGACGGAACCGTGATCGATGTTCAGGCGAGGCTGTCTCGAATAGGGGGCACGCAACTGTTCATCGGCGTTTATTCGTCTTCAGGCGCCAGGCTTCTTGAAGAGGCCTACGATGAACGTCCTGGAGAGTCGATGACCCGCGCTCTTGCATGGGGTGTGGGACGCGCCAGGAGGATTGCGATGGAGGGTGCGCCCAGGAAGATTGCAGCCAGGGCATGACCCTTGAGGTTAACCACGAAGCCCAGCTCCGCGCTGGGCTTTTTGCATCTGGCGACACTACGCCCCCACAGCGCTCTCTCAAAGGGGGATACATGAAATACTGCTCGCATTGCTAGCCATGCCCGGCGTGGTTGGATGCTCATCGCCGGATGCATTGAGCAAACCCGGCTAGGTACGCTCTCCGAGCATCGACGATCCTTGCCTCACCGCAACCACTGGGCCTTGCCACCGATGTCCTGCACGCCTCCCAACGCGATCTACGCCAAGCGCTTCGAAGCGGTGCTCACCCATATCCAGGCCAATCTAGAAGGTGACCTGTCGGTGAACACCCTGAGCGAGGTCGCGAACTTCTCGACCTTTCACTTCCATCGGCAGTTCACTGCGTACGTCGGCGTGCCCGTCGCGCGATACGTGCAGCTGATGCGACTGCATCGGGCTGGGCAACGACTGGCGGGGGATGACAGCCATTCGGTACTGGACGCTGCGTTGGACGCTGGCTTCGAGAGCCCCGAGGCGTTCAGCCGTGCGTTTCGCCGGGCCTTCGGCATGTCGCCGAGCACTTTTCGCCAGGCGCCGAGTTGGCAGCTGTGGAATGCGGTATTTGCCATTCCTCATTTTTCCAGGAGTATCGTCATGCAAGTTCGGATCGTGGACTTTGTCGAGGTCAAGGTTGTAGCGCTGGAGCACCATGGTGCACCGGCATTGCTGGACCAGACGGTCGGGCGCTTCATCGATTGGCGCAAGCACACCGGCCAGTCGCCGGTGGAGAGCAGCCGCACATTCGGCATCCCATACGGCAACCCCGACACCACACCAGCGCAGGATTTTCGCTTTGCCATCTGTGGCGAGATCAATCAGCCGCTGGTGCCTGGTGACGAAGCGGTGCGAGAGCTCATCATCCCTGCCGGGCGTTGTGCGGTGGTGCGTCATGTCGGCTCGCCGCATGCCATTGGTGAGACTATCTATCCGGTCTATCGCGACTGGTTGCCGGGCAGTGGTGAGGAACTGCGCGACCATCCGCTGTACTTCGAGTATCTGAGCGTGTATCCGCAGACGCCGCTCGAGCAATGGCAGACGGATATCTACATCCCCCTGCGCTGAGTGGCGCTGTTCAATAGATAGCCACGATTGCCAGCGCCAGTTGCCGGTCGCTCATGAAAGGAGGGGCGGTGCTGGCGCGGTAATCCCGGCGCGCCTGCTCGAAGCGCACTCCACGGATGGCGCCGTCCGAGCCGATGAAGGCGAGCGCATCGTCCTTGGCCGACTTCAGCGAATCAGTGGTGTTCGAGGTGAGCGCCGTGGTGCCGGCCAACACGATGGTCGGTGCCAGCGTGGTGATCATGAGCGCCGCTTCGAAAGGGTTGGCGTTTTCATTGGCTTCGATCGTATGGCTGACGGCGGTCAGGAGGGCGATGCCGATGGCTGTCCGTGCGTGCATGTCTGTCGCTTCCGTTCTTGTGCAAGTACTCACTTGCAATGGGACGCTGGGCGAATCAATTACGGCACAGCCTGCCCACAGCAGCGTTGCTCCCATGGGCAACGTGCCAGCCATGCGCTTTTCGTCGGGGAAGGTTAGCCTGAAGCAGTTGGCGGCATGACGCAGAAAAAGAAAAACCCGCCATTTGGGCGGGTTCAAGAACGTATCGAAGCCAGGTCACTATGCCCCTGTGAATGTCAGCATTTCGTGAAAGGCATGTCGACAGACTGTTTCTAGATGTGGCTGAGTTCGAGTCGGCTGATCACGCACACCGAGCCGTCTTCGGCGGCGGTGGAGTCGCTGTAGTCCACCTGGTTATACACGCCGCCATGGAAATTGAAGGCGCGGACGTTCCAGCTCTGGGCCATCTGCAGGACGCCAGTGCTGCCCGTACG
Organism: Pseudomonas sp. NBRC 111143; assembly: GCF_001320965.1. Classification (NCBI taxonomy): domain Bacteria; kingdom Pseudomonadati; phylum Pseudomonadota; class Gammaproteobacteria; order Pseudomonadales; family Pseudomonadaceae; genus Pseudomonas; species Pseudomonas sp. NBRC 111143. The sequence continues at coordinate 107,943 of NZ_BCBT01000009.1, read as the reverse complement.
GCCGTTGCAGGTGGCGCTGACCGTTGCCGCACCGGCGCTGGTGACGTCGATGCTGATCTCGAACGGGGTGTTCAGCGGCACGTCGGTCAGTACGTTGCTACTCAGCGGCGTGAGCTGGTTGAAGTCCTGGCGAAACCCCAGGGTGATCTTGCCCTTGTTCCAGAACACCTTGATCACAGGGCTGTCGTCGTCCTTGACGTGCATCTGCGAAATCACCACTTTTTGCGCCGAATTGACCTTTTCCAGGGTCATGCGCTGATGATTGCTGTGGCGGGTAGCGCTGGTCAGGGACCAATAGCGTGCTTCCTTCCACTCGCAGCGGGTGCGGTGGGTGCTCTTGCTCGAAGCGCCGCGGGTCGGAGCGCTCATGCGGATCGAGCCGTCGCTGAGGCGGGCAATTACCTGGGTGAGGGTGGCCAGGGCCTGGGCCCCGGTCAGTTCCAGCGCCACCGGATTGCTGGGTGACTTGGGCACGGGCGTGGTGATGATGAGGTTTTCCATGTTCACGGCCATTGCTGTTCTCCTTGCAAAAAAGACAGGTCCTACACCTAGTGCGAACCTGGAGGAGCGGCGCAAGTTTCAGCTGATCCATGAGCGGCAAAAAAAAGCCCGCCATGGCGGCGGGCAAGACGTTCTGAAGGGAGCAGCGCAAGATTACGGCTTGCGCAGTTAAGCGAGCGTTAACCCGGTTCAATGATTGACCGCGACTTCCGATAAGCCTATACAGGCCCCCCAACACGGAGCTGCGCGATGCACGAAGAAGACGACCTGCCTGAGCCTGAGCACGATCACTTGCTCGATCACGAATTTCTCTACGAGGACTTCGACCCTGAGGCCGATGCCCAGGGCGCCGAGGATGAGATCGAGGAAGACGAGGCGCTACAGGATGATCTCGACGATGACGAGCAAGACCATCCCGCCTGGCATGACCACCCTGACGACTGAGTCAGCGCCGGTCCAGCGAGAAGCGTCCGGCGCCTGTCACAGCCAATAGCAGCAGCCCGCCGATGATGCTCATGTTCTTGAAGAACTGGGTCATGTTGGCTGCGCGCGCAGGCTCGACCATGTTCCAGAACGGGTGGCCAATCAGCGCCGTGCCGAGCACGAACAGGGCGAACAGCAAAGCCAGTGGTCGGGTGTAGAAACCGAGTATCAGGAGGATGGCTACGAAGAACTCCATGATCACTGCGACCGCCGCCGCGACCGTCGGGGCTGGGGCGCCCAGGGATCCGAGATAGCCCACGGTGCCTTCGAAGCCGGTGAGTTTGCTCCAGCCAGAGAGGACGAAGAGGATCATCAAGAGGATGCGCGCCAGAAGGATGATGGCATCGCGTTGACCGTCGAAGAGGGTGTAGCGCATGTCTATGCTCCGGTGGACAGTGTCAGAATCCACTCTAGCAGGTGCGCAAGCCTTTGCTGCACGAACGAAAAAGGCGCCTGTTCAGGCGCCTTTGACGAGGAATATGGTGCGAGTGGTGGGACTCGAACCCACAAGGCTTGCGCCGACAGATTTTAAGTCTGCTGTGTATACCAATTCCACCACACTCGCACACTTGACCGGGTCACCGGGACCGGCACGCTTCAATACTGAAGGGCCATACAATCAAGCGCGCTTTATAACCCATCGTTATAGGTGAGTCAACCGCGCTGCCCGTTCAGGGGCGGATCAGCTGGGCGATTTCGCGCATGTCATCAGCGCTGTGGCGAAGGTCCTGCACCTGTTCGCCCATGGCGGTGGCATCGTCCTGATGCACCGAGTGGCGTAGAAAACGGGTGTGGCCATCGAGTGCCTGGCACAGATGGTCGATCTGCCGGGCGGTGTGGCGCAGGTCGTCCTGCAGGCCCAGCAGACGGAAATTGATTGCCATATAGGTTCCATGACAGGTGGGGGGCTGGGGTACTATAGGGTAATCCCCGGCTTGCTGTCATTGCGCCATATATCGGACACTGATGCCGTGCACTAAGCTCTTCTACAGTTCCTCTTGTCGTGCTCGTGGAGCCCGCATGGTTTCGACCGATCGTCCTGCCCCGCCGCTCATGACTGCCAATCGCTACGAACAGCTGGTGCAGGCGGTGGTGGATTACGCCATCTACATGCTCGATCCGACCGGTCACGTCGTGTCCTGGAACCCAGGGGCCGAGCGGATCAAGGGCTATTGTGCCGACGAGGTGATCGGTCGGCATTTCTCGTTGTTCTTCACGCCACAGGATTGCGCCGACGGTCGCCCGGCACGCCTGCTGCGCCAGGCGCTGGAGCAGGGCGTGGCGCAGGACGAAGGTTGGCGAGTGCGCAAGGACGGTACGCAGTTCTGGGCTCTGGCGGCGCTGGATGTGGTGCGCGATGAGCATGGCGAGATCATCGGCCTGGCCAAGGTGACGCGCGATATCACGGATCGACGTGAATCGGCGTTGCAGCTCGACACGATGCGAGCGCAGCTCTTCCAGGCGCAGAAGCTCGAGGCCTTGGGGCAATTGACTGGTGGCCTGGCCCATGACTTCAACAACCTGCTGACCATCATCCTCAGCTCGGCGCGCCTGGCGCGTGCCAGTGGCGATCCGCAGCGGATAGAGCGCCTGCTCGAACACATCCTCGAGGCTGGGCAGCGTGGCTCGCAATTGACAGGCCAGTTGCTCAGCTTCGCTCGCCACCGGCAACTGAACGTCAGCACCATCTCCCCTGACGAGTTGGTTGCGTCCACCCGCAGCCTGGTGGAGCACGCCTTGCCTGACGGCATCGACCTCATCGCGCAGGTGGCGCCAGAGGTGCCGACGATCGAGGTGGATGCGGGGCAGCTGCAGATGGTCTTGCTCAACCTGCTGTTCAATGCCCGTGATGCCATCAGCGGCAAGGGGACGATCGGCCTGGACGTGACAGTTGTTGAACTGGCGGGTGAGGTAGAGGCGCTGCACGGGCGCTTCCTGCGTTTCGATGTGCAGGACAGCGGCCACGGGATCGATGCGCAGGTGCTGCCGCGAATCTTCGAGCCTTTTTTCACCACCAAGGCTTTTGGTAAGGGAACCGGGCTGGGGTTGAGTCAGGTCTATGGTTTTGCCAAGCAGAGCAATGGTGCGATCTGCGTAGCAAGTTCGGTCGGTGAGGGCACGCGCATGAGCCTTTACCTGCCGGTTTCATCGAAAGTGCCCGAACCCTGAGACACGAGGTGGACAGTACGTCATGGTAGAAACACTCAAGCGACTGGCGACCGGTATCGAGGGCCTGGATGCGCTGCTCAAAGGCGGCCTGGTAGCCGGGTCTTCATACATCGTCCAGGGGCCGCCCGGGGCGGGCAAGACCATCCTCGCCAACCAGTTGGCCTGCGGCCATGTGCGTGACGGCGGGCGGGTGTTGGTCGCGACTTTGCTCAGCGAGTCCCATGAGCGCCTGTTCAAGTACCTCTCGACCCTGGAGTTCTTCGATCAGACGCTGGTGGGCGACCAGATTCAGTTCGTCAGTGCCTTCGATACGTTGCAGGACGAAGGGCTGGAAGCGGTGGTGCGTCTGTTGCGCCAGGAGATCGCCAGGCAGCAGGCCAGCTTGTTGATCGTCGATGGCCTGCTCAATGCTCGGGCGCGGGCCGAAACCAGTCTCGATACCAAGAAATTCGTCGCCGAACTGCAAGGGCACGCGGCATTTGCCGGCTGCACGGTGTTGCTGTTGACCAGCGCTCGCCTCGATGAGGGCAGCCCGGAGCACACCATGGTCGATGGCGTCATCGAGTTGGGTGAACAGCTCGAGGGCAGCCGCGCAGTGCGTCATATACAGTTGCGCAAAACCCGAGGCAGCGGTGCACTGTCGGGGGTTCATGAATGCCTGATCAACGAGGCAGGGCTGCAGGTCTATCCGCGCCTGGAGGCGTTGTACAGCCACCCGAGCAACCTGGGTTCTGACACCTTGGTGCGTATCACCACGGGTGTAAAAGCGTTGGACGGGATGCTCAATGGTGGTCTGGCCGAAGGGTCGGTGAGCCTGCTCATGGGGCCGTCGGGAGCGGGCAAGTCATCCCTTGGGCTCGGCTTTCTTGCAGCGGCCACGCCTGAGGCGCCGGCGCTGCATTTTGGTTTCTACGAGCCGCCTGCCCGCCTGAGGTTGAAGGCTGCCTCGCTGGGCTACGACTTTGCCGAAATGGAACGCCAGGGTGCCTTGCAGCTCAGTTGGCAACCGACCACCGAGGGCTTGCTCGATCAGGTTGGCGCACGCTTGCTCGCGCAGGTACAGGCGTTGGGGGCGAGGCGTGTGGTGATCGACAGCCTGGGCGCCTTCGCTCGACTCGCTTTCGATCAGGCGCGGCTCAACGGTTTCTTCCGAGCCCTGACCGGCGAGCTGCGCGCACGGGGTGTCAGTGTGATGCTGACCTGGGAGATGCGCGACCTGTTCGGCTCGGAAATCACGTCACCGGCACCGGACCTGTCGAGCATCGTCGACAACCTGTTCCTGATGCGTTTCGTCGAACTGGAGTCGCAGCTGCGGCGTGTGTTGTCGATTCTCAAGGTCCGTGACAGCCACTATGATCCGGCACTCCACGAGCTGGCTATCGGCGCCGATGGCATTACCCTGCGCAACGCATTCGCGGGGGCCAGCGGTGTGCTGTCGGGCACGGCCGTACCCCAGGGGGACCGCTGACGGTACCTGGCAATGAACAGCATCCTGATCGTCGATGATGAATACCTGATCGCCGACATCCTCGGATTCGCCCTGGAGGATGAGGGTTTTCTGGTAGAAAAGGCCAGCAATGGGCGCAAGGCGCTGGAGGCCCTGAGAGAGAAGCGGGTTGACCTGGTGATCACCGACTACATGATGCCGGTGCTCAATGGCGAGGAGCTGGCCAGGGCGATCCGCAATGAGCTGCAGCTGCCCGATCTGCCGGTCATTCTCATGAGCGGCGCGCAGGCCTACGAGGGGCACAGGCTAACGGAACTGTTCAGCGCGGTGTTCGACAAACCGTTCGACATGGACCGCATGATCGCCAAGGTCCGCGAACTGTTGAGTCCCTGAGCCGCAGGCGGAATCCCGCGGGGACGTGCCGTGCGATCAAGCGCGTCCGTGCGGCTTGAGGCGAAGGGTGGTCAGTATTGGTCGTCGGCTTTCTCCGGAGCGGGGTTGCCGGCCTGGATGCGCTTGAAAATCTCTTCACGATGGACCTGGACATCCTTGGGCGCATCGATGCCGATCCTCACTTGCATCCCCTTGACGCCCAGAATGGTGACTTTGATGTCATCGTTGATGACGATGCTTTCGCCAACCTTGCGGGTGAGTATCAGCATGTAGTTCTCCTTGGTGATGTAGAAATCCGTGGGGCTATGTGCCGCAGCGGTGGGAGCCTGTCCCTCTTCCTTCTCATTAAAGACGCTTTCGGAAGATATTAATTCCTGAGCGAACAAAATCTGTTGGCGGTCTTCAGTTGCAGGTGCCGACATCAACCGGGTCAGATCAATCGGCGAAGGTGCTCGGTGGCAAGGATAGGGGGCCGGAGCGAATATGGGAAATTTCTCTGCTTTATGTTGTAAATAGCTCTGGTCAATGAAACTTCACAGCGCTTCGAGTGCCTGCAGAAAACGCAACAGGGCCACCTCTTCCTGCTCCAGGCCTTTGCGTGCCCGCACTCGCGGAAGTTCGGCAAGGCGGCCCAGGTGGAAGTGCTCGAGCAGCGCTGGATGGATGTAGCAGCGTCGGCACACCGCCGGCGTGTTGCCCAGGCGCGTTGCAACCTCGCGGACGATGGCCGCGACCTGGCGCTTGGCCTCGGCCTCAGGCTGCCAGGCCAGCGGACGCAGCAGGCTCAGGGCCAGGGCGCTGCCGCCCCAGGTGCGGTAGTCCTTGGCGGTGAAGTCGGCACCGGTCAGTTGTTGGAGGAACAGGTTGATGTCACTGGAGCCGATGCGATGGCGCTGGCCGTCCTCGTCCAGGTACTGGAAGAGTTCCTGGCCAGGCAGCTCCATGCAGCGCTTGAGCAGTTGCGCCAGGCGCCGGTCGCGCACGGTGATGCTGTGCTCGACGCCGCGCTTGCCGCGAAACTGGAAGCGAATGGTGCTGCCCCTGACCTCGACATGTCGGTTGCGCAGGGTGGTCAGTCCGTAGGACTGGTTGTCGCGCAGGTATTGACGATTGCCGATGCGGATCAGCGTGTTGTCGAGCAGACTGACCACCAGTGCCATGACCTTTTCCCGGTCCATTCCGGGGCGTGCCAGGTGCTGGTCGAGATGCCGGCGCAGCCCTGGCAACGCTTGCGCGAAGGCCAGCATGCGCCCGTACTTGTGCTCGTCGCGTAGCATGCGCCACTCGCTGTGGTAGCGGTACTGCTTGCGCCCACGGGCATCGCGACCGGTGGCTTGCAGGTGGCCTTGTGGGTCGAGGCAGATCCACACATCGGTATAGGCGGGCGGAATGACCAGCGCCGCGATACGCGCCAGCGTATCCGTGTCGCGCACCCGCTCGCCATCAGGGCTGAGGTAGATGAAGCGCCCACGCCAAAGGCGTCGGCTCAGGCCTGGCTGGGTGTCGTCGACATAGTGCAGGGTGCGGGGCAGGGTGATCTCGGGCATGGCGCAGTCCATCGACCAGTTGTCATCTGTGGACAACGATAGTGCCTGAGTTGCTCAGGCCAACAGCGCCACCGACTTGATCTGCGCCCACAGCATCTGGCCCGGCTGCAGCCCGAGTTGGTCTGCCGAGTACCGGGTGATGCGCGCGAGCAAGGCGCTGCCGGCAGCGTCGAGGCTGACCAGCACGTGCGCCGGGTTGTCGGCCGGGCGACATTCACGCACGGTCACCGGCAAACGGTTGAGGATGCTCGAGGTGCCGTCGTGGGCGAGGGTCAGGCTGACATCGCGGGCGTGTACCTTGAGGCGCAGGGTGCTGCCGACATGCAGGTCGGGATGGGCGATGCGCAGCAGCGCACCGTCGCTGCCCGGCAAGCGCAGGTCGAACAGTCCATAGTCGGGTTGGTGGCCGATCACCACACCTTCGAGCACCACACCCGCTTCCTCGCTCTGCGCCAGCGAGAGATCGAGGCGCGCGAGCGTCTGGCCGATCGGGCCGCTGGCCATGACCTTGCCCTGCTCCAGCAGTACCAGATGATCGGCCAGGCGTGCGACCTCGTCCTGGGAGTGGCTGACATACACCACAGGGATGTCGAGCTCGTCGTGCAGGCGTTCGAGGTAGGGCAGGATCTCGCGCTTGCGCGGGCCGTCCAGGGCGGCCAGGGGCTCATCCATCAGCAGCAGCCGGGGGCTGCTGAGCAGGGCGCGAGCGATGCCGACACGCTGCGCTTCGCCGCCGGAGAGGGTGATGGGCTTGCGTTCGAGCAAGTGCCCGATCCCCAGCAACTGGCAGGCTTGGTCCAGTCCGACCTTGCGTTCGCTGGCCGAGACCCGCCGCCAGCCGAATTCCAGATTGCCGCGCACCGAGAGGTGCGCAAACAGGCTGGCCTCCTGGAACACATAGCCCACCGGGCGTCGATGCGGGGCGAGGAAAGTGCCGTGGCGACTGTCTTCCCACACCTCGCCGTTGATCTCGATGTAGGCTTCGCTGGCGCGTTCCAGGCCGGCCAGGCAGCGCAGGCAGGAAGTCTTGCCTGAGCCTGAATGGCCGAACAGGGCGCTGATCCCGCGGCCCGGCAGGTCGAGGTCGACATCCAGGGTGAAGTCGTCGCGCGCCAGTTTCAGGCGTGCGTGCATGCGTGAACTCATCTCAGCTCCAGCCAGCCTTGCCACGGCGGCCGGCATAGAGCATCAGCAGCACCAGGAAGGAGAACACCAGCATCGCACCGGCCAGCCAGTGCGCTTGCGAATAGGCCATGGCTTCGACGTGATCGAAGATCTGCACCGAAACCACGCGGGTCTTGTCGGGGATGTTGCCACCGATCATCAGTACCACACCGAACTCGCCGACGGTATGGGCAAAGCCGAGGATGCTGGCAGTGATGAAGCCCGGCCTGGCCAGCGGCAGCACCACGTGGATGAAGGTGTCCCAAGGGCTGGCCCGCAGCGTTGCGGCCACTTCCAGCGGGCGCTGGCCGATGGCGCTGAAGGCGTTCTGCAGGGGCTGGACGACGAACGGCATGGAGTACACCACCGAGCCGATCACCAGCCCGGTAAAGCTGAACACCACGGTGCCTAGCCCCAGCGCCTGGGTGGCCTGACCAAGCCAGCCGTGGGGGCCGAGCGCGATCAGCAGGTAGAAACCGATCACGGTCGGTGGCAGCACCAGGGGCAGTGCCACGATTGCCCCGACGGGCCCGCGCAGCCATGAGCGGGTGCGTGCCAGCCACCAGGCGATGGGCGTGCCCACCACCAGCAGGATCAGTGTGGTCAGGCTGGCCAGTTTGACGGTCAGCCAGATCGCCCCCAGGTCACTGGCGTCGAGTGGCATCAGATTTCATAGCCGTAGGACTTGATCACCGCAGCGGCTTTCGGGCCCTTGAGGTACTCGACCAAGGCCTTGGCCGCCGGATTATCCTTGCCTTTGTTGAGAATCACCGCGTCCTGGCGAATCGGGTCGTGCAGGGTGGACGGGACGATCCACGCCGAACCGTTTTCGACCTTGCCATCCTTGTAGATCTGCGACAGGGCGACGAAGCCCAGTTCGGCGTTGCCGGTGGAGACGAACTGGAAGGCCTGAGTGATGTTCTGCCCTTCGACGATCTTGCCCTTGGTGGCTTCGGTCAGCTTGAGTTTGTCCAGCACCTGGGTAGCGGCCAGGCCGTAGGGCGCGGCCTTGGGGTTGGCGATGGACAGGTGCTGGAAGTCGTTCTTCTTCAACACCTCACCCTTGTCGTCGATATAACCGGGCTTGGCGGACCACAGGGCGAGGGTGCCGATGGCGTAGGTGAAGCGCGAGCCTTCGACGATTTCCTTTTCCTGCTCAAGTTTGGCAGGGGTGCTGTCGTCGGCGGCGAGGAACACTTCGAACGGCGCGCCGTTCTTGATCTGCGCATAGAACTGTCCGGTGGCGCCAAAGGCTGCGACCAGCTTGTGTCCGGTGTCTTTCTCGAAGTCCTTGGCGATCGCCTGGATCGGCGCGGTAAAGTTGGCTGCCACGGCCACCTGAACTTCATCGGCCCAGGCGCTATTGAGGGAAATCAGGCTGGCCAGGGCGCTGGCGGCCAGGTGAGACAGGCGAATACGCATGAAACGGGCTCCTCGGAGGGTTATCGTTATATTGCGAAATATATAGCGATAAACCGTTCGCCGGGAAGAGGTGAAATCATGGCAGGGTGCTATCGGGACGCCAGGCCTGTATCGGCGGTGCAGGCACCCAGGGCGGCGGCGGGCACGCCCTGAGCGCTGTGGCTGTTGGATTACAACGCCTTGCTGACTTGAATGTCGCTGATTTTCTCGGCGTCTTCGCCGTGGATCTTGCGCAACGCTTCCAGGGCTTGTTCCTGAGAGGCATCGGGCATCACGGCAAAGTCCCAGCGGCGCTGGCCGTCGAGCTTGTACTTGATCACGTATTTGAGGTTCTGGGTCATGGCAGGGCTTATCCGAGTTTTGACGACGAGCGACGGATGATCTTGATCTTGTGGGTGAAGGTCGGCTTGCGCGTCACCGAGATCGGGCGGGCGGTCACGGTATCGAGCGTGATGTTCCAGAAACCGGTGCTGGGGACGGTGATTTTCGCCGGGAAGCGTTCGAACAGGCCGCCGTGGTAAGTGTGGCGACCGCCGTTCTTGAAGCTGCGGAAGTTGGCGTCGTTCATCAGGCGGATGTTGCAGCGCTGGGAGCACTCGATAACGACGATGTCATCCTCGTTGAGGTGCTCGCGCTGGTGGACGAATTTCATGTGGGGCTCCGCGAGGTTGGGATTCTGCAAATGCCCAAGATACCACGATGTCAGGGTACACTGGCGGGCTGCACGGCCGGGCCAGGGAGAAATCTGCCAAAGCAGGGAGCAAAATTGCCCGGACGTTGTCGAACGATTTCTTTGATTGGCAGAGGTGCAACGGATGAAGTGGGTGATGGCGGCGGCGACGCTGGTACTGGGTGGTTGCGTCAGCGTCTCGGAGCTGGAGCAGTCGCGAGAGACGCTGGATGTGATCTCCGGCAAGACGCCGCGTGAGTATGCCGATTGTGTCAAGCAGAAGCTGGGCGACAGCCGTGATCCGCTGGTGGAAGAGGCGCGTGGCGATGGCCTGCGCCTGATCGTGCCGCAGAAGCTCAGTGCCGGTGTCGGCCCGGCAGCGCTTGTCGATGTCGACAAGCGTGGCAGTGGCAGTGCCATCAAGCTGCATGAACGCTTGAACAACTTCCCTCTGCGTCTGGGTGATGTGCGCTCCGCAGCGACCCAGTGCATCTCCGGTTCTTGATCCAGCGCAAGCAATACGTCGTTAGACGCCCGATCAATACCTTATGACTTGTAGGGACATTGTTCCGCTTTAGTTATCCGGACTAGTATCCATTTCCTTATGTCTTTTAAGACTAAGCTTATAACAAGGAAATGGAGTGTCCCTGATGAACCCGATGAGTCGCGTCATGATCGGCAGTCTGCTGATCCTGGCCTGGCCCGCGGCGCATGCCGTCGATGGCCAGAAAATCTTCACCCAGGGCGGGCAGAATCCCGCCGCCATGGCCTGTCTCGGTTGCCATGGCCCGGACGGCAAGGGTATCGCCGCCGCCGGTTTTCCCCGCCTGTCCGGCTTGTCTGCCGGATACCTGAGTAAGCAACTCGAGGACTTTCGCTCGGGCAGCCGCAAGCAGCCGGTCATGGAGCCGCTTGCCAAGGCGCTGAGCGACGAGGAGATCCGCTCGGTCAGCGCTTGGCTGGCCGAGCAGCCTTCCGACCCGGTTACGGGTTCGCGCCGTCAGCAAATAGCCAGCGATCCGACCGAACGCCTGGCCTTGTACGGCGACTGGAGCCGGCAGATTCCCGGGTGTGTGCAGTGCCATGGCCCAGGTGGTGCGGGGGTTGGCGAGCACTTTCCGCCACTGGCCGGACAGCCGGCGGCTTACCTGGTTGCGCAGCTCAATGCCTGGCGCGACGGTAGCAGGCGTAACGACCCTAACCAACTGATGGTCGGTGTGGCCAAGGCCATGACCGATGCCGAGGTGACGGCAATCGCCGACTACTTCGCCCACGCTGCCCGCCAGGAGGTCGCACCATGAAAAAAATCTTGATCGCAGCATTGTGGCTCGGCGCAGGCGTCGCCCAGGCGGCGCAGATCGCCATGCAAGACCAGTCGCAGCTCAAGGTGCCCGGCAGTCAGGCCACTCCGGTATTCGTGCCTCCTGCAGAAAGCGAGTTGCCGGACAACGCGTTCGGCCAGATGGTCCGCCAGGGGCATGCGCTGTTCGTTGATACTCGCCGCTTGATGCCTGAGGCTGTCGGCAATGGCATGAACTGCAGCAACTGCCATCTCGACCAAGGCCGCATGGCCCACTCCGCGCCGCTGTGGGGCGCCTACCCGATGTATCCCGCCTATCGCAAGAAAAACGACAAGGTCAACACTTACGCCGAACGTATCCAGGGCTGTTTCCAGTTCAGCATGAACGGCAAGCCCCCGGCGGCCGACAGCCCGCAGATGACCGCGCTCAGCGTCTATGCCTACTGGCTGGCGACCGGCACTCGCACAGGCGTGGAGACGCCCGGTCGCGGCTATCCTGAGGTGCCGCAACCCAAGGACGGCTACGACTTCAAGCGTGGCGAACAGGTGTACAGCGAGCAATGTGCGATCTGCCACGGTGGCAAGGGCGAGGGGCAGAAAGTTGCAGGTGAATACGTCATGCCGCCGTTGTGGGGGCGCGATGCCTATAACTGGGGGGCCGGGATGCACCGGATCAACACCGCCGCGTCCTTCATCAAGCACAACATGCCGCTGGGCAAGCCAGGCAGCCTGAGTGACCAGCAGGCATGGGATGTCGCGGCATGGATCAACCGCCACGAACGCCCGCAGGATCCGCGCCTGGTAGAGGGCTCCATCGAGAAGACGCGGGTGAAGTTCCATGCCAACGATGGCGTCAACTTGTATGGGCAAAAGGTCGAGGGTGTATTGATCGGGCAGGGCACGGGCGGCTGAATACCGGGCACCTGTCATATTCCCGCCGTGTCGCTGTCACGGCCCTGCAATCGCCTGCAGGTTGCAATGTCGTATCTTCCTGAAGGAGTGCGGCCATGGAACTCTGTGTGATCGGGGCGGGGTATGTGGGGCTGGTCACGGCGGCCTGTTTCGCGCAAATGGGCAATCGCGTGGTCTGTCTGGAGCATGACCGTTCGCGCCTGGCCCGGTTGCGTCAGGGGCAGTGTCCGATCTACGAGCCCGGGCTCGCTGCGCTCGTGCAGGAGGGGCTGCACAGTGGCCTGCTGAGTTTCACCGAGCACTGGGATCACGCGTTGGCGCGGGTTGATGTGGCGTTCATCGCCGTGGGCACGCCCAGCCATGAAGACGGCTCGGCGGACCTGCAGCATGTGCTGGCGGTGGCCGACAGTCTCGGGCGGCACTTGCTGCGCCCATGCCTGGTGGTGAACAAGTCGACCGTGCCGGTGGGCACGGCCGAGCGGGTTGCCCGGCAGGTCAACAGCGGCTTGCGCGCACGCGGGGCCAGTTTCACGGTGTCGGTGGCGAGCAATCCGGAGTTTCTCAAGGAGGGCAGCGCCGTCGAGGACTTCGTGCGCCCTCAGCGTATCATCATCGGCACCGACAGTGACGCCGCCACTCAATGCTTGCAGCGCCTGTATGCGCCCTTTGTACGTAACCGGGAGCGCGTGCTGGTCATGAGCCCGCGCGCCGCCGAATTCAGCAAGTATGCCGCCAATGCCTTCCTTGCCACCAAGATTTCCTTCGTCAACGAACTGGCCGGCCTGTGCGCCGAGCTGGACGTGGATATCGAACAGGTGCGTCGCGGGATCGGCAGCGACCGGCGCATCGGCAGCGATTTCATCTACGCAGGCTGCGGCTACGGCGGCTCATGCTTTCCAAAGGACGTGCGTGCGCTGATCCACACAGCCGAGCAGCATGGCTACCAGCCGGCGATCCTGCGCGCGGTCCAGGCGCGCAACGCGCAGCAGAAGACCGTGTTGTTCCAGGCACTGCAGCAGCATTTCGGGGGGAGCATGCGCGGGTGCAATGTGGCGTTGTGGGGCCTGGCGTTCAAGCCTGGCACCGACGACCTGCGCGAGGCACCCAGCCTGGTGCTGCTCGACGCCCTGCTGGCGGCAGGGGCACGGGTGCGGGCCTGTGACCCGGCGGCGCTGGAGGGGGCCGCGGCGGCTTATCCGCAGGCGCTGGCCAGTGGTCAATTGCAGTTGGGGGATGATCCCTATGCCTGTGTGGAGGGCGCGGATGCACTGGTACTGGTGACCGAATGGAAGCAGTTCCGCCAGCCGGATTTTCGTCGGATCAGGGGCCTGATGCGTAAGCCGGTGCTGTTCGACGGGCGTAATATTTACGATCCATCGGAACTATCTACACTGGGTTATCTCTATCATGGCATCGGTCGGCCGCAGGTGGGGCATTGTAAGGTGACTGCCGCCTGATTAGACTGCGCCGAATACCACAGGCCCAGCCCTTGTTTAAGGATGTATATGATCAAAAAATGCTTGTTCCCGGCAGCCGGTTACGGCACCCGCTTCCTGCCCGCTACCAAAGCCATGCCCAAGGAAATGCTGCCGGTGGTGAACAAGCCACTGATCCAGTATGGCGTTGAAGAGGCCTTGGACGCCGGTCTGAACGAGATCTCCATTGTCACCGGGCGCGGCAAGCGCGCGCTGGAAGACCATTTCGACATCAGCTATGAGCTGGAAAATCAGATCAAGGGCACCGACAAGGAAAAATACCTGGTCGGTATCCGTCGCCTGCTCGACGAGTGCTCGTTCTCCTACACCCGCCAGACTGAAATGAAGGGCCTGGGCCACGCCATCCTCACCGGTCGCCCCCTGATCGGTGACGAGCCGTTCGCCGTGGTGCTGGCGGATGACCTGTGCGTCAACCCTGAAGGTGACGGTGTACTGACCCAGATGGTCAAGCTGTTCAATCAGTTCCGCTGCTCGATCGTTGCCATCCAGGAAGTCGATCCGCAGGAAACCAACAAGTACGGCGTGATTGCTGGCGACATGATCCGCGATGACATCTTCCGCGTGACCAACATGGTCGAGAAGCCCAAGCCTGAAGATGCGCCGTCGAACCTGGCGATCATTGGCCGCTACATCCTGACCCCGGACATCTTCGATATCATCGCCAACACCGAGCCGGGCAAAGGCGGGGAGATCCAGATCACCGACGCCCTGATGAAGCAGGCACAGAACGGTTGTGTCATTGCCTACAAGTTCAAGGGCAAGCGTTTCGACTGCGGCGGCGCCGAAGGCTATATCGACGCCACCAACTTCTGCTTCGAGAACTACTACAAGACCGGCAAGGCCTACTGAGTCCGAGCCAGCGCTGCAGCGTCACTTTTCTTGCTGTCTGACGCTTGCAGCGCGTCACGAAAAGAGCCACCCTCGGGTGGCTTTTTTTGTGGAGTCTGGAAAGTGGCCTACGATTTTGATCTGTTCGTGATTGGTGCCGGTTCCGGCGGTGTACGCGCGGCGCGCTTTGCCGCGGGGTTCGGGGCAAAGGTGGCGGTGGCCGAGAGTCGTTATCTGGGCGGCACCTGCGTCAACGTCGGCTGTGTGCCGAAGAAGTTGCTGGTGTACGGTGCACACGTCGCCGATGAGCTGGAGCAGGCGGCCGGCTACGGCTGGACCCTCGAAGAAGGTCACTTCGACTGGGGCACCCTGATCGCCAACAAGAACCGCGAGATCGAGCGTCTCAACGGCATCTACCGCAACCTGCTGGTCAACAGCGGCGTCACCTTGCTGCAAGGTCATGCACGCATGACCGGTGCCCATGAGGTTGAGGTAGAAGGTCAGCGCTACAGCGCGGCGAACATTCTCATCGCCACGGGCGGCTGGCCACAGGTGCCTGACATCCCTGGCAAGGAACTGGCGATCACCTCGAACGAGGCGTTCTACCTCAAGGAGCTGCCACGCCGGGTGCTGGTGGTCGGTGGTGGCTACATTGCCGTCGAATTCGCCGGCATCTTCCAGGGCCTGGGCGCCGATACCTCCTTGCTGTATCGCGGCGACCTGTTCCTGCGCGGCTTCGATGGTTCGGTACGTACCCACCTGAAGGAGGAACTGGAAAAGCGCGGTCTGGACCTGCAGTTCAACGCTGATATCCAGCGTATTGACCAACAGGCCGATGGCAGCCTCAAGGCGACGCTCAAGGACGGTCGGGAGTTGATCGCCGACTGTGTGTTCTACGCCACCGGTCGTCGTCCGATGCTCGACAATCTGGGGCTGGAGAACACCGGCGTGGAGCTCGACGAGCGCGGTTACATCCGGGTCGACGACCTGTACCGTACCACCGAGCCTTCGGTGTTCGCCTTGGGCGATGTGATCGGTCGTGTCCAGCTCACACCGGTCGCTCTGGCTGAAGGCATGGCGGTGGCCCGTCACCTGTTCAAGCCTGAGCAGTACCGTTCGGTGGACTATCAGAACATCCCCACGGCGGTGTTCAGCCAGCCGCCGATCGGCACCGTCGGCCTGACCGAAGAGCAGGCACTGGCTGCCGGCCACAAGATCCAGATCTTCGAGAGCCGCTTCCGCGCCATGAAGCTGACCCTCACCGACCTGCAGGAAAAGACCCTGATGAAGCTGGTGGTCGATGCCGAGACCGACAAGGTCCTGGGTTGCCATATGGTGGGGCCGGATGCAGGCGAGATCATCCAGGGGCTGGGTATCGCACTCAAGGCAGGCGCCACAAAGCAGCAGTTTGACGAGACTATCGGCGTGCATCCGACCGCCGCTGAGGAATTCGTCACGATGCGGACTGTAACTCGTTGAAGTTCGCAGCATTCTCCGGGCCTCGAAGCATGAGGCCTGGGGATTGTTCCCACAATCGCATAGTAGAAAATCCTACCGCTGTCATGGTTGTCGCCAGCCGCTGATCAACCAATCACCGACAGAGCCTCCCAAGCCTGATGCAGATACTGTTGCCGCGCCGCTCTACGGCGCCGGTTCGGCATGTGCCTGATCGTCTAGCTTGAGGAAGGATGATATGGACAGGTTCTACAAAAGTGTATTTGCGCTCTGCGGGTTGTCGCTGATCGTCGGGGGGGCCCAGGCAGACCATGGCGAAATCAGCTTTCAGGGGCGGGTTCTGGCGCCGACGTGCATCATCAATGGGGGGGACGGCAATCTTCCGGTGACCCTGCCGGATGTCAATGCCGCGAAACTCGTGCGTCCAGGCGATGTGGAAGGGGAAACCTCCTTCGTATTGCAACTGACGGGTTGTACCCATGTCGGCCAGGTTTCAACTTACTTCGAGCCAGGTGCAAGCGTCAGTGATCAAGGGCGTCTGATCGTCGATGCCGGCGGCAGTGAAAACGTCGAGCTGCAATTGCTCAACAGTGCCAAGAGCGTCATGAATCTCGCAGCAGCCAAGGGCTCGCAGAACTCCCAGCAAGTCACCCTCGTGGATGGTAACGCGACGCTGCGCTACTACGCCCAGTACTACTCGACAGGCCGCACTACCCCAGGCCTGGTCAGTTCCAGAATCCGCTACTCGCTGGATTATCTCTGAGTCCTCTGGAGCCGCCCTGTCCGGGGCTGCTCCACTCCCAATTTTTCGAGTGGAACATCATGAAGCTATCACTCAGCGCCAAGGGGTGGGGATTGTTGCTGGCCGCGTTTCTGTTGTGCACGCAGGCCAACGCCAGTGTGGTGATTGCCACCACGCGGGTCGTCTATCCCGCCGAGAGCTCCGAGGTCACTGTCAGGTTGAGCAACGAGGGACGGTATCCGTCGCTGGTGCAGGTCTGGGTCGACGAAGGAGGGCCGGAAGAGGCTGAGGATGAGTTACAGGGACCATTCAGCGTGACACCTGGGTTATTGCGCCTGGACCCGGGCAAGCGCCAGAGCCTGAGGGTGTTTCACGATAGTCGTGCCATGCCAACGGATCGAGAGAGCCTGTACTGGCTGAATGTACTCGATGTCCCGCCGAAAGGTGGTGGCGATAACAGCCTGCAGATTTCCCTCAGGACTCGTATCAAACTGTTCTATCGGCCGCAGGGATTGGCCGCAAAGCCTGCCGATGCTCATGCACGGCTTACCTGGCGCCTGGTCAGGGAATCCCAGGGCTGGGTACTGCATGCGGACAATCCCACGCCTTATCACGTCAATCTCGCCAAGCTCGAGGCTGTCCATCCGGGTTCGGCGTTGCCAGCATCGGTAGGCCATGTTGCTCCCCTCAGCAGCGCCCGTTTCGCGTTGAGCTCCGCGCCGTCTCGTCCCGATGCGGTTTCTCAGGTCCGCTATCAGTACCTGGATGACTACGGCGCCTCTCGAGAAGCTGTTGCAATCCTGCAGTTCCCTCAAGGCCGTTAAACCCATGAGTTGTCGCCGGTGGTGGGCCATTCTCGGTATGACAGGAGGGTATGTCGGGCTTGTACCTGGTGTGGAGTTCGATCCCGGCCTGTTGCGCCAGGGCAGCACGATCAATCTCGAGCGTTTCCAGGCCAGCGATTCGGTTCCCCAGGGCGACTTTGCCCTGGATATCATCCTCAACCAGCAGTGGATAGGGCGGCGCACCGTGTTTCTACGCAATCGGGATGCATCCGGTCAGGCGGCGCCCTGTTATGACCGAATCCTGCTCGAAGAGTTGGGGCTTGATCTAGCGAGGCTGGCGGCTCAGCCGCGCAAGCAACTGATCATCCCCGACAGCTGCATGATGTTGCCTCAACTGCTGGTGGCCGCCAGCGAGGACCTGGATTTTGGGGCCTTGCAACTGCGCCTTGAAATTGACCGGTCTTTGCTGCGTCGCCAACCCCAGGACAATTTGCCATTCCATACCTGGGATGCAGGTGTCACAGCAGGGTTTGTCGACTACCGCCTGAATGTGCATGAGCAGCACGACCTGCAGGCAGGCAGTCGTAGCCAGCAGGGCTATCTCGGCCTGCGTGCCGGATTCAATACCGGGGATTGGTATTGGCGCCACGAAGGCAATGCGCAGATGAGCGACAAGCGCGCAGCCCGGTACCAGCCGGGTGCGACGTCGGTACGGCGCGATGTTCCCTTGTGGTCGGCCCAGCTTACTCTCGGCGATGGCTACGTTGCTGGGGATGTATTTGACAGCAGCGCCTTTCGCGGACTGCGATTATCCACTGACGAGCGCATGTTGCCCCGCGCACAGCGGGGGTTTGCGCCGGTAGTGAGGGGCGTGGCCAATACTACGGCGCTGTTGAGCATCCGCCAGCGAGGGATGTTGCTGCATGAGTCGACGGTGCCGCCGGGGCCGTTCGAGATCGACGATCTGTATGCCAGTGGCCTCAACGACGATCTGGAGGTCACCCTGGAGGAGGCTGACGGCAGCGTACGACGCTTCACGTTGCCCTATCAGGCCGCGCCACTGGCCTTGCGAGAAGGGGCAAGCCGTTTCGACCTTAGTGCGGGGGTGTGGCGCGACGACCTTGGGCGTCCTGGCCCAGGTCATGTGCAAGGCAGTTGGCAACAGGGGGTCGACAACACCTTCAGCGTACATGGAGGCGCCTGGCTGGCAGAGGACTATCTGGCCAGCGCCATGGGGGGGGCGATCAACAGCCGCTTTGGTGCTTTTGGATTGACCGCATACCACGCACAGGCATCGCTAGGCCAGGGTCGCTCCGCGCAGGGGCAGGCGCTGCGTTTCAGTTGGCGCCAGCGGGTGGAGGCAACGGCCACCGACCTGAGCGCCAGCCTTACCCATCGCAATAACGCTGATTACTACAGCTTTGACGAGTTCGCCCGCACCAGCCAGCAAACGCAGCGTACAAATCAGCGTTCGCCTCAGCACTGGCGGGCAGCGCTGGCACTTCAGCAGCGCCTGCCCGGGAGCGGTCGTCTGAGCCTGAGGGCCAGCGCGGGTAAGCAGTGGGGATCTGGGGTGGGCAATCGTGAGTACAACGTGGGGTATTACAACAATCTGCGCTCGCTCTCCTACGGCATGACGCTTGGGCGCGAGTATCGAGGCAACGGACAGGCCGTGAGCGCTTTGACACTGACGGCCAGCTTGCCGTTGGGTATGCAACGTCGTGGATCGCTGAGCTCCAGCATGAGCCGCGACTCCGAAGGCGGGGCCAGGACGAATGTGCGCTGGAGCGCGACTGCCGGCGAGGATGGGCAATGGGGGTATGGCCTGTCCAGTGTGTACCAGGAGGGAAGGCAAGGCGGCGCAGGGCTCGACGCCAACCTGGTGCATCGCAGCCCGACGGGAGAGCTGAGCGGGGTCGTGGCCCAGCGCCAGGGATCCCGCCAGCTGGCACTCGGCGCGCGCGGCTCGGTGGTCGCCCATCCGGGAGGTGTACTGTTGGCACAACCGTTGGGCGAAAGTTTCGCTATCGTCCATGCCCCCTTCGCTGAAGCGGCGCGTATTCAGCAGCATCCGAGTGTGCGGCTGAATGCCCAGGGCTTTGCGGTGGTCCCCTCGTTGAGCCCCTACAGCGTGAATACCGTCGACCTGGACCCCAAGGGCATGTCACAGGATGTGGAGTTGCAGATCAGCGGTCAGTCGGTGGTGCCCCGAGCCGGTGCGGTGACACTGCTGCACTATCCGACGCGCAGCGGTCGCTTGCTGATGCTGGAGGCTCGCAACGAGCACGGGCATGCCTTGCCGTTCGGTGCCCAGGTATTCGATGTGCAAGGTGACGAGGTGGGGATGGTGGGGCAGGGCAGCCGCCTGCATTTTCGCTCGCATGACGCGCGAGGACGGGTAAGGGTCTCCTGGGGTGAGCAAGCAGATGCGAGCTGCTGGCTGGATTACGCAGAGGGCGCAGCCTCGACCTGCACTTCAGGACCGGCAGACGAGGCATAGGAATGAAAAAATCTATCGGTCGCGCAGCTTATAGCCAAAACCAATCACCAACATGAGGTTTACCAATGAGCCATTGTCGAGGTCATTGGATAGGATTACTCCATCGAAAGTTACCCACCCCAAGTTAACTAACCCTCGAAGGAGCGTTTCTCATGCCAATCATCAACAGCCAGGTCAAACCGTTCAACGCCACTGCCTACCACAAAGGCGAGTTCGTTCAGGTAAGCGAAGCCGACCTGAAAGGCAAATGGTCCGTCGTGTTCTTCTACCCGGCTGACTTCACTTTCGTCTGCCCGACCGAACTGGGTGACCTCGCTGACAACTACGCCGAGTTCCAGAAACTGGGCGTCGAGATCTACGGCGTGTCCACCGACACCCACTTCACCCACAAAGCCTGGCACGACACTTCGGAAACCATCGGCAAGATCCAGTACCCGCTGATCGGTGACCCGACCCACGTCATCTCGCGCAACTTCGACGTGCTGATCGAAGAAGCCGGTCTGGCTGATCGCGGCACCTTCGTGATCAACCCGGAAGGTCAGATCAAGATCGTCGAACTGAACGACGGTGGTGTAGGTCGTGACGCAGCCGAGCTGCTGCGCAAGGTCAAGGCTGCCCAGTACGTTGCCGCTCACCCAGGCGAAGTCTGCCCGGCCAAGTGGAAAGAAGGCGAAGCCACTCTGGCGCCGTCGCTGGACCTGGTCGGCAAGATCTGAGTCCATGCATCAGTCGAGGGCGGTGAGCAGCCGCCACAGCTGAAGTACTCACTGCCCCGTCAAACGCCCGGGCGACCTCGCCTGGGCGTTTTTGTATCCGAGTTTTGAAAAAGGAATCGCCCCGTATGTTGGACGCCACGCTTAAATCGCAACTGAAAACCTACCTGGAGCGGGTCACCCAGCCGATCGAGATCGTTGCCTCCCTCGACGACGGCGCGAAGTCCCGTGAAATGCACGACCTGCTGGTTGAGATCGCCGGCCTGTCGAACCTCATTACCCTGCGCGAGGACGGCAGCGACGCCCGTCGCCCGTCATTCTCGCTCAACCGTCCCGGGGGCAATATCAGCCTGCGTTTCGCCGGCATCCCCATGGGCCATGAATTCACCTCTCTGGTACTGGCGTTGCTGCAGGTCGGCGGCCACCCTTCGAAGGCCAGCGCCGAAGTGATCGAGCAGATCCAGGCCCTGGAAGGCGAGTTCAGCTTCGAGACTTACTTCTCGCTGTCTTGCCAGAACTGCCCGGACGTGGTCCAGGCCCTGAACCTGATGGCGGTGCTCAACCCCAACATTCGTCACGTCGCCATCGATGGTGCGCTGTTCCAGGATGAAGTCGAATCGCGCAAAGTCATGGCGGTGCCGAGCATCTACCTGAACGGTGAAGTGTTCGGCCAGGGCCGCATGGGCCTGGAAGAGATTCTCGGAAAGATCGACACCAGTGCTGGCAGCCGCCAGGCCGAGAAGATCAACGCCAAGGACGCTTTCGATGTGCTGGTGGTCGGCGGTGGCCCGGCTGGCGCTGCGGCAGCCATCTACGCTGCGCGCAAAGGCATTCGTACCGGCGTTGCCGCCGAGCGCTTCGGCGGCCAGGTGCTCGACACCCTGGCGATCGAGAACTTCATCTCCGTGCAGGAGACCGAAGGGCCGAAGCTGGCCACTGCGCTGGAAGAGCACGTCAAGCAGTACGACGTCGACATCATGAATTTGCAGCGCGGTGAAGCGCTGATCCCGGCCGCCGATGGCGGTCTGCACGAAGTACGCCTGGCCAGCGGTGCGTCGCTCAAGGCCAAGACCGTGATCCTCGCCACCGGCGCCCGCTGGCGCGAAATGAATGTCCCCGGTGAGCAGGAATACCGCTCCCGTGGCGTGGCTTACTGCCCGCACTGCGACGGCCCGCTGTTCAAGGGCAAGCGCGTGGCGGTGATCGGCGGCGGCAACTCTGGCGTGGAAGCAGCCATCGACCTGGCCGGTATCGTCGCTCAGGTGACGCTGATCGAGTTCGACAGCCAGCTGCGTGCCGATGCGGTGCTGCAGCGCAAACTGCACAGCCTGCCGAACGTCAAGGTGATCACCAGTGCCCTGACCAAGGAAGTGCTGGGTAACGGCGAGAAGGTCACCGGCCTGCGCTACGAAGACCGGACCAGCAACGAGATCCACGAACTGGCGCTCGAAGGTATCTTCGTGCAGATCGGCCTGCTGCCGAACACCGATTGGCTCAAGGGCACGGTCGAGTTGTCGCCGCGCGGCGAGATCATCGTCGACGCAAAAGGCCAGACCAGCATCCCTGGTGTGTTCGCGGCCGGTGACGTGACCACGGTGCCGTACAAGCAGATCGTCATCGCCGTGGGCGAGGGCGCCAAAGCTTCGCTGGCAGCCTTCGACCACCTGATCCGGACTTCGGCGCCGGCGTAAGTCAGCGCTGGTCTGATCGCGGGACAAGCCCGCTCCCACCGGTAAAGCGCAGTTCTCGAGAGCTGCGCTTTACCGGTGGGAGCGGGCTTGTCCGTGATATGGCCGACCAAACCAAGTATCACCCGAGGGTGTCTATGATTACTGCAGACGCTCCCAGGAGGTACAGTCATGACCCCGATCAGTCGAGAACCCTGGTGGTTGGTGCCACCCAAGCCCGGCCAGCAGGAGCAGGACCTGCACTGGGGCTATCTGGAAATCTATCCCGACGGCCGCACCGTGTTCGTCGACCAGCGCCCCAGCGACAGAGAGTTGGCCGAGCGCAAGAGCTGCCGTAACTTCCCCGAACCCGACCAGCCCTGACTCAGCCCTCAAGCTGAGCCAGCCGGGCTTCCAGTGCCGCGACCCGGGCTTCCAGCGCCTCGATCCGCTCGTCCGAAGCCGCACCTGACGCACTGCGTGAACCACCTTCCTGCTGGCGCGCGGCAAGAATCGCTTCGATCTCGGCCGGATCGCCCAGGGCGTGGGTGTAGCGGTCTTCACGCTGGCCTGCCTGACGTGGCAGGTGCAACGCCAGCCCACGTGAAACCAGGCGTTCCAGCTGATGCTGGACCTGATCGACGTCTTCGAATTCGTGCAGGCGATTGCTGCGGGTCAGTAATTCGTTGAGAGTCTGCGGCCCGCGCAGGAACATCAGGCCCATCAGTACCAACTGTGCCGGCACCAGTTCCAGCGCCTTGTCCACCCGCTGCTCCCAGCGGTCGGCGCGGCTGCCCATCTGCAGGCGGGCCATGTCCTGGCCTTCGAGTGCGCGCAGGGCCTGGCCGACCTGGCCGGTGGAGAGGTTCATCACCGGCTCGCGGCTGGTCTTCTGGTTGCAGGCCAGGACCAGCGCATTGAGTGTCAGTGGGTAGCTTTCCGGGCTGGTGGCCTGCTTTTCGATCAGCGCGCCGAGGATACGGACCTCGATACTGTTGAGGCGGCCTTCGCCTGCGGTTTCGTGTTCTGACATGGCCCTGTCTCGTTACTAGGAAAAGGCCATTAGCCTAGGCCTTGCGTCTGGCTTAAGCAATTGCAGCTCAGGCAGCACGCCGCTCCATGGCCTCGCACGCAGCCGCAGTGAAGAGTACGTCGGTCGATGAATTGAGCGCGGTTTCCGCCGAGTCCTGCAACACACCGATGATGAAGCCGACGGCAACCACCTGCATCGCAATCTCGCTGGGAATGCCGAACAGGCTGCAAGCCAGAGGAATCAACAGGAGCGACCCGCCGGCCACGCCCGAGGCGCCGCAGGCACAGACCGCAGCCACCACGCTGAGCAGCACCGCGGTCGGCAGGTCGATGGTGATCCCCAGGGTATGCACCGCCGCCAGGGTCAGCACGGTAATGGTGATCGCTGCCCCGGCCATGTTGATGGTCGCACCCAGCGGGATCGACACCGAGTAGGTGTCTTCATGCAGGCCCAGGCGCTCCGACAATGCCAGGTTCACCGGAATGTTTGCTGCCGAGCTGCGAGTGAAGAACGCGGTAATACCGCTTTCGCGCAGGCACAGGAGGGTCAGCGGGTAAGGGTTGCGACGAATCTTCCAGAACACGATCAACGGGTTCATCACCAACGCCACGAACAGCATGCAGCCGATCAGCACCCCCAGCAGGTGCAGGTAGCCGAGCAGGGCATCCAGGCCCGCCTCGGCCAGGGTCGAGCTGACCAGGCCGAAGATCCCCAGCGGGGCGAAGCGAATCACCACGCGAACCAGCTGCGTGATGCCATTGGACAGGTCGTCGACCACACCGCGCGTTGCCTTGCCAGCCTTGCGCAGCACTATGCCCAGGCCGATCGCCCAGGTCAGGATGCCGATGAAGTTGGCATTGACCAGTGCGCTCACCGGATTGTCCACCGCGCTCAGTAGCAGGCCCTGCAGCACTTCGGTGATGCCGCCGGGGGCACTCAGCGTCGCTTCATGTGCGCTCAACACCAGAGTCGAAGGGAAGGCCATGCTCGCCACCACGGCGACCACCGCGGCACCGAAAGTGCCCAGCAGGTAGAGCCAGAGAATAGGGCGGATATGGGTCTGCTGGCCTTGTTGGTGGTTGGCGATGGAGGCAATGACCAGCACGAACACCAGGATCGGTGCCACGGCCTTGAGGGCCGAGACGAACACCTTGCCGAGGAATGCAAGATCCCGGGCCAGGCTTGGGGCGATCAGCGCCAGGGCGATACCGGCAGCCAGGCCAATGATGATCTGTGTCACCAGGCTGGTGCGGTTGAGAAGGCGAAAAACAGGGCTCATGTGCAGCGGGGTCTCGGGTTTGAACGAACCGCGGACTTTAGCACAGGCACTGTAGGACAGGGCTGACGGTATTGTTCCTCCGACGCACTGCAGCGATCGCGGTGCAATCTGCCAGAAAAAGCCAGCATGGCCTCACCAGTTGAACAGCTCCCTGCGTGCCCCCTCGGTAATCGCCACGATCCCCGGATGCTTGACCTTGCGCTCCACCGAAATCGCATAGAACGACTCATGCACCGCCTCGGTTTGCCCGATCAACTCCACGCCGTATTGCCGACACACCTCATCGGCGATCACGCTTGGCGCCACGAAGATGCCGCTGCCCGATTGCCCGAATGCCTGCATCAAGGCGCTGTCGTCGAATTCCCCGACGATACGCGGCTGCACCTGCTGCTCGGCGAGCCAGCGGCGCACCACCGTTTCCTGGCCGGGGATCAGTAGCGGTGCGTCGTTGAGGCAACCGGGGAAGGGCTGTTTCAACCGAGTGGCAAGTGCCGCAGTGGCAAAAAAGCTCAGGCCGCACTCGCCCAGTTTCTGGCTATAGCCCTTGATGTCCAGATGGCTGGGCATGGGGCTGTCGGAGATCACCAGGTCAAGGCGCTGGATCGCCAGGTCCGCGAGCAGGCGCTCCAGCTTGTCTTCACGGCAATTGATGCGCAGTACTTCGTCAAGCTCCATGGTCGGTGCCAGCAAGCGATAGACGATGGACTTGGGCACCACGTCGGCGACCCCGACGCGGAACAGGATCTGCTCCTGGGGGCCGGCCCGTAGCAGGGTCTCGAGTTCGCTACCGATCTGAAACATCTGCTCGGCATAGGCGAGGGTCTGGCGGCCGGTTTCGGTCAGCTCCAGTTGGCGACCGACGCGCTGGAACAGCTCCAGGTTGTAGGTCTGTTCGAACAGGCTGATCTGGCCGCTGATGGTCTGCGGCGTGAGATTCAATTGCTCGCTGGCGCGGGTGATGCTGCCAGTGCGGGCTACTATCCAGAAATAGTGAAGCTGCCGGTAGTTGAGCATGGAGGTGCTACTCGATTCGTAAAAACCGAAGTATAACCGCTAAAAATACGAATTTTCCTGAACTGTTGTCCTCTCTAGAATTCGACTCCATCAGGCGCGGTGCGCGCGCCAGCCGAATATCGATAAGCGAGGACCCTATGCTACAACTGAAATCCATCGGCACCCCGTTGGTACTGTCGCTGGCGCTGTTGGCCACGGCGGGGTGCGACCAGGCCGAGAAGTCGGCCCAGCAGGTGCTGAACCAGGCTGCCGAATCGGCCAAACAGGCGATCGACAAGACCAACGAGGCGGCCCAGCAAGCGCTGAACGACACTCTTGGTGGCGAAGGGCAAAAGCCCGAGAGCAAGCAAGACAAGAACGACACCCAGGACATCTGAGCGAAGGAACACTAAATGGAATACTTGCTGGAACTTGCCGCGAGCCCCGCCGCCTGGGTCGCCCTGGCTACCTTGGTGGCGATGGAGATCGTGCTGGGTATCGATAACCTGATCTTCATCTCCATTCTCACCAACAAGCTGCCCGAGGCTTACCGCTCCAAGGCGCGACGCATCGGTATCAGCATGGCGCTGATCATGCGCCTGGCGTTGCTCTCTACGGTGGCCTGGATCGTCCAGCTGACGGAGCCGGTGATCGAGGTGTTCGACCACGCCTTCTCCTGGAAGGACATGATCCTGATCGCCGGTGGCCTGTTCCTGCTGTGGAAGGCGACCAAGGAGATTCACGAAAGCGTCGACCCGCATGGTGCGAAGGAAGAGTCCAAGGCCGGCTCCACCGTGACCCTCGGCTTTGCTGCGGCCATCGGCCAGATCCTGCTGCTGGACATCGTCTTCTCGGTAGACAGCATCATCACTGCCGTGGGCATGACCGAGCACCTGCCGATCATGATCATCGCCGTGGTCAGTGCCGTGATCGTAATGCTGGTGGCCGCCGACCCGCTGGCCAAGTTCATCAACGACAACCCTACCGTGGTGATGCTGGCACTGGGCTTCCTGATCATGATTGGCATGACGCTGATCGCCGAAGGTTTCGGCGCCCACGTACCGAAAGGCTATGTGTACGCAGCGATGGCCTTCTCCACGGTGATCGAGATTCTCAACATCATGGTTCGCCGGGCACGCCTGAAGCGCGAGGCGGCGCAAGGCTGACACCAGGCTGAGGTAAAAGAGAAGGGGCTGCCAGGCAGCCCCTTGTTCTTTTGCGGATCAGGTCAATGTGCCCCGGCGTGCCGGCGGGTGCGATGCAGCGGCTGCGGCTTGGGCGTGGTGGCCGCTTGGGTGTGATGCGGTCGGGCATGGCGTCGTGCGATGCGCAGTACCCCCCAGAGCATGGCGGTGGCGACGCTCAACCACATCGCGACCAGCATGAAGATTGCCATTGTCAGGCTCATGTGCGTGCCTCCTTCTCTCGGGACAGCTGTGGGCTGTTCCCTCCAGACACTTACTTAGTCTAGCCGCAGGCGTGTGACGTTCCATTGACCGAAGGTCTATTGTTTGGGTCGTTTCGTTACAAGCCCGGAGCAGGCTATACCCGGGCCGCGCAGGCGCCTATGATCGGAGCCCAGTGCCGGGCGCTGTCTGCCGGGCGTCGAAACAAGCGAGTGTCCATGTCGCAGCATTTCCTCACCTCCCTGAGCCCGCGCCGCCTGCTGGCGGCCTGCCTGGTGGCCGCCAGCCTTGCCGGTTGCGCCGGTTCTCCACCGGCGGCGCTCGACAAACTGCCGCAGCGGGTCGAGATCAGCAGCGTGCCGTTCTATCGCGGCAATGCCAACTTGAGCGGCTCCATGGCCCTGGCCGCCGTGCTTTCGCAGCAGGGCGCGCCGATCACGCCTGGCCTGCTGGACAAGTCACTGAACCTGCCGCAGGGCGCGGCGTCATTGGAAACCGGTATTCCCCGAGTGGCCCGCGAGTACGGGATGGTGGTCTATCCGCTGGACAAGCGCCTGGATGCCTTGCTCACCCAGGTGGCCGCCGGTCATCCGGTGCTGTTGCGCTATCACGACGGCTCGGCGCTGTGGGGCGAGCCACGCTATGCGGTGCTGATTGGCTACGACCGTTACAAACAGCGGGTGTTGCTGCGTTCAGGGATGGCCCGGCGGCATCTGCTGGATTTCGACACCTTCGAGAGCGCCTGGGCCAAGGAGGGGAGTTGGGCTGTGCTGGTGCAGCCGCCGCAGCGCCTGCCGGCCCAGGTCGATCGCCAGCGCTGGCTGAAGGCCGCAGACGAGCTGGCGCGCGATGGGCAGGAGATTGCCGCGAAGCAGGCGCTGCGCAGCCTAGGGCAGTAGTTGCTGGCGGTACTGATTCCATTTCGCGGGTAAAACCGCTCCCACAGGTGCACGTTTGTGGGGGCGGATTTACCCGCGAAAAGAACAATACGGTGCTACATCAGAACCCCAGGCGATCCCGCAGGCTGTAGTACCACGCACCAATGGCGCTGAACGGTACGCGCAGCATCTGACCACCCGGGAACGGGTAGTGCGGCAGGCCGGCGAAGGCGTCGAAACGCTCGGCCTGGCCACGCAGGGCTTCGGCCAGTACCTTGCCCGCCAGGTGGGTGTAGGTCACGCCATGGCCCGAGCAACCCTGGGAGTAGTAGATGTTATCGCCGATGCGACCGACCTGCGGCAGGCGCGACAGGGTCAGCAGGAAGTTGCCGGTCCAGGCGTAGTCGATCTTCACGTCCTTGAGCTGAGGGAAGGCCTTGAGCATCTTCGGACGAATGATCGCTTCGATGTTCGCCGGATCGCGTGCACCGTAGACCACGCCGCCGCCGAAGATCAGGCGCTTGTCGCTGGTCAGGCGGTAGTAGTCGAGCAGGTAGTTGCAGTCTTCGACGCAGTAGTCCTGTGGCAGTAGAGTGCGGGCCAGTTCATCGCCCAGTGGCTCGGTGGTGATCACCTGGGTGCCGCAGGGCATGGACTTGGCGGCCAGTTCCGGCACCAGGTTGCCCAGGTAGGCGTTGCCCGCGACGATGATGAACTTGGCGCGCACTTTGCCTTGTGGGGTATGTACCACAGGGTTGGCGCCACGCTCGATGCGTACGGCAGGCGTCTGCTCATAGATGACGCCGCCCAGCGACTCGACCGCAGCGGCCTCGCCCAAGGCAAGGTTCAGCGGATGGATGTGGCCCCCGCTCATGTCGAGCATGCCGCCTACATAGCTGTCGCAGGCCACCACTTCACGGATGCGCTTCTGGTCCATGAGCTCCAGCTGGGTGTGGCCGAAGCGTTCCCACAGGCGCTTTTGCGACTCCAGGTGGCCCATCTGCTTGCTGGTCAGGGCCGCGAATACGCCGCCGTCTTTCAGGTCGCACTGGATGTTGTACTTGGCCACGCGCTCACGGATGATGCGTCCGCCTTCGAAGGCCATCTCGCCCAGCAGTTGTGCCTGCTTGGGGCCGACGGTGCGTTCGATGACGTCAATGTCGCGGCTGTAGCTGTTGACGATCTGCCCGCCATTGCGGCCCGATGCACCGAAGCCGACCTTGGCGGCTTCGACGACGGCCACCTTGAAGCCGTTCTCCAGCAGGAACAGCGCGCTCGACAGGCCGGTGTAGCCGGCACCGATGATGCACACATCGGTCTCCACCTCGCCCTGCAGCGCCGGACGTGGCGGCACCGGGTTGGCCGAGGCGGCGTAGTAGGACTGGGGGTAGGGGGTGTTAGCCATGCTCGGAAAACCTCGTGTTTTATATTTTTAACGAATGTACCGATGCTATCAATAATAATAAACACCCGCTAGTCGTATGGTGAAAATCCTTTACAGGAGCGTTACTGCCGCCCATGGGCGCAAACATTTTTAGAATCAGTAGGTTAGCTCGAAAAAAACTGTTGACAGGGATTTTCTAGCGCGTAGAATGCGCCCTCATCGACAGGCACATAGCTCAGTTGGTTAGAGCACCACCTTGACATGGTGGGGGTCGTTGGTTCGAGTCCAATTGTGCCTACCAAATCGAAGAAAAGGGGCGATCCGCAAGGGTCGCCCTTTTTTGCGTCCGGGCATAGCTCCAGCCTGCAAAGTTTTTGATTTTTTTGAGAAAAAACGCTTTACAGGTGTGCATTCGATCACTAATATGCGCACCACACGACAGGCACATAGCTCAGTTGGTTAGAGCACCACCTTGACATGGTGGGGGTCGTTGGTTCGAGTCCAATTGTGCCTACCAAATCGATGAGAGGGGCGATCCGCAAGGGTCGCCCCTTTTGTTTTGGCCTCAGGCAATGCCGGCTTGGCTGCGACACGCCCTGCGACAGCCTGGCCGTCGGCGCTCTGTATCCTCCATGCTAGAATCCGGTCCTTCAAATCAGGAGATAGGTGCGTGCGCAAACTGGCGGTGGTAATGGCGGTGCTGGCCCTGGCTGGCTGTGAGAACGAGGTCGAGGGCGTGCACAACCAGGTGGCCGAACACCTGCACAATCCCAAGACGGCCAAGTTCGCCAACGTGCGGATCGACACTCAGGGTTCGATCTGCGGCCAGGTCCGCGGCAAGGATGACGCCGGCCAGTACGAAGCCTATCGCAGCTATGTGGCGATCAAGCACGATGGCCAGTACGAGATCCTGGTCGACGATAGCGGCAACAATCTGCGCATCCGTGAGATCTGCGGCGGTGCCGAGCTGCAGCGCCGTGCCGATGCCCTGGCTGGCGAACCGGCGCCGGAAGGCTGGGATGTCGAAGTTGTGCAGGGGCCCAATATGGGCGCACTCACCGACATGACTGCGCGCCTGATCGAAAAAGGCATCCCTTCCTGGGTCGAATACCGCGACGGCAAGCCTGTCGTGCTGATGGGGCCTTTCCCCACCAAGGACGAGGCCGATGCGCGCAAGGCCGACGTCATGGCGCGCCTGGGCACTGATTCGATCGTCATTCAGCACGGCGTCAAGCGCTGATACTCCCGCGCCCGGGCAGGGGCATTGCATAGCCTCGGTCATAGCTTCCTGTACTGCGGCCTCTACTGGCAAAGAGGCCGATCATGCCCGCCTTACCATTCGACAGGCCGAGACAGCGACAACGAACCGGCACTGATCTTGTGCAAGCGCCATGGCTTTGAAGTCGAAGGACATTTACTGGACTATGCTTTGCGTGACGGCATCCTTGTCGATGCTGTTGCAATGGCGCGTGTGCGACGACGTGCGGGGTGAAAGGAGGGGTCATGTCTAGCCTGGAACGAGCAATCGTGGTGGCGACCAGAGCCCACGAAGGGCAGATCGACAAAGGCGGCGCCGCATACATCCTGCATCCGCTGCGGGTGATGGAGCGGGTCTCGACGCCCGAGCAGCGGATCGTCGCGGTGCTTCACGATGTGCTGGAGGATACGCCGCTGACCCTCTCCGACCTGGCCCGCGAGGGCTTCACTGTGAAAATCCTGGCGGCGCTGCTGGCGTTGAGTCGGCGTGAGGGTGAGCGCTACGAGGATTTCGTCGTGCGGCTGGGCAGTGATCCGCTGGCGCGCGAAGTGAAGCTGGCCGACCTCGCCGACAACAGTGACCTCTCGCGAATCGTATGTCCGGGGCCCGCCGATATCGCCCGGCTGAGCCGTTATCGAGAGGCCAGCGCCTATCTGCAGGCGCTGGCGTGATAGCGCACGCCCTTGGCGGGGGCATCTGGTCACGATACGGGGCCGACTCTACAGGGAGTCAGCTGCTTCAGCCTCCGGGTCATTGAGCGTGGTCATGCACGCATCCATCAGTACATGCAGCGCGCTGATGCGCTCAAGCCCCAGCGCGTCCTGCAATGAGTCTTGGGCCGCCTGCCACGCCTGACTGCCTTCCTCGCGTTTTTCTATCCCGGCCTCGGTGATCTGCACCGCACGGCTGCGCGCGTCGCCGCCTGCCGAAATGGTCAGCCAGCCCTGGGCTACCAGTGGTTGCATGTTGCGCGTCAGGGTCGAAGGTTCCATCTGCATGGCCTTGGCCAACTCACCTGGACGCAACGGGCCGAGCCGCAGCACATGGGAAAGCAGGGCGTACTGGGTGTTCTTCAGGCCTATGGCAGCCAAGTGCTGGTCGTAGTGGCGGGTGACCATGCGCGTCAATTGGCGCAGTTTGAGGTTTGTGCAGCCGGAGGGCTTGATTGATGTGTTCATGTGAAATATTGTACCTGCAACATTTGTATATGCAAATGTTCTGTTGGCCGGGGGCGATCAACCCTGGCGCCTGTTGGAACGGTATTCATCGGCTCAGGAGCATCCATGCGCTACACACCCTTTGGCAAGACCGGATTACAACTGTCCCAGCTGGCATTGGGTACAGGCAACTTTGGCACCGCCTGGGGTCATGGCGCCGACCCCGATGCATGCAAGGCGATGTTTGACACCTATCTTGAGGCTGGCGGCAATCTCATCGATACGGCGGACATCTATCAGTTCGGTGAGTCTGAAACGCATCTGGGGCGCTTGCTGGCAGGGCGCCGCGATGAGGTGGTGCTGTCGACCAAGTTCACCCAGGGCGCCTCGCCCACTGCGGGCGTGCTGGCCACCGGCAATAGCCGCAAAGCCATGGTCACGTCTTTGGAGGCCAGTCTCAAGCGTTTGAACACGGACCGTGTCGATCTGTACTGGGCTCACTTCCCCGATCATGTGACCCCGACCGAAGAGCTGCTGCGTGGTCTGGAAGACCTCTCGCGATCAGGCAAGGTGCTGTATGTCGGCCTGTCCAACTTCCCTGCCTGGCGTGTGGCCCATGCGGCCACCTATGCCCAGCTTGCTCGCGCCGTGCCTATTGCTGCTGCACAGTTCGAACACAGCCTGGTGCGTCGCGAATGCGAGCTGGACCTGCTGCCGACCTGTCGAGCATTGGGGTTGGGCATGATGACTTTCTCGCCCTTGGGCGGCGGCATGCTGACCGGCAAGTACCGCCAGGGCGAGGCCGGGCGAGCTCAGGGCCTGGGCGGCAAGGTGTTTCAGGCAGAGAATTCGCCGCAGCGCAGCGCGATCCTCGATGCCCTGCTAGGTGTGGCGCAGGAGCTTGGCGTACCGGCAGATCAGGTGGCGATCGCCTGGGCCGCCAGTCACGACACATTGCCGCTGATAGGGCCGCGCTCGCTGGCGCAGTTGCAATCGAACCTGGCGGCGCTTGAGGTGAAGCTCAGCAGCGAGCAGTTGCAGCGCCTGGATGACGTCAGCCAGCTCGTGTCGCTGCCCGTCGAGCGGACTGCTCGCATTCCGGTGGCATGATTGATCTTGCTTCCGGGGCGCCGTAAAGGCGCTCCCGGTTCATGAGGCTCAGCGGCAGTTGCCGGCCTTGCGGTAACCGGCCGCCCGGGCTTGCGACTCGGACTCGAAGCTCACCTGGTTCTTGGCCGACACCTGATTGTAGCCAGGGCAGCCGCTGGGCAGATGGTAGACGTGGCTGTTCTGGTTGCCGATGATCGTGCCCGTCATGCTGGCCTTGGCCAGGGTGGGCTGAGGTGTGGCCTTGGCGGGTTTGGCGGCAACGCCACTGACCACACCGTCGCCGACGGTCTTGTAGCCGACTGTCCAGCGCCGCTCGCCGCTCACGAACGGGTTGGCGTGCCCCATGATGCCGGCGATGCGACGGTCGCGCTCGCGCTCCCAGGTGGTGACCGGATACTGCTTGTCCCAGGCCATCAGTAGTTGTTGCTGCTGGCGAGACATGTTCAGGCCATAGCGATCGAACATATAGAAGGTGGTGCGGGCGACCAGGCCCTTGACTTCATCGCGCGGCTCGGCAGCGCGCTGGTTGAAATCGACGCGGGTCTTGCACTGGCCGTACTGCTGTCCCACACCCGACGCCATGCCATAGTTGAAGTTGCTGCGATCGCCATTCACCTCGCCCACAGCCGGGTACAGGTTGAACAGGTCGGCTTCCATGGCACGGAATACCGGGTCGTCGTCGGCGCAGTGCTCGCGGCCACCGTTCTTCCAGCATTGACGTTGATGACCCAGGGTCCAAGCCGGCACGATGTGTTCCCACTCGGTGCGGTCGGCGCGGGTCTGTTGCTTTCGGGCTTGCAGGCCGCAGGAGGCGGGGTCGATGCGCCCACCGGACTTGCCCACCCAGGTCCATTTGCAGCCGCAGTAGAGCTCACCCATGGCGCTGCTGGCCTGGTCGAGATAGATCTTCTGTTTGGCCACGACCTTGGCTTCGGCAAAGGTGGCGGGAGGGTTGGCGAGCGCTGGAGTGGCGACGGACAGGAGCAGGGCAACGGCAGACAGCAGTTTTTTCATGGGCGAGCGCAAATCATCTTTCGGTGGAAGAGGCGGGGCGGGGAGGAAGGATCAGTCTTCTTTGGGGACGGTCCAGAAGATCTGGATGCCGCCATCGTCACGGTGGGCGAGGGTGACGTTGTCGTTCTCGGCGATTTCTTCGAGCAGGGTTTCCCAGTCGTCGGGTGACTCGTGCTCCAGGCGGAAGATCAGCGCCGCACGGCTGCGCTGGGCGGTGGGGCTGTTGATGATCTTCTGGATGCGTACGCCCAGTTGTTCATAACTGCTGGGCGCTGCGGCGGTGCTGGCCATGGAGCTTTCCTTATTTTGCTGTATGTGCGTACAGTATTTCACTGTCAGTTTTTTCGCAACAGCATGTCAGGCAAAAAGCATCCAAAGGCTAATGCGGTTGTAGCAGGAGCGGCACAGGGCCGCTCCAACTCAAACCTGAATCAATATTCCCAGAAGATCCGCTGCAGTTCCTTGCTGTCCTGGGTCTTGGTCATGGCGACCATTGCCAGGATGCGCGCCTTCTGCGGGTTCAGGTCATGGGCCACGACCCAGTCATTCTTGTCGTCCGGCTGTTCGGCGTTACGCAGCACGAAACCGCCCTGGTTGACGTGCGAGGAACGAATGATCTGCACGCCTTCCTTGCGCAGTTCCTGCAGTGCCGGGACTACACGCGACGACACCGAGCCATTGCCGGTGCCGGCATGGATGATTGCCTTGGCGCCACCCTGGGCCAGGGCCTTGTACGCGGTATCGGTCACGTTGCCGTAGCCATAGGCGATGTCCACTTGGGGCAGGCTGCTGATCTGCTTGATGTCGAACTCGGAGTTACTGGTGTGGCGCTTGGCCGGCAGGCGGAACCAGTACGATTTGCCTTCCACGACCATGCCCATCGGACCCCAGGCGCTCTTGAACGCCTCGGTCTTGATGTTGACCGACTTGCTGACGTCACGACCGGACTGGATCTCGTCGTTCATGGTCACCAGTACGCCCTTGCCACGCGACTGCTTGTCGCCAGCCACGGCCACGGCGTTGTACAGGTTGAGCATGCCGTCGGCAGACATCGCGGTGCCCGGACGCATCGAACCGACCACCACGATCGGCTTGTCGGTCTTCTCGACCAGATTGAGGAAGTAGGCCGTCTCTTCGAGGGTGTCGGTGCCGTGGGTGATGACGATACCGTCGACATCCTTGCTGTCGGCCAGCTCTGCGACACGTTTTGCCAGCTTGAGCAGGTCGTCGTTGCTGATGCTCTCGGAGGCGATCTGCATCACCTGTTCGCCACGTACATTGGCGATGTCGGCCAGTTCCGGCACGCCGGCGATCAGCTTGTCTATGCCCAGCTTCGCAGCTTGGTAGGTCGCGCTGTTGGCAGCGCTGGCACCGGCCCCGGCAATGGTGCCGCCAGTGGCGAGGATGACCACATTGGCGAGCTTCTGCTGTTGTTCTGCTTCCTTGGCGGAAACGGTCATTGGCAGTGCAAGCAGCAGGGCGAGGGCGCCCGGTGCGAAGGTTTTCAGTGCGGTGTTCATGGTTTTTTTTCTTCTCTCTTCCAAATGAGATGTTTATTCGCACTGGGTTGTAGGCAGGTTCCGTACCAAGGGTGCGGCAGTGGTGAGGCGCAGGGCGAATTGAGTCGGATTTTTCGCGGGCAAACCCGCTCGCAGCGGTGTGTGGAGCACTCAACTACGGCGCTGCCATGGTAAGCGAGGGCTTTCCCATGAGGCGGGTTGCAGGTGTTTTGATATTCGGAAATCCGAACAATCTTCACGGAAGCTATTCGGTTTTCCGACTATTTACCGGATAATCTCCGAGCAGTACGGCGGGAGCTGGAACCCCGGAAGTCATTTGACAAAACCTGTTCCTGTTTCCATAGTAAGGCAGCGCAAACGTTTGCGGTCCGATAAAAACCACAAGATTCGGAGTTATCCCATGAAGCTGCCGTTCCCAGGTCGTCTGCTGGCTATTGCCATTCTCTCCTCCCTGTCTCTCGCCATCCCGCTGTCCCAGGCCCATGCCGAGGACAAGCCCAAGGTCGCGCTGGTCATGAAGTCGCTGGCCAACGAGTTCTTCCGCACCATGGAGGATGGCGCCAAGGCCTACCAGAAAGAACATCCCAACGATTTTGAACTTGTCGCCAACGGCATCAAGGACGAAACCGACACCGGCAACCAGATCCGTATCGTCGAGCAGATGATCGCCACCGGCGCCAAGGCCCTGGTCATCGCTCCGGCCGACTCCAAGGCTTTGGTGCCTGTGATCAAGAAAGCCATGGACGCGGGCATCACCGTGGTCAACATCGACAACCGCCTCGACCCCGAAGTGCTCAAGAGCAAAGGTATCAGCGTGCCGTTCGTTGGCCCCGACAACCGCAAGGGCGCGCGTCTGGTTGGCGATTACCTGGTGAAAGAGAAGCTCAAGGCCGGCGATCAGGTTGGCATCATCGAAGGTGTGCCGACCACCACCAACGCCCAGCAGCGCACCGCGGGCTTCAAGGATGCGATGGAGGCCGCGCAGATGAAGATCGTCTCGGTGCAGTCTGGCAACTGGGAAATCGACAAGGGCAACGCCGTTGCCGCCTCGATGCTCAACGAATACCCCGATCTCAAGGCGCTGCTGGCGGGTAACGACAGCATGGCCCTGGGCGCTGTCTCGGCTGTGCGAGCTGCCGGCAAGACCGGCCAGGTACAGGTGGTCGGCTACGACAATATCAACGCCATCAAGCCGATGCTCAAGGACGGCCGTGTGCTCGCCACGCTCGACCAGGCAGCCAGTCAGCAGGCCGTGTTCGGTATCCAGGCGGCGCTTAAGATGGTCAAGGGCGAGAAGCCTGACGTCGATGCCGACAATGTCATCCAGACACCGGTAGAACTGATCACCAAGTGATGCTGGCAGTGCGCTGAGTCCGATGCAGCGGTGGTTCGCCGCTCCTGCAGAGTCAGCGCCAGTTCAAGCAGTTGCAGCGCGTTCCATGAGAGAGGTGGCCATGTCGGCCCATGAATCCGTGCTCAGTGTCACCGGCCTGGGCAAGACGTACGCCCAGCCTGTGCTCGGCGATGTCACGCTAGACCTGCGCGGTGGCGAGGTGCTCGCCCTGACTGGCGAGAATGGCGCCGGCAAGAGCACCTTGTCCAAGCTCATCAGTGGCCTGGAAATCCCCACCACCGGGCAGATGACCTACCGCGGCAAACCCTACAGCCCTGGTAGTCGCAGCGAGGCCGAGCGCCTCGGTGTGCGCATGGTGATGCAGGAGCTCAACCTGCTGCCCACGCTCACCGTTGCCGAGAACCTGTTCCTCGACAACCTGCCCAGCCGCGCCGGCTGGATCAGCCAGAAGCGCCTGCGCCAGTTGGCCACCGCGGCCATGGCCCAGGTCGGGCTGGACGCCATCGATCCGGATACTCCGGTCGGCGAGCTGGGCATTGGCCATCAGCAGATGGTCGAGATCGCCCGCAACCTGATTGGCGACTGCCACGTGCTGATCTTCGACGAGCCCACTGCGATGCTTACTGCGCGCGAAGTGGAGCTGTTGTTCACGCAGATCGAGCGCCTGCGCCAGCGCGGCGTGGCCATCGTCTATATCTCGCACCGGCTCGAAGAGCTGCAGCGTGTATCACAACGCATCGCCGTGCTGCGCGACGGCAAGCTGGTGTGCGCCGAGCCGATTGCTCGCTACAGCAGCAACGAATTGGTCAACCTGATGGTCGGCCGCGAAGTCGGCGAGCACATCGACCTTGGCCGCCGCGAAATCGGTGCGCCGTTGCTCAAGGTCGAACACATGACCCGTGGCGACAAGGTGCGCGATGTGTCGTTCGAGGTCAGGGCAGGGGAGATCTTCGGTATCTCCGGGCTGATCGGTGCCGGGCGTACCGAGCTGTTGCGGCTGATCTACGGTGCCGATCGCGCCGACAGTGGCAGCATCCAGCTCGGACGCCCGCTGCAGCCTGTGGTCATCGACTCGCCCAAAGCCGCTGTGCGCGCCGGTATCGCGCTGATCACCGAGGACCGCAAAGGCGAGGGCCTGCTGCTGCCGCATTCGATCAGCGCCAATGTCGCCCTGGGCAACCTGGGTGCGGTATCGCGAGCCGGCATCCTCGACGCCACTGCCGAGCGTGAGCTTGCCGAGCGGCAGATCAGCGCCATGCGTATCCGTAGCGCGAGCCCCGCCCAGGCGGTCGGCGAGCTGTCTGGTGGCAATCAGCAGAAGGTGGTGATCGGTCGCTGGTTGGAGCGCGACTGCCAGGTGCTGATGTTCGATGAACCCACCCGCGGCATCGACGTCGGCGCCAAGTTCGACATCTATGGGTTGCTGGCCGAGCTTGCCCGCCAGGGCAAGGCCCTGGTGGTGGTGTCCAGTGACCTGCGCGAGCTGATGCTGATCTGCGACCGCATCGCCGTGCTTTCCGCTGGCCAACTGATCGAGACCTTCGACCGTGATGGCTGGAGCCAGGACCAGATCCTTGCCGCCGCCTTCGCCGGTTATCAGAAACGTGACGCACTGCTGCATGACGCAGCTCCCAGGATGGATGTATGAAGACCCCCTCCCTCGACTCCGTCGGCAGCACGCCGGCCCGCCGCAGCGGCACCTATTTCGGCCTGGGTACCTACCTGGGGCTGGCCGG
This sequence comes from Pseudomonas sp. NBRC 111143, assembly GCF_001320965.1. Classification (NCBI taxonomy): domain Bacteria; kingdom Pseudomonadati; phylum Pseudomonadota; class Gammaproteobacteria; order Pseudomonadales; family Pseudomonadaceae; genus Pseudomonas; species Pseudomonas sp. NBRC 111143. The sequence goes on along the minus strand of NZ_BCBT01000009.1, from coordinate 69,627 downwards.
CGCCTTGCTGGCGATGATCGTGCTGTTCTCGTTCCTGAGCAGCCACTTCCTCTCGTACGCCACCTTCAGCACCCTGGCCAACCAGATTCCCGACCTGATGGTGCTGGCCGTCGGCATGACCTTCGTGCTGATCATTGGTGGTATCGACCTGTCGGTCGGTTCGGTACTTGCCCTGGCCGCCTCGACCGTCAGCGTCGCCATCCTCGGCTGGGGCTGGAGTGTGCTGCCTGCCGCGCTGCTGGGCATGGCCATCGCCGCCCTGGCCGGTAGCATCACCGGCGCGGTCACCGTGGCCTGGCGCATTCCGTCGTTCATCGTCTCGCTCGGCGTGCTGGAAATGGCCCGCGGCCTGGCCTACCAGTTCACCGATTCACGCACCGCCTATATTGGCGACGCGTTCTCCTGGTTTTCCAATCCGATCGCCTTCGGGATCTCCCCGGCATTCATCATCGCCTTGCTGGTGATCGTGCTCGCCCAACTGGTGCTGACCCGCACCGTGTTCGGTCGTTACCTGATCGGCATCGGCACCAATGAAGAGGCCGTGCGCCTGGCAGGCATCGACCCGCGTCCGTACAAGATCGGCGTGTTTGCGCTGATGGGGTTGCTGGCCGGTCTGGCCGCGCTATTCCAGATTTCCCGCCTTGAGGCTGCTGACCCGAATGCGGGCTCGGGCCTTGAGTTGCAGGTGATTGCCGCCGTGGTGATCGGCGGCACCAGCCTGATGGGCGGGCGAGGCTCGATCATCAGCACGTTCTTCGGTGTGCTGATCATTTCCGTACTGGCTGCGGGCTTGGCGCAGATCGGCGCTTCCGAGCCAACCAAGCGCATCATCACTGGCGCTGTGATCGTCATCGCCGTGGTCCTCGATACCTATCGCAGCCGGCGTGCGACCCGGCGGAACTGACCCATGGCAACCATCAAAGACGTCGCGGCACTGGCGGGTATTTCCTACACCACTGTGTCCCATGTATTGAACAAGACCCGTCCGGTCAGCGAGCACGTGCGGCTGAAGGTCGAGGCCGCCATCGCCGAACTGGACTATGTTCCAAGCGCCGTGGCCCGCTCGCTCAAGGCGCGCAGCACCGCGACCATCGGCTTGCTGGTGCCCAGCAGCGTCAACCCGTACTTCGCCGAGCTGGCGCGCGGTATCGAGGACGGCTGCGAGCGCAACGGTTATTGCGTGATCCTGTGCAATTCGGACGATGATCCGAAGAAACAGCGCAGCTACCTGAGGGTGCTGCTGGAAAAACGCATCGATGGCCTCATCGTCGCCTCGGTGGGCGAAGACCGTGACCTGCTCGAAAGCCTGGCTGCCGTGCGCACGCCAATGGTCATCGTCGACCGAGCCCTCGAAGGTGTCGATGCCGACCTTGTGCGTATCGATCACGAGCTGGGGGCCTATCTGGCTACGCGCCACCTGCTTGAGCTCGGCCATACCGACATTGCCTGCATCGGGGGGCCGGCCGAGACTGGCGTCAGCCAACTACGTGTTACCGGTTTTCGTCGCGCCATGGCCGAGGCCGGGCTGGACGTGGCCGCCGATCGCGTGCTGCATAGCGACTTTACCAGCCCCGGCGGGCACGCTGCGGCTGCGCAGTTGCTCGAAGACAAGCCGCCGACGGCGATTTTCGCGGGCAACGACATGATCGGCTTCGGCGTGTTGCGCGCTGCGGCCGAGCGCAATATCGACGTCCCTGGCCAGCTATCGGTAATCGGTTTCGATGACATCGAGCTGAGCCGCTATGTGTATCCGCCGCTGACCACTGTCGGCCAGTCGATCCGCGAGCTGGGCGACAGCGCTGCGCAGTTGCTGCTGTCGCGCATCGCTACACCGCGCCGCGATACGGCGCAGCAACGTATCGTCGCGCCGCGTATCGTGCTGCGCGAATCCACTGGGCCGCGCCCGGACCTGTTCAATGATTACCGCTAAGGAAGACCCATGCATGCCAAGGTCGTAGTGGTCGGCAGCCTCAACATGGACCTGGTGGCCCGTGCCGAGCGTCTGCCGCGTGGCGGCGAAACCCTCGCCGGCGACAGTTTTTTCACCGTGCCCGGCGGCAAGGGTGCCAACCAGGCCGTCGCTGCCGCGCGCCTGGGGGCGAGCGTGGCCATGGTCGGCAATGTCGGCGATGACGCCTATGGCCAGCAGTTGCGCCAGGCCCTGGAGAGCGAAAGCATCGATTGCCAGGCGGTGGGCGTCTGCGCGGGCGTGTCCAGTGGCGTGGCGTTGATCGTGGTGGATGCCGCCAGCCAGAACGCCATCGTCATCATCCCGGGCGGCAATGGCCTGTTGACCCCCGAGTCGGTGCAGCGCTTCGATGCGTTGCTGCAGAACGCCGGCGTGATCATCTGCCAACTCGAAGTGCCGCCTGCCACCGTGGCCTGGACGCTGGCCCGTGGTCGCGAACTGGGCAAGACGGTCATTCTCAACCCGGCTCCGGCGACGGGGCCGCTGCCCAGGGAGTGGTTCGCCCATATCGACTACCTGATCCCCAACGAGAGCGAAGCCGAGGCCCTGACCGGCCTGCCGGTGAACGACATCGACAGCGCCCGCCAAGCCGCCGAGCGTCTGCGCGAATGGGGCGCGGGCAAGGCGATCGTCACCCTGGGCGCTGAAGGCGCGTTGTTCGTCAGCGAGCATGGCAGCCGTCATTTCCCGGCGACCAAGGTCAAGCCGCTGGACACCACGGCGGCAGGCGACACCTTCGTCGGTGGTTTCGCGGCGGGGCTTGCCTGTGGGCTGGAGGAGGGCGAGGCGATCGTACGGGGGCAGCGCGCTGCAGCCATCTCGGTCACCCGTGCAGGGGCGCAGCCATCCATCCCCTTCCTCAAGGAGTTGGCGCCATGAAGAAGACCGCGCTGCTCAATATCGCCCTGTCGCGCACCATTGCCGGCTTGGGGCATGGCGACATCCTGGTGATCGGCGATGCCGGCCTGCCGGTGCCGCCAGGGGTGGAATTGATCGACCTGGCATTGACGCCGGGTATTCCGGACTTTGCCAGCGTGCTGCGCGTGGTGCTCAGCGAGATGCAGGTGGAGCGGCACGTGTTGGCCGACGAGATTTTCAGCGCCGCACCGCCCGGGCTGGTGGAGGTCGAGGAGCAGCATGCGCTGGGCTTGCTCGGTGAGCGTGAGCGCATGCCTCACGAGGCGTTCAAGGCCTTGAGCCAGCGGGCGCGGGCGGTGATCCGCACCGGGGAGTGCAAGCCCTACAGCAATATCGCGTTGATCGCGGGCGTCACGTTCTAGGTAGAGGGCGCCTTTACCGGCCCGCCCACCCGAAACAGACCAAACAACAAAAGCAAAGGAGTGAAGCGGGATGTTGATCAACAAAGCCAAACGTTTGCTACAAGGAGTCGTGCTCATGTCGACGATGGCCGCCGCCAGTGCATTCGCCGCCCCGCGGGACCTGATCATCGACACTGACCCCGGCGCCGACGATGTCGTGGCCTTGTTTCTGGCCATGGCCTCGCCCGAGGAGTTGAAGATCCGCGCCATCACCACCGTCGCCGGCAATGTGCGCCTCGACAAGACCTCCCGCAACGCACGCCTGGCACGCGAATGGGCCGGCCGTGAAGACATTCCAGTCTACGCCGGGGCAGGGCGCCCCCTGGTGCGCACGCCGATCTACGCCGCCGATGTCCATGGCGAGGAGGGCTTGACGGGTGTCGCGGTGCATGAGCCCAAGCAGCCTCTGGCCAAAGGCAATGCCGTGCAGTACATGGTCGACACCCTCGATGCCGCCGAGCCCCACAGCATCACCATCGCCATGCTCGGCCCGCAGACCAACCTCGCTCTGGCGCTGATCCAGAAGCCGGAAATCGTCAAGGGCATCAAGGAAGTGGTGATCATGGGTGGCGCCCACTTCAATGGCGGCAACATCACCCCGGTGGCCGAGTTCAACCTCTACGCCGATCCGCATGCTGCCGAAGTGGTGTTGGCCAGTGGCGTCAAGCTGACTTACCTGCCGCTGGACGTGACCCACAAAATCATCACCAGCGACGCTCGCCTCAAGCAGCTCGCCGCTGTCGGCAACGACGCCAGCAAGAAGGTGGTGGACATTCTCAACGCCTACATCAAGTACGACATGGACAAGTACGGCATGAGCGGTGGCCCGGTGCACGACGCCACGGTCATCGCCTACCTGCTCAAGCCAGAGCTGTTCAGTGGCAGGCAGATTCACATGACAGTCGACAGCCGCGAAGGCCCGACCTTCGCCCAGACTGTCGCCGACTGGTACGGCGTGCTCAAGCAGCCGGCCAACGTGATTTGGATCGAGAACGGCGATGCCCAGGGCTTCTTCGACCTGCTCAGCGCTCGCCTGGCTCGATTGAAATAACGGCGTGCGGCGCGTAGCGCTCGAACACTTGTTCGATGAAGCTGCGCGCTGCTTCACTGCCCCGATCACGGACCAGCAGGTCGATGGCGATCAGCAGTAATTCTTCCGGAGTGCCCGGGCTGTAGGCGCTCTGGCCCTCGGCCCATTTGACCTTGATGTCGGCGTCTATGCTGTGGGTGTTCATGGGGTACTCGCGACTGTGCCTGGTGCCTGGGGTCGAACACCGGCTCCTGGCGTTCGCGGGGGAGGCGAGACGCACTCCACGTCTGCCAAGTAAATCATGCCTTTGCAGCCGTTGCGCTGCGACTTAAGCATAAGCAGGCCGCCCGCCCTAACCAATCGCCACGATGCAAAATCCGGTCACGATTGCTTTTGGCCTGATCGGGCGAGATCAGGCAGACTTGAGCGGTTTTGCAACAAACTGTGAGCGGAGCGGTCGCATATGACAGTTCCCGAGATCGATTAGGAGGATTCATGTTTCGTACCCGCGCTTCCCTGGCGACCTTGCTGATGGCTGCCGTTCTGGCTGGTTGCAGCACCGGTGGCTCGTCTGATGGCGGCAGCGCCGCGCCGGCGACCCCTGCTGGTGGCGATGGCCGTTGCAGCGCCGGTGGTGCCGATTTCGCTGTCGGCAAGCAGGGCACGCCCGAGCTGCTCGAGCAGGCCCGCAAGGCAACTGGCGCGCAGACCGCTCGCATCCTCAAGCCCCATGATGTCGTCACCCTGGAATACCGTTCCGATCGTTTGAACCTGAACGTCGACGAGCAGGGCAAGGTCATCCGCGCCAACTGCGGCTGATCGCCCGAGGGAGATGGTTTGTCCGGATAAATCCGAATCCATGAAAAAACCCGCCGGTGAAGGCGGGTTTTTTTACTGCGGTATCCGAATTACTCCGGACGAACCTGAGCAGCCTGCATGCCCTTCTGGCCTTTTTCGGCAACGAAGGAAACAGTCTGGCCTTCTTTCAGGCTCTTGAAGCCGTCGGATTCGATGGCCTTGAAGTGTACGAACAGGTCGTCGCCGCCGCCTGCTGGGGTGATGAAGCCGTAGCCTTTCTCATCATTGAACCATTTGACGGTGCCTTGTTGGCGATTGGACATGAGGTGAATCTCCAGAACATTTAGTTTTTCAGTGGTGCAATGCGGCCGAGGCTACGGAGCACCGGCAACATCATAGTCTAATTCTGCTTATGTAGCGCTGTTTACCTTAGCCGGATACTGATCTGGCGCAAACAATGCGCGATCGGTGCGGCTCGGCGGGTCATCATTTTGGCTTGCAGGCGGCCTGTACCACGCTCTGGGCTTTCGCCATCAACTTGGCGTCGACGCCGTCCGTGCTGTCGAGGTCCTGGATCTCCTTATCAGTGAAATTCTTTTTGATGGCTTGGGCGCCGCAATCGCAGTGCTTCTTCGCCGTTGCCGCGTCCACGCCCTGGCCGGTCGCGACTTGCTGGCACTGGGTCATGTAGGCTGCCTCCTTGCCGGCGGGGAAGTTACCTGCGGTGGCGGCCAGTGGCAGCAGCAGGACGCTCGCGGCACACGCGGCCAGAAGAGACTGAACTCGCATAACCAGACACTCCTTGGGTTAGGTCTCATCAAGAGTAGGATGCTTCAGAGGGTCTGATAGGAATTTTTCCGTACAAGTTCACCGCTCCGGCGTAAATTCCAAATATTTCTGCGTCACGCGCAGGCCGCGTGCTAGCATGGTCGGCTTGCAGCTGTTCACGTCCAGCGCGCAAGTTTTCTTTCCAGTCACTCTGGTTCGCCCCTGACAGGCCGAAAGGCTTCTGCCGCTGTGAGGCAGGCTTTCCTCCGGGAAAGGCAGGTCGGATCTTGTACTGGCTCATCCCAACCCACGTGACCTTTGGTAGGGGTCACCACTAGGAGAGGAGGCGCCATGCCCACCATTACTCTTCCCGATGGCAGTCAACGCTCGTTCGACAAGGCCGTAACCGTAGCTGAAGTTGCCGCATCCATTGGTGCAGGCCTCGCCAAGGCCACCTTGGCCGGCAAGGTCGACGGCAAACTGGTCGATGCCTGCGACCTGATCGAACACGACGCCACCCTGCAGATCATCACCCCCAAAGATGAAGAGGGACTGGAGATCATCCGTCACTCGTGCGCCCACCTGATCGGCCACGCGGTGAAGCAGCTGTACCCGACCGCCAAGATGGTGATCGGCCCGGTGATCGACGAAGGCTTCTATTACGACATCGCCTACGAGCGTCCTTTCACCCCCGAGGACCTCGCTGCGATCGAACAGCGCATGCACCAGCTGATCGACAAGGACTACGACGTCGTCAAGAAGATGACCCCGCGTGCCGAAGTCATCGATGTGTTCAGCACCCGTGGCGAAGACTACAAGCTGCGTCTGGTCGAAGACATGCCGGACGAGCAGGCCATGGGCCTGTACTATCACGAAGAATACGTCGACATGTGCCGTGGCCCGCACGTGCCGAACACCCGTTTCCTCAAGGCGTTCAAGCTGACCAAGCTGTCCGGCGCCTACTGGCGCGGCGACGCCAAGAACGAGCAGCTGCAGCGCGTGTACGGTACCGCCTGGGCTGACAAGAAGCAGCTGGCGGCCTATATCCAGCGCATCGAAGAAGCCGAAAAGCGCGACCACCGCAAGATCGGCAAGCAGCTCGACCTCTTCCACCTGCAGGAAGAAGCCCCAGGCATGGTGTTCTGGCACGCCAACGGCTGGACCGTGTACCAGGTGCTCGAGCAGTACATGCGCCAAGTCCAGCGCGAGAACGGCTACCAGGAAATCAAGACCCCGCAGGTCGTCGACCGCATCCTCTGGGAGCGCTCCGGCCACTGGTCCAACTACGCCGAGAACATGTTCACCACTTCGTCGGAAAACCGCGACTACGCGGTAAAACCGATGAACTGCCCGTGCCACGTGCAGGTGTTCAACCAGGGCCTGAAGTCGTACCGCGACCTGCCGCTGCGCCTTGCCGAATTCGGTGCCTGCCACCGCAACGAGCCGTCTGGTGCTTTGCACGGCATCATGCGCGTGCGTGGCTTCGTGCAGGACGACGCCCACATCTTCTGCACCGAAGAGCAGGTGAAGAAGGAAGCGGCCGACTTCATCAAGCTGACGCTGGACGTATACAAGGACTTCGGTTTCACCGACGTCGCCATGAAGCTGTCCACCCGTCCGGCCAAGCGTGTCGGTTCCGAAGAGCTGTGGGACCGTGCTGAAGGTGCGCTGGCCGACGCCTTGAACGAATCCGGTCTGGCTTGGGAATACCAGCCGGGCGAGGGCGCGTTCTATGGTCCGAAGATCGAGTTCACCCTGCGCGACTGCCTCGGTCGTAACTGGCAATGCGGTACTCTGCAGTACGATCCGAATCTTCCGGAGCGTCTGGATGCAAGCTATATCGCCGAAGATAACGCTCGTAAGCGTCCTGTGATGCTGCACCGCGCCATCCTCGGCTCGTTCGAGCGCTTCATCGGCATGCTGATCGAGCACTACGCCGGTGTGTTCCCAGCGTGGTTGGCACCGACCCAGGCGGTGATCATGAATATCACCGACAAACAGGCCGATTTCGCCCTCGAGGTGGAAAAAACGTTGAACGGAAGCGGTTTCCGTGCCAAGTCCGACTTGAGAAATGAGAAGATCGGCTTTAAAATCCGCGAGCATACGTTGCTGAGGGTCCCGTACCTTTTGGTTATAGGGGACCGCGAAGTCGAAACGCAAACCGTCGCTGTGCGTACTCGCGAAGGCGCAGACCTGGGCTCCATGCCCGTCGCGCAATTCGCTGAGCTCCTGTCGCATGCGGTTTCCCGGCGTGGTCGCCAAGAATCGGAGTAATGACTATTAAGCGTGAAATGAGAAACGATAAACGAACTGCACCTAAGGCACCGATCAACGAGAATATCTCGGCACGCGAGGTTCGGTTAATTGGCGCTGATGGCGAGCAGATTGGCATCGTCTCGATTGATGAAGCGCTTCGTATCGCTGATGAAGCGAAGCTGGATCTGGTGGAAATCTCCGCTGACGCTGTCCCACCTGTTTGCAAGGTGATGGACTACGGCAAGCATCTCTTCGAGAAGAAGAAGCAGGCCAACGAAGCGAAGAAGAACCAGAAGCAGATCCAGATTAAAGAAATCAAGTTTCGTCCAGGGACGGAAGAAGGGGATTACCAGGTAAAACTACGCAACCTGGTACGTTTCCTTACCGATGGGGACAAGGCCAAGATCTCTCTGAGATTCCGCGGCCGTGAGATGGCCCACCAGGAGCTGGGTATGGAACTGTTGAAACGGGTCGAAACCGACCTCGTCGAATACGGGACCGTCGAACAGCATCCTAAGATGGAAGGACGCCAGCTTATGATGGTCATCGCTCCCAAAAAGAAGAAGTAATCTCCCGGGCACGGCAGGCCTGATGATTATTGTGTAATTTTATCGAATGCGGAGTTCCAACATGCCAAAAATGAAAACCAAGAGCGGTGCTGCGAAGCGTTTCCTGAAAACAGCTTCCGGCTTCAAGCACAAGCACGCTTTCAAGAGCCACATCCTGACCAAAATGTCGACCAAGCGTAAGCGTCAACTGCGCGGTGCCAGCTTGCTGCACCCGTCTGACGTGGCAAAAGTCGAGCGCATGCTGCGCGTACGTTAATTTCGGTCAAAGATAGAGGAAGTTACTCATGGCTCGTGTAAAGCGTGGCGTCATCGCTCGTAAGCGTCACAAGAAAATTCTGAAACTGGCTAAAGGCTACTACGGTGCACGCTCGCGCGTATTCCGCGTTGCCAAGCAAGCGGTCATCAAGGCAGGCCAATACGCCTACCGCGACCGTCGCCAGAAGAAGCGTCAGTTCCGCGCTCTGTGGATCGCTCGTATCAACGCCGGTGCCCGCACCAACGGCCTGTCCTACAGCCGTCTGATTGCTGGCCTGAAAAAGGCGTCGATCGAAATCGACCGCAAGGTTCTGGCCGACCTGGCAGTGAACGAAAAAGCGGCGTTTGCTGCGATTGTCGAGAAAGCTAAAGCCGTCCTGGCTTAAGTACCCGCGACAATCATCCGCTGGCGCTCCGTGTCGGCGGGTGTAAAACGTCATCGATAGGGGAAGAGCCTTCAAAGCTCTTCCCCTATTTTCGTATCTGGAGTCTGTACATGGAAAACCTGGACGCGCTGGTCTCCCAAGCCCTCGAGGCCGTGGAGCGCGCTGAAGACATCAATACCCTGGAACAGATCCGGGTCCAATTTCTCGGCAAGAAGGGCGAGCTGACCCAGGTGATGAAGACCCTGGGCAACCTGCCAGCCGAAGAGCGCCCCAAGGTCGGTGCGCTGATCAACGACGCCAAGGAACGCGTCACTGACGTGCTCAACGCACGCAAGGCCGCCTTCGAAGAGGCTGAGCTGAACGCTCGCCTGGCTGCCGAATGCATTGATGTCACCCTGCCAGGCCGTGGCCAGGCCACCGGTGGCCTGCACCCGATTACCCGTACCCTCGAGCGCATCGAGCAGTTCTTCACCCACATCGGCTACGGCATCGCCGAAGGCCCTGAGGTCGAAGACGACTACCACAACTTCGAAGCGCTCAACATCCCCGGCCACCACCCGGCCCGGGCGATGCACGACACCTTCTACTTCAATGCCAACATGCTGCTGCGCACCCACACTTCGCCCGTTCAGGTGCGGACCATGGAAAGCACCCAGCCGCCGATCCGCATTGTCTGCCCGGGCCGCGTATACCGCTGCGACTCGGATATCACCCACTCGCCGATGTTCCACCAGATCGAAGGCCTGCTGGTCGACCGCGACATCAACTTCGCCGACCTCAAGGGCACCATCGAAGAGTTCCTGCGGGTGTTCTTCGAGAAAGAGCTGGCGGTGCGTTTCCGTCCGTCGTTCTTCCCTTTCACCGAGCCGTCCGCCGAAGTCGACATGGAGTGCGTGATGTGCTCCGGCAAAGGCTGCCGCGTGTGCAAGCAGACCGGCTGGCTGGAAGTGATGGGCTGCGGCATGGTCCACCCGAACGTGCTGCGCATGTCCGGCATCGACCCGGAAGAATTCTCCGGCTTCGCCTTCGGCATGGGTGTCGAGCGCTTGGCCATGCTGCGCTATGGCGTCAACGATTTGCGTCTGTTCTTCGACAACGACCTGCGGTTCCTGGCGCAATTCCGCTAGGCCACACCTCGACGCAATCTTCAGGAGAACAGCATGAAATTCAGTGAACAGTGGCTGCGCGGTTGGGTAAACCCGCAAGTCTCCCGTGACGAACTGGTCGCCCGCCTGTCCATGGCCGGCCTGGAAGTCGACAGCGTCACCCCGGCGGCTGGCCAGTTCAGCGGCATCGTGGTGGGCGAGATCCTCGCCACCGAGCAGCATCCGGACGCCGACAAGCTGCGTGTCTGCCAGGTCAGCAACGGCCAGGAAACCTTCCAGGTGGTGTGCGGCGCCCCCAATGCGCGCCCGGGGATCAAGATCCCGTTCGCCATGATCGGCGCCGAACTGCCTGGCGACTTCAAGATCAAGAAGGCCAAGCTGCGTGGCGTCGAATCCTTCGGCATGCTGTGCTCGGCCGCCGAGCTGCAGATCAGTGAAGAGAACGACGGCCTGCTGGAGCTGGCAGCCGACGCGCCGGTGGGTGAAGACATTCGCCAGTACCTCAACCTGGACGACGCCAGCATCGAAATCGGCCTGACCCCCAACCGCGGCGACTGCCTGTCGGTGGCCGGCCTGGCACGCGACGTCAGCGCCCTGTACGACGTCCCGGTTACCCGTCCGGTGGTTCCGGCCATCGCACCTGCCCACGACGAAGTACGCCCGGTCGAAGTCAGTGCCCCCGCTGCCTGCCCACGCTACTTGGGCCGCGTCATCCGCAACGTCGACCTGAGCAAGCCGACCCCGCTGTGGATGGTCGAGCGCCTGCGTCGCAGCGACGTACGCAGCATCGACGCAGCCGTCGATATCACCAACTATGTGATGCTCGAACTCGGCCAGCCGATGCACGCCTTCGACCTCGCCGAAATAAACGGCGGCATCCGCGTGCGCATGGCCGAGGAGGGTGAGAAGCTCGTCCTGCTCGACGGTCAGGAAGTTGCCCTGCGTAGCGACACCCTGGTCATCGCCGACCACACCCGCGCCCTGGCCATCGCCGGCGTCATGGGTGGCGAGCACAGTGGTGTCAACACCGAGAAGACCCGCGACCTGTTCCTGGAGAGCGCCTTCTTCGAGCCTGTTTCCGTTGCTGGCAAGGCCCGTTCCTACGGCCTGCACACCGATGCCTCGCACCGTTACGAGCGCGGTGTCGACTCGCAACTGGCCCGCGAAGCCATGGAGCGCGCTACCGCCCTGCTGCTCGAGATCGTCGGCGGCGAAGCCGGCCCGATCGTCGAAGCCGTGAGCGAGCAGCACCTGCCCAAGGTTGCTCCGGTCACCCTGCGCGCCGAACGCGTCAGCCAGATGCTCGGCATGGACATGGCACCGGCCCAGATCGAACAACTGCTCAACGCCCTGGAGCTGAAAACCAGCGCCAATGGGGCAGGGGTGTGGACTGTCGAGATCCCGAGCCACCGCTTCGACATCAGCCTCGAAGTCGATCTGATCGAAGAGCTGGCGCGCCTGTACGGCTACAACAATCTGCCGGTTCGCTACCCGCAAGCCCGCCTGGCCCCCAAGGCTCGTTCGGAATCGCGCGGCGAACTGCCGGTCCTGCGTCGCCTGCTGGTCGCCCGCGGCTACCAGGAAGCCATCACCTACAGCTTCATCGATCCCAAGCTGTTCGAGCTGTTCACCCCTGGCGTCGAGCCGCTGATGCTGGCCAACCCCATCTCCAGCGACATGGCCGCGATGCGCGCCTCGCTCTGGCCGGGCCTGGTCAAGGCGCTGCAGCACAACCTTAACCGCCAGCAAGACCGCGTACGCCTGTTCGAAAGCGGCCTGCGCTTCGTCGGCCAGTTGGGCGACCTCAAGCAGCAACCGATGATCGCCGGCGTGATCACCGGCAGCCGCCTGCCGGAAGGCTGGGCCAATGGCCGTGACAGTGTCGATTTCTTCGACATGAAGGCCGACGTCGAAGCCCTGCTGGGCTACTCCGGCGCGCTCTCCGACTTCAGCTTCAGCGCAGGCAAGCACCCAGCCCTGCACCCTGGCCAAACCGCCCGCATCGAGCGCGACGGCAAGGAAGTGGGCTACCTGGGCGCGATCCACCCGGAGCTGGCCAAGACCCTCGGCCTGGAGCGTCCGGTGTTCGTCTTCGAGCTGGTACTGGGTGAGGTGGTCGAAGGTCGTCTGCCGAAATTTAGCGAACTGTCCAAGTTCCCTGAAACCCGTCGTGACCTGGCGTTGATCGCAGGACGTGACGTGGCGTCGAGCGCCGTGCTTGAACTAATTCGTGACAATGCAGGGGAATGGCTCACAGACCTCAGGCTGTTTGATGTCTACCAGGGTAAAGGTATTGATCCTGATAGAAAAAGCCTCGCGGTCGGCTTGACCTGGCAGCATCCATCGCGCACTCTTAACGACGATGAGGTGAACACCACCCTGCAAAATATCCTCACCTCGCTCGAACAAAGGTTGAACACCACGTTAAGGAAATAACGGCATGGGTGCTCTGACGAAAGCTGAGATGGCCGAAAGGCTGTACGAGGAGCTGGGGCTTAACAAGCGCGAGGCCAAGGAGCTGGTCGAGTTGTTTTTCGAAGAAATTCGTCACGCGCTTGAGGAGAACGAGCAGGTCAAGTTGTCCGGATTCGGCAACTTCGACCTTCGCGACAAACGCCAGCGGCCGGGCCGCAACCCCAAGACAGGGGAAGAAATCCCGATTACCGCACGGCGCGTCGTCACCTTTCGTCCAGGGCAGAAACTGAAAGCCCGGGTTGAGGCCTATGCTGGAACCAAGCCATAACGACGAGCTGCCCCCCATTCCGGGCAAACGCTACTTCACCATCGGTGAAGTCAGTGAGCTCTGTGCGGTAAAACCGCACGTGCTGCGTTACTGGGAACAAGAGTTCCCGCAGCTCAACCCGGTCAAGCGCCGCGGAAACCGGCGGTATTATCAGCGCCAAGATGTGCTGATGATCCGCCAGATCCGCGCCTTGCTGTATGACCAGGGCTTCACCATCGGCGGTGCGCGTTTGCGCATGTCCAGTGATGAGGCCAAGGATGACACGACCCAGTACAAGCAGCTGATTCGACAGATGATTGCCGAGTTGGAGGATGTGCTGGTGGTGTTGAAGAAGTAACCTGCTTGGCGATGAATGGATTTTTTTGAAAAAAAGCTTTCATTAATCAAAAGGTTAGGGTACATTTCTTTTCGTTCTCAGCAGTATCGAGAACATGCTTCAAGCCCAGTCGGGGCGTAGCGCAGCCCGGTAGCGCACTTGCATGGGGTGCAAGGGGTCGAGTGTTCGAATCACTCCGTCCCGACCATTATTGAAACGAAAAAGCCCAGTCAGAGATGACTGGGCTTTTTCGTTATAGCGTCGAAGACGCTGGACATCTATACAAAAATTTATACCTGAAGAGAGGAGGTATGAAAGCCTATAGGAGTTCTATCTCTCCCAAATATTTTTTCAATAGATCGTTTCGTATTGCCCCGTCCATCCCGGAGTGAATTTCTCGGTGGCACGTAGGGCATACAGCACCAACGTAGCATGGATGATCTAGCCCGCTGTCTGAGAGCCTATTTACATGATGTGGCTCCAAGTAAGGGGTGCCCTCTTTTTTCACGAAGGGTCCTCGTTCTCCACCCGAGTCCCTCGTCTGCGCTGACCGTCGCCCAACATCCGTACTGATCCACACCACTCCTTCAGGCCAGGTCCTGACGTTGGCCACCATGCACGAAATAGAGAATGCTCGTTCTTTAGTAGAAATGGCGTTAAGCCGCGTGCAATTGAAGCACTGAGCGCGCTGGCACTTCCTATTCAAGGCTTTTCTGCCTCTTGACCCAGACGCACGGTTTGGCGTGGCGGGCTCACGGCATCGGGCTCCAGCCTCATTGTTTCTATCCAGGCATGCCGGAGACCTACGCAAGGAGATTTAAAATGAGCAAGGATTCTGATACCTCAGACAACCTGCAAATCGAAACCACCGGCGTTGGTGCCTTCGGCCCTGGTGGCGTGGCCAACATCACCAGGCCGCTGTTTCGAGTCGTGGCGGGCCACTCGATGAACCATGCGCTGGAGCAGTCCACACTGCTATTGTCCTGCGTCGACCAGTTGACTGACTTGGCGATAGTCGAGGTCGACGACGCGGGCACGTTGTTGTGTGCGGCACATTATCTGAGCGGGATTGCCAAGGCGCTGGTGCAGGATCTCAGCCATGGGCTGATGCAGCAGACATCGGAAATTGATTCTCGCGTTTAAGTTGACACCAATTCTCTGAGCCTTTTGGATGGTACGAAGACTAAGCCGTTTTCCTTGAAGGATAGTGGCTTTTTCTTTGTGTTGCGAAATATCAGGGTGAGCCAGGACGGCCGAACTGAATTTTCGGAAGCGTCCGACATACTCACGGGCACTGAATCCGTACGTTGCGAGCTTCACGCATCAGCGCGTTTGCGCAATCGGAACAGGATGTCCCATGAGCTCTCGAGATCTCAGTCTGCTAGGCGCCAGCCCTTCGAGCTACTTTTTACGGCAACGCATTGAAAGGCTTGTCGATCTTCAAAAACTGTACGACACAATTGATCGTGACCCGGTGATTGTGGGTGCGGCTGTAGTGTATATCGATGTTGACTACAATATTCTAACGCTACGTGAGTTTCTTCCACTCTGTAGGACGTCTCCCTTAAAGATCGTGTTTCAAGAGCAGACTGCTGTCATCACCGCCGAAGCCTACGTTGAACGAACTTACGAGAGCGGTAGGCCATCGGAAGTATTGACCGAAGCTCTGAACATGGGGTTAGCGTGTTCAACTGTGATCATCAGTGGGATTGTTTTCATTTTGGGTGGTTCTCTGACCCCCTTCTCTGGCGGAACGTCAATGTTTCTTGCGTCCATTGGGGCCGCTGGAGTTATGGCTAGCTTAGGGCAGTGTGGTTTCGGTGTGGCTCGGACCTATTGGGAGGTAACGGAACCGTCGAAGAATGACACCCTTGATGATCAACTTTGGTTTACGCTGCTCGGGCAATTGCTGGATGTTGTGTCGTTGCTATCCGTTGTGGGTTCGTCATTTAATACGATCAAGACCATTTTGGTCAGAAAGTCCGCTACGGGGGCGTCATGGTATCGGTTGCTTAGCCCGCTCAGCAGGCAACAGCGACGCTCGTTGACTATTGAGCTTCTTAAGCTTCGGCATCCATCGTTATCAGCCAAGCAGCTAAAGCTTAAACAAAGGAACGGGCAAGTTCGAAAGCGGTATACACCTCGCGAGCTCAATCAAGCCACTAAAGCCATGTTGCTTGAAACGTTGGGCGGTGTTTTGGGCATAGCGGGGAGCGGATCGGTTCGGGCGCTCGCGGTCAGTGTAATCCAGGCGGGTGAGGACTAATGTTTCCACAATGGCGATTGACTTATCCTCGACGGTACCTGCCCTGCTTCTTGTGTGCGACTGTCTTTGCAGAGATAGCATATGCGACGGCAGTGGTCCAGCTTGAGGTGCTGATATCTCGTGTGGCCACAGTAGATATCGGGGCTGTCGTGGCTGCGATTATGGTGGCTTCAGGACTATTGGGAGGGTTCATTGTGGGCCTCTGTTATGGACGTATTTCCACGCTTCGTTATTTGGTCGGTGGCCTAATGATTTGTTTAGCTATCGCTTGTATAACCTTGACGACCAGTGAGCATAGGTTTCCGGATCTGATTGCCTCTTTTCCTGTTCTTATGTCCCTTTACCTAATTAACACTTATCGGTTTCAAGGGTTTTGTCGGAAAATGGTGGTTTTTCGAATTCATCGTGCATACGAGACCCGTGCGCATTCTATATCGGCGAAGCGAGAGTCGCGGCGCATACGAAATAGCGAGCGACGGTAGCTTGATGGCTTGAGGGGTAGTGGTATTTCGTTAGATTCGACTATTCCGGCAATTTTCGTTCAGCCTTATGCCGGTAGGGAAAATGATCTTCCTTCGATGACGAGCTATCTATGCCTCCATAACGCATCCGCGTCGTAGCCAGTTACCGCTCCTGCTACGCTCGACTCCAATAGCCCACAAGCACCTAATTCGCCAGCCACACATTCCTTTTTTAGCGCGGTGACCGTGATCCGCATCATCCTGTCGCTCAAGTAGTGCCGCTCGCTTGACGACCACCCCGCACGCCTTTAATGTCCCGGCGCGCCCACCCGGACTAACCTCAAAAGGAGTTGTAATGAACACGATTTCACTGTGCACCGGCGCCTTGCTCGGGCTTTTCATGGTTGGTTGCGCGGTGCAGGACAAGCTCGACACCAGTCGCCTGACCCGTTTCGATGAGTACCACGCCAACCTTGAGGCCAATGGTGCGCGCTATACCCTCGATGCCTACATCATTCCGTTCTACCAGCCGTTCTTCATCACCGTCGAACGTGACGATGGCAAGCCGATGGAGCTCGCCGAAGCGGCTGCGGTCGCCCAGCCGTACATCGTACCGCGCGGCTGTACCCAGCCTGCCGTGCGGCGCCCTGATCTGGACCGCAGCAATGCGGCCAAGACCCAATGGATCGTTGGCATCGAATGCTAACGCCAGTGGCAGCGAGCGCCACTTCCGAAGCGGCGCAACAAATGGTCAAAGCCTTGCTGATACTAGAGTGCTCCAGGCTTTCATCCCGCGATCCAGACTTCGGGTAGCTATGTTTACGACTGTCCGCGTTGCTGTGCCTGAGGATGCGAGCCGCTTACTCTCAATCGAGCGTTCTGCCGCGCAAGCCTTCCGTGCATTTGAAGGGTTAAGCTGGCTCGCTGATTCTCCTCCTATGCCGGTTGAACGGCATCTTGAGCTCATCGAGCGCTCGACGTGCTGGGTGGCCATCGACGCTGAAAATCGCCCGCAAGGATTTCTCAGTGCCGATATCTACGGTAGAGACCTTCATATCCATGAACTTTCCGTTCGACACACCCTGCAAGGGCAGGGCATAGGGCGACAGCTCGTTCAAACGGCGCAGGCTTATGTTGAGCTCAATGAGCTGCATGCGCTGACTCTCACAACCTTCAAAGACGTACCGTGGAATGCTCCGTTCTACGCTCGTCTCGGTTTTCAGATTGAATCCGACCAATACGTCAATGAAAGGCTGTCAACACTGTTGAATGAAGAGTATGAACACGGATTTCCCGTGGGAAGCAGGTGTGCGATGGTCTGGAGAGCGGGGGAACAATTTTGACGAGCGGCACTGGGAGCAGTGATGCCTCGAAGGCTCAGTCCACCCACCGCCACAACGGCTCATCCAGCAACCCGACCCCGCGCAACTGCGTCTGCCCCTGATCCTTCTCAAGCTCCAGCACATTGCACCCTTCACACGCCGTCAGTGCCTCGATCAACGGCCTGCTGTGCGACACCCCCCACACCTGGCTACGCTGCGACGCGCGGATGATCAAGCGCGCCAGCGCCGGCAGCAGGTCGGTATGCAGGCTGGTTTCTGGTTCGTTGAGCACCATCAGTGACGGCGGGCGTGGCGTCAGCAGGGCGGCCATCAGCAACAGATAACGCAAGGTGCCGTCCGACAGTTCCGTCCCGCCCAGCGGCCGCAACAGCCCGTGCTGGTAAAGCCTTACGCTGAACAGCCCGCCAGGTGGTGCATCGATCTCCAGGCGGCTGCCGGGAAATGCGTCATCCAGCGCGGCAACCAGGTCTTCGACGTCACCAGTCTCGATGATGGTCTGCAGCGCCGAGGCGAGGTTGCGGCCGTCGTGGTGCAGCACGGGTGAGCGGGTGCGCAGTTGCGGTTGGCGGCAGGGGTGTCGCGGTCGATGCGGAAGTGAGGGGCGATTGTCACCGATGCTGGGTGGGGTTGCCAGCCGCCGGGTGCTCGGGGTTGGTTGGTGATGTGAGTCCGTCTGTATCGGTGGTGGGGATGGCACCGGCTTTGCCGGTGATCGCGGGACGAGCCCGCTCCTACAGAGACCGTGCATCTCAGGGAGCGGGCCGCGCCTTTGCCATTTGTCTCAAGCGCCTGGTTCGTGCTCCAGACGTTTGAGCAGCGCTTGCGCCGCCGCCTCGGACGACGCCGGATTCTGGCCGGTGATCAGATTGCCATCCTCGACCACGTAGCTCGCCCAATCGGCGGCCTTCGAGTACTCACCGCCGTTGGCCTTGAGCATGTCCTCCACCAGAAACGGCACCAC
The DNA here is from genome assembly GCF_001320965.1 of Pseudomonas sp. NBRC 111143. NCBI lineage: Bacteria > Pseudomonadati > Pseudomonadota > Gammaproteobacteria > Pseudomonadales > Pseudomonadaceae > Pseudomonas > Pseudomonas sp. NBRC 111143. The sequence goes on along the minus strand of NZ_BCBT01000009.1, from coordinate 51,081 downwards.
ATCGGTCAACCCGACAGCCTCTTCCTCGCTGTTTGTGAAACCGGTGACGCGCTTGCCTTTCACAACCGACTCGCCATCCGCTGCCTTGACCTGCTTGAACACCCCCGGTGCATGGCATACCGCAGCGATGGGTTTGTTCGAGGCGTACAGGGCCTCGAGCAGGGTGATCGAATCCTTGTCCTCGGCCAGGTCCCACAGCGGCCCATGACCACCTGGATAGAACACGGCGTCGAAGTCGTAAGGGTCGATTTCTCCTAACGGAATGGTGTCGGCCAGAGCGATCTGCGCCTCGGTGTCTTGCTGGAAGCGGCGGGTGGCGTCGGTCTGGGCGTCGGGCTCGTCGCTCTTCGGGTCCAGCGGTGGCTGGCCGCCTTTGGGGGAGGCGAGGGTGATCTGCGCGCCAGCGTCGATGAACACGTAGTAAGGGGCGGCAAATTCCTCCAGCCAGAAGCCGGTTTTCTTGCCGGTGTTACCGAGCTGGTCGTGGGATGTCAGCACCATCAGGATCTTTTTCATACAGGACAAGCCTCCGGATCTTCATGGGCAGCGCGCCTTTCGCCCTGCGTTAGTGTGGGAGGCCTAAGACCGACAGATGTTCCATCGGGTGATTTCACAACGTTTCACAGGCGCGATACGCCCAATGATCACGGGCGTGCAGCTGCGAAAAGCGGCTGATCGCCAGCATGGCTGTCATCGTTCAGTCATCTCGCTGCTTTTCCCTGCACTCACACACCTCGGGCCCGCCAACCCGGCAGCCACCTTCAGGGAGAACGCGCATGTCAGCTCCGGTCACCAACGCCTCCGATATCAAGACGCTCACCAAGAAGGACGCCAGTGCCGACTGGGGCGATGCGGTCGATCGTGCCAAGGCCAAGGACGCCGGCATCGAATGGCAGCGCCCGAAGGACGACAACCGTTCCGCACAGGAAATCATCGACGATAGCCCGCTGTTGAAGAACCTCGGTAACCAGAGCGGGGTAAAGGACAAGCTGCGCGAGCGGGTCGGAGATTTCGAGCACGACGCCGATGCGGCCTACCGCGCCACCCAGGTACTGGACCACATCGAGCGCTTCGACGAGGGCGGTTCGCGGCTGGTCGGTGGCGATATCGACAACGGCAAGGTCGATGGTTTCACCAAGGGCGGTGATGCCAAGCACGGTACCGAGGCCGGGCGCTTGCAGGACTTCGGCAAGTACGGTTGGGAAAACCTCAAGGGGGAGCTCAAGCACATCGAGGCGGTCAACGATGACCCCGAGGCACGCAGCAAGGCCGAGGCGGCGGGTATCCGGTGGGAGCGCCCCGAAGGCGACAAACGTTCGGCGCAGCAGATCATCGACGACAGCCCACTGCTCAAGAACCTGGGCAACCAGAGCGGGGTCAAGGACATGCTCAAGGAGCAGGTCGGCGACTTCGAGCACGATGCCGATGCGGCCTATCGCGCGACCCAGGTGCTGGACCACGTGGTGCGCTACGACGAGAACGGCGAGCGCTTGGCCGGCAAGGATGTCGACAACACCAGCATCGACGGTTTCACCAAGGGCGGCGATGCCAGGCATGGCACCGAAGCCGGGCGCCTGCAGGATTTTGGCAAGTACGGGTTCGAGAGCCTCAAGGGCGAGCTGCAGCATGTCGACGACGTGGGCAAGGATGACAAGCGTCGCGAGGCAGCGGAAAAGGCCGGCGTTGTCTGGGAACTGCCCGAGGACGACAAGCGTTCGGCGCAGGACATCATCGATGACAATCCGCTGCTCAAGAACCTCGGCAACCAGAGCGGGGTGAAGGATGCGCTGAGGGAGCAGGTCGGCGATTTCGACAATGATCCCAACGCCGCCTTCCGGGCCAGCCAGGTGCTCGACCGAGTGGTGGGCTATGACGAGGACGGCAAGGCGCTCACCGGCAAGGATGTGGCCAACAGCAGTGTCGATGGCTTCACCAAGAGCGGCGAGGCGCGTCACGGCACCGAGGCCGGGCGCCTGCAGGACTTCGGCAAGTTCGGTTTCGAGTCGCTGGCCAAGCCTGAAGGCTTCGATCAGGTTGGCAGCTACAAGGATTTCCTCAAGGCCAATCCAGATGCCGATGCAGGCTCCAAGCAGATCGCCCAGTATGGAGCGATCTTCGATGCCAAGTACGATTCGATCCGCGGCAAGACTGGCGCCGACGGCGCAGTCACCGCAGACAACATCAAGGACTACCTCAAGCAGAATCCGCAACTGAGCAAGCAGGAGCAAGAAGCGCTGAACTTCTTCGCCCAGCCAGGCGCATTCCGCAAGGTCGATACCGCCAGCAACAACATTGGCGACAAGCCTGACGGCAAGGTCAGTCGCGAGGACGTGCAGAACTGGCTGAAGAGCGGCTCACCCACCGATGCCCAAGGGCTGGCCAGCCTGATCACCGATGTCGCCGCCGGCAATGTCACCGGCAAGGTCGACACCCGCAAGCTGGGCGAGGATGTCTTCGCCCACCCGGAAAAGTACAGCGCCGAGGAAAAGGCCGCCGTACTGCTGGATCTGCAGGAGGCGCAGAAACTGGTGGTCGACGGCGCCAATGCCGGGGTGTGGAACAGCGACTACGGAAAGGTCGCCATCGCCAACCGTTCCGGTGCGATCTGGGAGCCGCAAAAGCTGCTGGAAGACATCAACGACCACATGGCCATCCTGCAGAACGACAAGGAAACCGCCGATTATCTCAAGAGCGCGGGCGATGAGGCAGTGAAGACGCTGTTCGAGGAAAACCCTGGGCTCAAGGATGCCGTCAGCAAGACCTACGAAGATGAGGTCAAGTCTGGCAAGGCGCTGGACGCTGCCTGGGACGCCAACACCAAGGATGGCAAGACCGACCAGCACACTGCGCTGGCCAGCTTCTATGCCACCGCCACCAGCCTGCAGTCGATCCTCGGTATCGACGACGCCAAGGCGATCCAGGGCGCGGTCGGCAAGTCGTCGCACAATGAAGACTTCAAGACCTTCTACAAGGATAAGTTGGCCACCGGCGAACGCATGCGCGAACTGCTCAAGGAGAACTCGCCAGCGCAGGCCGCCGCGGAGTTCAGCCTGGAGGTGGCGCTCTACAACTCGGCACTCGACCCGCAGTTCACCGCCGAGTATGACAAGCAGCTCAACGACAACTTCTCCACCATCACCCAGGAGAACCTGTTCAAGGACGCCAGCTTCGACGACCTCAAGACCACGTTCGGCAAGGACGGTGGCGAAGAGCTGGACGAGGACAAGGTGCGCAAGCTGATCGACCAGATGCGCGACGAGAGCCCCGAGCTGTTGCTCAACCAGGATGGCACAGTGGCCACCACCGACCAGGTGCTGGCGGGCTTCCGTGGCAACTGGGACCTGTTCCGCCAGGGCACCAAGGCCCTGGACAAGATGGGCAAGCTGTCGGACTTCGACCCCAACGGCAACGCCAAGGGCGCCTATGGCAGCGGTGTGCTGCACGGGGTGAGCGGCCTGTTCCTGGCCGGTGTCACCATCGCCCGCGGCGCGCAGAGCGGCGGCAAGCTCACCGATCGCAACATCGTCGATATCACCACCGGGTCGGTGCAGACCACCACGGTGCTGATCGAAGGCGGTTCCAAGGGTTACCAGGAGCACTTGACCAAAGCGATCAAGAACGGTGAGCAGACGCTGACCGACATGAAGGATGGCAAGGTGATGCTCGACCTGCTCGATGAGGTCAAGGCCAACGTCAAGGATGGCAAGCACGCCAAGGTGGTGGCGAAGAACTTCGAGGAAGCTGCTAAAGGCATCGGCGGGCTGGCCGGTATCGTGGCCGGCGCCTATGGCATCTTCGATGGTGTGAACGCGCTGCGTCGTGGCGACAAGCTGGCCGGTGGCTTCGGCATCACTGCCGGCTCGTTGGGCGTGCTGGCGGGCAGTGCCTCGGCGGTGGAGGGCGGCCTCGGCCTGCTTGGCGCCAACCTGCCGCGCTTCCTTCCGGGCCTGGCGGCCACGGCCGGGGTGCTGGGTTTCCTCGGCGCGGGCGTGGCGGTGCTGGCGGCGATCATCCCGGGCCTGGTCAAGGAAGGGCAGGAGCAGGTCAAGTCGGACAAGTTCGGCTCGTTGCTGGGCGATTCGATCGAGCGCTACGGCATCGACGGGATCAAGGACGGCACCTTGGCCGATATCCCCACCAAGGACTGGCCGGGTGGTGAGGAATGGACTTCCTGATGACGCGCCGTGGTCGGCGCATGCTTGCGGATTGCGACCGGCCTAGGGGCTATTTCGCGAACCTTCCTAATACATCGTAGGGCATTTCCGGGGATACCATTTCCCCGGGTTTTGCCGTTGTGTGGCGGCGTCCGTGCTTCTACTCTCCCGGGGCCAGTCGCACATCGTCACCGCGTTTTCAGCCGACGGGCAGAGACACACGCCAGGTTCGCGTGGGTCGGGCTGGAACACGGGCGAGGGTGTGCGACGGGCGCTTTTCAACCAACGCTGGGGGAGCCATGGACAACGACGACCAATCGAATAAGCGCGGGAGCCTGAAACTGGTCAGCGCGCCCGCACGTATCCGCCGCGAGCCACGCATGGCCTGGGTCCAGGCGATACCCGGGCTGCCGCCGAAGGAAACGCTGATGGAAATTTCCACGCTGCTCGGCTGCGTGACCGAACTCACCCGACGAGCCATCGACAAACCACAGGATGCCGAACCGCTCATGCGCGCCACCCATTACCTGTGCGGCATGAGCAAGGCGATGATCGACGGCCAACTGACCATCGTACGCGGTGAGGTGCCTGTCGAGGAGGGGGCCTAGCGATACCGCAAGCCGTCGATGCAGGACGCATCGGCAAGCAGACACCGGGATTCACGCGGGCAAGCGTGATAGATTCCCCGGCCTCGTAGTTGCAGACCATGGACAGGCCTCGAAATGAGCAGGACCTCGCAATCCGCTAAACTCCGGGTGCGCCGCGTGCGCCCGACCTTCGCCCAGGTGTTTCGCAAGAACCTCAAGCGGGTGCTGACGCACTGGACGCCGTTCACCGTCACGCTGGTGTTCCTCGGGACCTTCCTCGGCAGCGTGAGCCTGTACATCTACACCCGGGCCATCGGTCGCGCCGACCTGTTCATGTCGGCGCTGGATTCCAAGTCGTCACTCGCCGCATGGATGTTTGTGGTCGTCGCGGTGATGTTCTCGCACCTGATCATCCTGATGGGCTCGTCGTGGCTCTACGGCACGGCGGTATCGCTGTTCGGCAGGGTGCGCTGGCTCACCCGCCATGTCGCGCTGTGGCTGGTGATCCCGTTGGCGGTGGGCTACGCCGCCTTCATCGTCCTGGGCTTCTTCCATCATCGAATGCTCAGCCCCGGCGTTGCCATGCTGTTGATCTCGGTAGCCACCGTGCTGGCGTTTGCCGCGCTGTTCTTCTCCCGGTCGTTCAGGTCGTTGTTCGTTCTCGCGGTGCCGAAGAACAAGGGCAAGGCCGATCGCTGGTTTCTTGGGATCTTTCTTTCGTTCACCCTGGTGTTCGCCGTCATCGCCAGTTCGTTGTCGATGCTGTTGATCATCGACACCTACGTCGGGCGGGATAACGAGGCGGCGGTGTCGTTCGTGGCAGGCTTTTCACTGTTCAGGCTGCTGATGAGCCTGCTGCCTTCGATGTTGTACTTCGTGTTCAAGGGCGATATCTACCGCAAGTTCGCCGCAGGCATCGGCGGCGCCTTGCTGTTCTTCGTGATCTTCCTCACCACTGCGAAGGGCGCGATGTCGAGCATCACCTATTCGGTGGCCGGCAGTCTGGAAGTACGCCAGGGTTTCTCCCAGCGCTACGTGCTCGATCGACAGGTGACACTGGCCGATATCGATCCGCTGCTCTGGCACAGCCGTCTGCGTCACGATGGCAAGGTGCAGGTCAGGGCCTACCAGCTGTTCGCCTTCGGTGACCTGCTGTTGCTGTGCCCGCACAGCCTGCTCGGGGCCAAGCTCCACCAACTACCTGACTACACCCGCCTGTGCATATTCACCCGCAGCAGTCAGGTGGAGCGCTTGCCGCCGCTGCTGTTGCCAATCGTGCAGCGCGAGCCGCAACGGGCGCAGTGGCAAGAGGCGGCGGAGCGGCGAATGGGCTGGGAGCAGATACGTGGGCAAATGCTGCAGGACAAACGCTAGGCATGCGGCCTTTATCGGCCTGTCGCCTGTTCACTCGTAGCCTCGCCGGTGCCCTGAGTCATGACCTCCTGCGCCGGCTGGCTGGCGACGTTGCGGTTGGCCACCCCGAACGGCACATGCACCATCGGCAGGTTACCGGCCGCCGAGAACAGGTGGCTGCGCTGGTCATCGAAGAACATGTGCGGCTTGAGGATGGACAACACACGGTCCTTCTCCATCCCACCCAGAAAGAACGATTCATCTGGCGAAACGCCCCAGTTTTTCAAGGTGGTCACCACGCGCTCATGGGATGGTGCGTTGCGCGCTGTGACGATGGCAATGCGCAGGATGCGCTTGTAGTCAGGGTCTTGTGCAAGCTTCTGGTCTTCGAGGGTGCGAATGTGCGAGAGCTTGCGGTACAGGTCCGCCAGCGGCCCCGGCTGATGCGGGATGGCCTTGCGGGCGAACTCGTGGGCCTGGAAGTCATGGAGGTTGTTGTGCTGTTTGTAGACCGTCTCGGCTTCGTCGTCGGCGATCACGCCGTCGAAGTCGAAGGCCACGCGCAGCTCGGTGTCGATCTCGTCGTCGTAGATGCGTGTGGGCAGCACCAGGCCGGCGGGATAGTCGGCGTCGATGGCGCGCTGCACGTCTTCTTCGTTGGCGCTGAGGAACAGCGAAGCATTGAAGGCCGGGATGTACTCGTAGGGCGAGCGGCCAGACATGAAGGCCGCGCGGCTGATGTCCAGGCCGTAATGCGTGATAGAGCGAAACACCCGCAGCCCGGTTTCCGGCGAGTTGCGCGACAGCAGCACCACTTCAACTGGCAGTTGCCCGGGAAAGGCCTTGTTGATGCTCAGGAAGCGGCGGATGAACGGAAAAGCCACGCCCCTGGGGAAGGGATTGTCGAGGTTCGCTTCATGATGCTGGCGATAGGCTTCGACGCCTTCACTTTGATAGATGTCGTCGGACTCAGCGAGGTCGAACAGCGCACTGGAGGCAACGCCGACGACAAGTTTCTGTTCGATGGGGTAGGGCATTGAGAAGTCCTGAACCGATAGGCATCACCGAGACTTGGCGCGGTGCGGCCATGATTGTACTGCCATAAAAGGATAGCTGTGATGCTCAAGGTCTTCGTCAGCGCAAAGCGCTGGAAATCCCGCGGTGCGCAGGCGCAAGTCCGCCACCCAAAGGTGCACGCGTGCATCAAAATGAGATATAAAGCCCACAAATTTTCGCCCTGATCAGTAATTTATGTGCGTGTTGCACATTAATGGGTATCGTTAAAGCCCAATTCCCAGTCCGAACATTGTCTACCCTGGATCCGGCCCACTTATTGCTCCGCCAGCGCCAACCCCCCAACACTGGAACACTATAAAAATGAGCTCACCCGGCGAATTCCCCCTGACCGAAGCCCCCCAGCACGCCCGCAAGGGCCTGCTGCCGATTGCCATGGTCCTGTTCAGCTTCACCTTCTTCACCGGCACCATGTTCGCTGGCGGCAAGCTGGGCATGGCCTTCAATTTCGTCGACATGCTGTGGATTGCCACCATCGGCAACACCTTGCTGGCGATCTATGCGGCAACGCTCGCGTTCATCGCCTCGCGCAGTGGCCTGAACACAGTGCTGATGGGGCGTTTCTGTTTTGGTGAATCGGGCAGCCGGCTCTCCGATTTTCTGCTGGGTTTCGCTGAGCTGGGCTGGTACGCCTGGGGCACGGCGACAGTGGCGATCGTGCTGGTCAAGCTGCTGGGGCTGGCCGAGGGCCTGACCATTCCGCTGATGGTGTTGTTCGGATTGGGCTTCAGCATCACTGCGATCATTGGCTTCAAGGGGCTGGATTGGCTGTCACGGCTGTCGGTGCCCCTGATGTTCGTGCTACTGGTGATTTCGATGGTCATCGCCACCCGGCACGTGGGCGGTTTCGAAGGGCTGATGGCCGTGGTGCCGCACGAGGCGATGAGCTTCTCGGCAGCGGTGACCATGGTCTTCGGCACCTTCGCCAGCGGCGCCACCCAGGCCACCAACTGGACACGCCTGTCGCGCAGTGGCCGGGTGGCGGTCACGGCCAGCGTCGTGGCGTTCCTGGTGGGTAACGGCCTGATGGTGGTGGCAGGCGCCTGGTGCGCGATGGTCTACCAGCAAGCCGATATCGTCGAAGTGATGATGCTGCAGGGCCTGTCGTTCGCCGCCGTGGTGATGCTGTGCCTGAACCTCTGGACCATTCAGGGCCCGACCATCTACAACGTCGCGGCGGCAACCTGCCACCTGGTGCGCAGCGAGCGTCGTCGTACTGCCACGCTGGTGGCGGCCGGCGTGGGCATCGTGCTGGCGATCGGTGGCATGTATGAATGGCTGATTCCATTCCTGGTGCTGCTGGGTTCGATCATTCCGCCGGTCGGCGGGGTGATCATGGCCGACTTCTGGTACCGCCACCGTGGCAAGTATCCGACCCTGGCTTCGGTCAGCCTGCCGCGCTACAACCGCGCCGGCCTGTTCGCCTACGCAGTGGGGGCGGTGCTGGCCTACAGCTCGCCGTGGGTCGCCCCGCTGGTGGGTATCGGTGCTTCAGCGCTGTGCTACATCGTCCTGCTTGAAGTCGGTGCGCGCGTGCGCCCCGTGGCACAGGCCAAGCCGTGAGCCTGGCACTCGATGAGCTGCTGGGGCTGCCCGGTCTAGAAGAGATGACCGTGCGGGCCGGTGCACGCAACCTGCAGCGGCGGGTGCGCTGGCCTTACGTGGCGGAGAACGAAGGCATTGCCGAATGGGTGATGGGCGGCGAACTGGTGTTCGTCACCGGTATTAACCATCCGCGTGGCGAGGCCAACCTGCTGAGCCTGGTGGAGGATGGCGATGCTGTCGGTATTGCCGGCATGGTGATCCTCACCGGCGGCACCTTCATCCAGCACATCCCGGCGGCGGTGGTCGAGCGTGCCGAACAGTTGGGGCTACCGCTGATCGAGCAGCCCTACGCCTTGAAGATGGTGGTGGTCACCCACCTGATCGGCACGGCGCTGGTGCAGATGGGCCAGGTGCGGCGCTCGCGTGACGACATTCTCGGCCAGCTGTTGACCGGCGACTACCCGAGCCTGGCCATTGCCCGCCAGCGCGCTGCACACCTGCAGCTGGCGCTGGACGAGCCCCGCCGTGTGGTCGCGCTGCGGCTGTCGGCGGTCGATGGCCTGTTCGAGCGGCATCGACCGGAGCAGGCCGAACGCCTGTGGCAGAACACCCGCCAGGCGCTCGAAGAGCAACTGGAGGCCTGGTGCCGCACGGTTGCGGGGGCGGTCATGGCGCAATTGCCAGGTGACCTCTTCGTGCTGCTGCTGCCCGACGCACCGGACTTGCGCCCAGCGCTCGCAGCCTTGTATCGGCAACTGGCCGAGGTGACCGGCGAGATGGCGCTGTTCATGGGCCTGTCGTGCCTGGCCGAAGACTGCGCCCACTACCGTCAGGCCTTGGGCGAGGCGCGCCAGGCTCTCGAAGTGGCACAGAACATGCGGCCGGCTACTGGCCTGTGCGATTTCAGCGAGCTGGGTGTGTTGCGCCTGCTGCAGGGGATTGCCGACCGTTCGCTGATCGACAACTTCGTCGCCCAGACCCTCGGCCCGCTGATCGAAGCCGGGCGCAAGCATCCCTACGCCCTGGTGCACACCCTCGATGTACTGCTCAAGGAAAACGGCAACGGCGCCCAGGCGGCGCAACGCCTGGGCGTACACCGCAACACCATCATCCAGCGTATTCAACGCATCGAGCAGTTGAGCGGACAGTCGCTCGATGACTCGCTTTTCCGCATGAATGCTTCCGTCGCGCTGCTGATCTGGCGCATGAGCGAAAGCCAAGGCAAGGAGTAACCCCATGAATATCATCAACGCCCGCCTGCGCGGCAAGACCGGCCTGTTCCGGATCGAGCTCGATGGCGATCGCATTGCCGCCATCGAACCCCAGGACGCGGCGGTTGCACTGAGCAACGCTGCGGACATCGATGCGGCGCAGAACCTGGTGATCCCGCCCTTCATCGAGCCGCACATCCACCTCGACGCCACCCTGACCGCCGGCGAGCCGCGCTGGAACATGAGCGGCACGCTGTTCGAGGGCATCGAGTGCTGGGCCGAGCGCAAGGCCATCACCACCCACGAAGACATCAAGGCCCGTGCCAAGAAGACCATCGGCGCATTGGTCGACCACGGCATCCAGCATGTGCGTACTCACGTCGATGTCACTGATCCGACGCTGGTGGCGCTCAAGGCGATGGTCGAGGTGCGCGAAGAGGTCCGCCACCTGGTCGACCTGCAGATCGTCGCCTTCCCCCAGGAGGGGATCGAGTCGTACGCCAACGGTCGCGAACTGATGACCGAAGCGGTCGCGCTGGGCGCCGATGTGGTCGGCGGTATTCCGCATTTCGAAAACACCCGTGACCAGGGCGTGTCGTCGGTCAAGTTCCTGATGGACCTGGCCGAGCGCACCGGTTGCCTGGTGGATGTGCACTGCGACGAAACCGATGACCCGCAGTCGCGCTTTCTCGAAGTACTCGCCGAAGAGGCGCGGGTGCGCAACATGGGCGAGCGCGTCACTGCCAGCCACACCGTGGCCATGGGTTCCTACGACAATGCCTACTGCTACAAGCTGTTCCGCCTGCTGAAGATGTCGGGCATCAACTTCGTGTCCTGCCCGACCGAGAGCATTCACCTGCAAGGGCGTTTCGACAACTTCCCGAAACGCCGTGGCGTGACCCGGGTGGCTGAGCTCGATCGCGCCGGCATGAACGTGTGCTTCGGTCAGGATTCGATCGTCGATCCGTGGTACCCGCTGGGTAACGGCAACATCCTGCGCATCCTCGAAGCGGGCCTGCATATCTGCCACATGCTCGGCTATGAAGATCTGCAGCGGGCGCTGGACCTGATCACTGACAACAGTGCGCGCACCCTGAACCTGGGCGAGCGCTACGGCATCGAAGTGGGGCGTCCGGCGAACCTGCTGGTGCTGTCGGCGCCGGATGACTACGAGATGATCCGTAGCCAGGGATATGCGCTGGTCTCGGTGCGTGGCGGCAAGGTGCTGATGCGCCGTACCCCGGCGCAGGTCGAGCGCTTCGCCTGAGGCGCTGTGTGGGGGCAACTGCTTGCCCCCACACATCACTGTTCACCCACCGCCTGCGGCAGGTGCCCGAGCGGCAATCCTGTCTGTTCCTTCACCGTGGTGATCGCAAAATTGCTACGGATGTCCGTCACCCCCGGCACCTTGAGCAGCGCCTCCATCAGGAACCGCTCATAGGCCCGCAGGTCCGGCACCACCACCTGCAGCAGAAAATCCGACTCGCCCGACACCAGGTGGCATGAGACCACTTCGCTCAACGCCGAGACCGCCTGGCGAAAGGCGGCGGACGATGCCTCGGTGTGCCGCTCCACCTTCACCCCAACGAATACCGTCAACCCCAGCCCCACGCCATCGCGGTCGATCTGTGCCTGATAGCCACGGATGATTCCGGCCTCTTCCAGCAGGCGTACGCGGCGCAGACAAGGAGAGGGTGACAGGCCGACTTCCTCAGCCAGTTGCACGTTGGTCAGGCGTCCGTCGCGCTGCAGGGCCGCGAGAATCCGGCGGTCAAGGTTGTCGAGTTTCATTTTTGGCATTTATCCGTTTCTTTGAAATCGTGATTGGCACGATATGCCAATAATCCTCTCGCGTGTAGTGAACTACGCAACGCACGCCGGCGCGCTGCTCGTTAAGCTTTCAAGCCAATGATCCCTTGCAGGCAGGAGAGGCGAAGATGGCGAATCTGGAGCTGTTCATTGGTGCGCTGGTCGCGGTATGCCTGGTCCCGGGGGCGGACATGGTGCTGGTGCTGCACACCTCGAGCACCCAGGGCCGCGCTTATGCAGTAGCGACCGCAGTAGGCCTTGCGATTGCGCGAGCGGTACACGTGACCCTGGCTGCATTGGGGCTGGCGGTACTGCTCAAGACGGTCGGTTGGGCCTTCGAGCTGGTACGCGTGGTGGGCGTGGTGTACCTGATCTGGCTGGGCCTGCGCATCGCTCGTGCGCCCAGCCTGGTGCCTGATCTCAACGGTGCAGACATGCCAGTGGCCCGACGCGCGTACGGCACGGCGGTGTGGCGTGGGCTGCTGACCAATATCAGCAATCCCAAGGCGTTGTTGTTCTGTTCGGTCCTGCTACCGCAGTTCATCGATGCCAGTGTTGGCGAGGTCGGTGGGCAGTTCTTGCTGCTGGGTGTGGTGCTGGTGATCGTCGGGCTGTTGTTCGACCTGTTCTACGCCCTGATCGGCGCTGCACTGGGCTACTGGATGGCGCGCAATCCGAAGGTCGAGGTGGTGCAGCGCTGGACCTTCGCCAGTCTGTTGATCGGTTTTGGCCTGCGCCTGGCGTTGATCGGGCGTCCGCAGTGAGTGCAGCTTGGTCTAGAATGCCGCTTTCCTTCGCTCGACGGACTGGCCATGGACCCGCTCTACCTCATCGCTCTGGGCGCTTGTGTCGCCGGTTTCGTCCAGGGGCTTTCCGGTTTTGCCTTCGGCATGGTCGCCATGTCGTTCTGGGCTTGGGGCCTGGAGCCACGCCTGGCGGCGTCGCTCACGGTGTTCGGCAGCCTCACCGGGCAGTTGATTGCGGTGTTCACCGTTCGCCGCGGTTTCAGTTGGCGGTTGCTCTGGCCTTTCGTGTTGGGTGGGCTTGCGGGCATCCCGCTGGGTGTGTGGGTGCTGCCCTACCTGGACATGCTCTGGTTCAAGGCAGTGTTCGGCACCCTGCTGGTGCTGTGGTGCCCACTGATGCTGTTGGCGCCGCGCCTGCCCAGGGTGCCGGGCAATCGCCTGGCGGACGGTGCGGTGGGTATGGTTGGCGGTGTGCTCGGTGGCATCGGTGGTTTCACCGGCACCGTACCGACCTTGTGGTGCACGGTGCGCGGCTTTGACCGCGACACCCAGCGCGCGGTCATTCAGAACTTCAACCTGTCGATGCTGGCGGTGACCATGCTCACTTACCTGGGCACCGGTGTGGTGACTTCGGCGATGCTGCCCTGGTTCGGCGTGGTGGCCCTGGCCATGCTGATCCCTACGGTACTGGGCACGCGGGTCTACCTGGGCATCAGCGAAGCGGCGTTTCGCCGGCTGGTGCTCGGGCTGCTGACCTTGTCGGGGATAGCCATGCTGGTGGCGTCGGTGCCGGTGTTGCTGGGGCGCTGAACGCTTGCCTATGGGCGGTTTACTTGGCACGCTTGGCCCCGGTCTGCAAACGCACATGCCGCGATACAAGGAACCGCCAAGGTGAGCTGGGAAAAAGTCGGGAAAGCCCTCGCGGGCCTGCTGGTCATCGTCGTCGCCGGCGCCGCGCTTTATGCGTCGCTCAAGGACGATCGTGGCCTGAAGGCCTATGTCGCCTACGAGGCCCTGACCTACCCCAGCCAGTTCAACGAGCGCATCGGCCAGGCCCGTGAGCAACTCAAGTACGAGCGGCTGTTCGCCGGGGTCGAGGCGCTGGCCAAGGGTGCATTGAGCCGCGATCAGGTCGAGGCCCTGGTGGCCCAGGCGCAGATGCCCTACATGCAGTTGTTCGCAAAGCCCTTCGAGGCGGGGCTGGTGGACCATCGCACCGGGCTGTTCATCACCTTGCGCAATACGCGTGACGAACCACTCAAACAAGTACACATCCGCCTGCCAGCCAAGGGCCTGGTGCAGGTGCGCGATGACGCCGGGGACGACAGCATTCCCGAGAACGCCACCAACATCATCGAGATCCCGTCCATCGAGGCCGGTGGGGTGTGCCGGGTGTGGGTGTACTTCGATGCCGACATCTCGCAGATCACCCAGGGCGGTATCAGCATCGTGCATGCCGAGGGGCCGGCGCAAATTCAGGTAATGCGTGAGGTGAGTGGCTTCGAGGCGACGATGGCACGTTATGGGCAGATACTGGTCGGCCTGGTCGTAGCGTCTGGTGTGCTGGTGCTGGGGCTGGCTTATGTCATCGTGCGTCAGCGGCGTCGTTTGCGCCGGTTGCGCGGCTGAGGTTCGGCAGCGCCTCGTCCACCAGTTCGATCCAGTGCCGAACCGGTGTTCGGCCAGCGCTGTCGAGGTGATGCTGGCAACCGATGTTGGCGGTGACGATCACCTCGGGGTTGCCACTCTCCAACGCGTTCAGACGGTTGTCGCGCAACTGGCGTGACAGCAGCGGCTGGGTCAACGAATAAGTACCCGCCGAACCACAGCACAGATGACCATCCGGCACCGAGGCCAGGCTGAAGCCCAGGCGCTGCAGCACGCTCTCGACTGCACCAGCAAGCTTTTGCGCATGCTGCAGCGTGCACGGGCAATGGAAGGCCAGGCGCTGGTCAGCCTGGATGCCCAACTGCTCCAATGGCTCTTCGCGCAACACCTGGACCAGGTCCCGGGTCAGTTCGCTGATGCGTGCGGCCTTGGTGGCGTAGGCCGGATCGGCCGCCAGCAGGTGCCCATAGTCACGCACGAAGGCACCGCAGCCGCTGGCTGTCTGCACGATGGCTTCGGCGCCGGCTTCTACCGCCGGCCACCAGGCGTCGATGTTGCGTCGAGCCCGGGCAAGGCCTCTGGCCTGTGCATCGAGGTGGTAGTCCACGGCGCCACAACATCCCGCTTCACGGGCCGCGATCACCGAAATCCCCAGGCGATCCAGCACCCGCGCTGCCGCCGCGTTGGTGTTGGGCGACAGCGCCGGTTGCACGCATCCTTCGAGCATCAGCACCCGACGCGCGTGATGCGCCTTGGGACGCGGCTTGAGTGCAGGCTCATGGCGCGGCAGCTTGGCCTGCACCGGCTTCGGCAGCAGTGGTCGAAAGGCCCTCGCTGTGCGGGTCAGGGCCTTGAACAACGCAGGCCTGGGGGCAAACAGGCGCAATCCGTGGCGTAGCAGGCGCTCGCCCAGCGGCCGCGGCACCTGCGCGTCGACCGCGGCACGACCGATGTCCAGCAGGTTGTGATACTCCACCCCGGACGGGCAGGTGGTCTCGCAGTTGCGACAGCTCAGGCAGCGGTCCAGGTGAGTCTGGGTGCTGGCGGTAGGCGGTTGCCCTTCGAGTAGCAGCTTGATCAGGTAGATGCGCCCACGCGGCCCATCCAGCTCATCGCCCAGCAGTTGATAGGTCGGACAGGTGGCGGTGCAGAAGCCACAGTGCACGCAATTGCGCAGGATACGCTCGGCCTCGTCGGCCCGTGGCAGGCGCTTGGCCTGTTCGCTCAGGTTGGTCTGCATGGCTGGCCCTCATATGTCGGCATACAGGCGGCCGGGGTTGAAGATGCCGCGAGGATCGAGTTGTCGCTTGAGGTTGCGCTGGTACCGCAGCAATGGCTCGGGCAGCGGATGGAACCCGGCGCTGTGGCAGGCATGCAGCGTGGCATGGCCGCCGAGGCCTGCGACGGCTTCGCGGATGACGCTGGGCGAGGCGGTGGATTTCAGCCAGCGTTGGGCACCACCCCAGTCGAGCAACTGGCGGCCGGGCAGGCTGAGCGGTGGGCTGTTATGCGGCAGTGACAGGCGCCACAAGGGCTCGTCAGCGGCGAAGAAGGCCAGGCGTTGCTCACGCAGATCGTGCCAATAGCGGTTGTCCAGCGGCGCGCCGCCCAGGCGCTCGGCGGCAGAGGTCACGGAGCCTTCCCCGCCTTCCAGGCGCAGGTGCAGGGCGTCGCCGTCATGGCAGGCGGCTGTGATCGGCAGCGCTTGCTGACCCCAGGCTGCCAGCTCGCCCAGGGCTTGCCGAAGATCCATCGTCAGGCGCAGGCTCTGGCAAGTGCGCGGTCGCGGCAGCACCTTCAGCGATACCTCGGTCAACACCCCCAGGCAGCCGAAACTGCCGGCCAACAGGCGCGACAGGTCGTAGCCCGCGACGTTCTTCATCACCTCGCCACCGAAGCGCAACAGCTTGCCGTGCCCGGTGATGACTCGGGTGCCGAGCACATGGTCGCGTACCGAGCCCGCCCAAGGCCGACGTGGCCCTGCCAGCCCGGCCGCGACCATCCCGCCCAGCGTGGCGCCGTCGCCCAGGTGTGGTGGTTCGAACGGCAGCATCTGCCCGGCCTCATACAGCACAGCCTCGATCTCGCGCAGCGGCGTGCCGGCGCGTGCCGTGAGTACCAGCTCGGTGGGGTCGTAGCTGACGATGCCGCGATGGTTGCGGGTGTCGAGGGTCTGGCCGTCGACCGGACGACCGAGCATGGCTTTGCTGTCACTGCCCTGGATACGCAATGGCGTACGCTGCTCGAGGGCCTGGCGCACCTGCTCAAGCAGGCCGGCGCTGGCATCGTGATCCTGATCCATCAGAAACGCTCCAGGTCGGGGAAGGGTAACTGGCCGTGGTGCACGTGCATCGCGCCGAATTCGGCGCAGCGCTGCAGGGTCGGGATGTTCTTGCCAGGGTTGAGCAAGCCCAGCGGGTCGAAGGCGTGCTTGACCGCATGGAACAGCGTCAGCTCGTCGGCGTTGAATTGCGCGCACATCTGGTTGATCTTCTCGCGTCCCACGCCGTGCTCGCCGGTGATGCTGCCGCCCACCGCCACGCACAGTTCCAGGATCTTGCCGCCGAGGACCTCGGCACGCTCCAGCTCGCCGGGCTGGTTGGCGTCGAACAGGATCAAGGGGTGCATGTTGCCGTCGCCGGCATGAAACACGTTGGCCACGCGCAGGCCATGCTCGCGCGACAGCTCGCCGATGCCGTGCAGCACCCCCGGCAGTGCCCGGCGCGGGATGGTGCCGTCCATGCAGTAGTAGTCGGGGGAAATGCGCCCTACCGCCGGAAAAGCGTTCTTGCGGCCTGCCCAGAAGCGCACGCGCTCAGCCTCGTCACGCGCCAGGCGTACCTCGCTGGCGCCGGCTGTCTTGAGCACGGCCTCGACGCGCAGGCAGTCGTCGTTCACGTCTGCGTCCACGCCGTCGAGCTCGCACAGCAGGATGGCGGCGGCCTCGGCCGGATAGCCTGCATGGATGAAGTCTTCGGCGGCCCGTAGCGACAGGTTGTCCATCATCTCAAGGCCTGCGGGAATGATGCCTGCGCCGATGATGTCGGCCACCGCACGAGCGGCCTTTTCCACGCTGTCGAAACTGGCCAGCAACACCCGCGCCACCTGTGGCTTGGGCA
Source organism: Pseudomonas sp. NBRC 111143 (assembly GCF_001320965.1). Taxonomy (NCBI): domain Bacteria; kingdom Pseudomonadati; phylum Pseudomonadota; class Gammaproteobacteria; order Pseudomonadales; family Pseudomonadaceae; genus Pseudomonas; species Pseudomonas sp. NBRC 111143. The sequence continues at coordinate 33,875 of NZ_BCBT01000009.1, read as the reverse complement.
GCAGCTTGACGGTGACTTCGGTGACGATGCCCAGCAAGCCTTCGGAGCCGGTGAACAGCGCCAGCAGGTCGAAGCCTGGGGCGTCCAGGGCATCGCTGCCCAGCGTCAGGTATTCGCCCTCGATGGTGAGGACTTCGACCTTGAGCAGGTTGTGCACGGTCAGGCCGTACTTCAGGCAATGCACACCCCCGGCGTTCTCCGCGACATTGCCGCCGATCGAGCAGGCGATCTGTGACGAGGGATCGGGCGCGTAGTAAAGTCCGTGTGGCGCCGCTGCCTGGGAGATCGCGAGGTTGCGTACACCCGGTTGGGCACGGGCGAAGCGACCTGCTGGATTGATTTCAAGGATGCGATTGAAGCGCGCCATCACCAGCAGAATCCCCTGCGCCAGCGGCAGAGCTCCGCCCGACAGGCCGGTACCGGCTCCCCGGGCCACCACCGGCACCTGGTGCGCGTGGCAGATTTTCAGCAGCGCCTGAACCTGTTCCAGGCGTTGTGGCAGCACCACCAGCAATGGCACCACGCGGTAGGCGCTGAGGCCGTCGCATTCGTAGGGGCGCAGGTCTTGCTCGGTGTGCAGGATGTCGAGGTCGGGCAGGGCGCTGCGCAGGGTGTCCAGCAGCGCGGCCTTGTCGACCGTGAGCAGTGCGCCGTCCAGGCGCTCGTCGTACAGGATGTTCATGGGGCGGACTACCAGGCACTTGTCGTTGTTGTGCGGGGAAGGATAGCTACCCCTCGGCCTGGTGCACCCTTCAGTGGGCGTTCTGGGTGAGGCGAATGATCTGCCGGGCCAGATACGCACCGGTCAGGATCACCCCGAACAGGCGCAGCGTCTGCATCGCCAGGACCATGCCGACATCGGCGTGGGTTTCCACCGCGATGATCGCCATCGCATCCAGGCCGCCGGGGCTGGTGGCCAAGTACATGGACAGGAAGTCGGTGCCGGCGAGCCGTGCCAGCAGCCAGGCACAGCCCGCGCAGAGCAGGATCAGCACCACGGCGCCGGCGATCATGGTCGGCAGACGCTTCCACACGTAGCGCACCGTCTGGCGGTCGAAGCGCAGGCCGATGTAGCAGCCGATGGCGCCGTAGGCGATGGCCAGCACTTCGCTGGGCAGGCTGACGTGCAACACCCCCGTCAGTTGCAGCACCGCGCCAAGCATCAACGGCATCAGCAGGGCACCGGCGGGCATCTTCGAGCCGACGGCAACGCCCACCAGCACCACGCCAAGACCGAGCAGCAGGTTGCCCAGTTGCACGCTGTCGACGACCACCGCGGCCTGGGCCGCGTCGCCAGCAACGCTGGTGGCGCCCAGTAGGTGACTGACCAGCGAGCCGATCATCACCACACACACCACACGCACGTACTGCATGGTGGCCACCACGCGTCCGTCGGCGCCGTTGTCTTCGGCCATCGACACCATCGCCGAGGCCGCGCCCGGCGCAGTACCCCAGGCCGCGGTGCTGCCAGGAATGCCGCCGAAGCGCACGGTACCGAGGCCGACCAGGGCGCTGAGCACTACCGTGACGAAGGTGGCGAACAGCATCAGCGGCCAGGCGTCGGCCAGCGAGGCGAGCACCGACCAGGTCACCGAGTGCGCCACCAGCAGCCCGACACAGCCCTGGCCGAAGCGGAACACTTGGCGATGCAGGCGCAGTTGCGCGCCGGATACACCGAAGACGATGGCCATCAGCATGGGGCCGAGAAACAGCCCGGCCGGCACGGCGAGGGCATGGAGGATCTGCCCGGCGGCGCCAGCACAGAGGATCAGCGCGAGCCATCGCAAAATCAGGGTGGGGGACGCGTTCTTTGCTGCTTGGGGGGGTAGGGCGGTGGGCAAGTCGATCTCCCTGTACGGCGAGAGCCAGAGGTGGCTGACAGAGAAAATTATCGACCTGTGGATTGATCAAGTCTATTTTCTACTTTCTATGAATCCATAACTGAAATTCATCGATCATGGACCTACGTGACCTGACTTACTTCGCCACCATCGCCGAACTCGGCCACCTGGGGCGCGCCGCACAGCAACTCAACCGCAGCCAACCGGCGCTGAGCAAAAGCATCCAGCGCCTGGAAGAGTCGTTGGGCGCGCGGCTGTTCCAGCGTGATGGCCGGCGTATCAAATTGACCGATGCTGGCGCGTTGTTGCTGGCGCGCGGCAAGCAGTTGCAGGTGAGCATCGCCGAGACCGAGCGTGAAGTGCGCGACTTTGCCAGCGGTTTGGTGGGCAACATCCGTTTGGGCTGTGCCGCGAGCATGGCCGAGCACCTGTTGCCGCAACTGACCGCTTCGCTGCTGGAGCGGGCGCCGCAACTGACCTTGAAGCTGTCGATCGGCCAGGACGACATGCTTAAGGACTCGCTGCGCTCAGGGCGGCTGGACGCGATCATCTGCGGCTTGATCGTCGATGACCCGCAGTTTCGTTCCTACCCGATCCTGCAGGACGAAGCGGTGGTGGTGGCCAGCGCCGATCACCCGGTGTTCTCGGGAGACGTGCAGTTGAAGGACCTGTGCAACTACCGTTGGGTGCTGGCAGCTCCCACGGTGACGGCGCGACGCTGGATCGACAATGTGTTCAGCAGCCACCAGTTGCCGCTGCCCGAGGTGCAGATCGAGACCAACTCGATCTCGCTGCTGCCCCGGTTGATCGCCAAGACCCGTCTGCTGAGCTTTGCCGCACGCGAGACGCTGGAGCATGGCCTGGGCATGTCGTGGCTGCGCGAAGTGCCGCTGGAGGCCACCACCATGCGCCGCACGGTCGGGGTGACGGTGCGCGCCGAAGGCTACCTGCCGCCAGCGGCGGGGGCGATGGTGGAGTTGTTGAGAAATGCCGGGGACGGGTTCTTTCGCGGTGATTGATCGGTTTGGCGCTGGCCATGCCGGTATTTGCGCTCAAACCCGCCCCCCCCGGCCCCGGCTCACATGGGCAACAGCCGATCCTGGATCACTTCCTTCATCACCAGCGTGGAGCTCAGCCGTTTCACATTGGGAATGCTGGTGAGGATTTCGTCATACAGCTTCTGGAACGCTGGCAGGTCCTTGGCCACCACATGCAGCAGGTAATCCGGATCGCCGAACAGGCGCTGCGCCTCGACGATCTGCGGCACCTCGGTCACCGCCGCTTCGAAGTCGGCCACTGGCTGGCGGGTCACCTCGCGCAGGGTGACGAACACCAGCGCCGCAAAGTTCAGACCCACCGCCGAAGGCGCCAGGCGTGCGTGGTAACCGAGGATCGCCCCGGACGCTTCCAGCGCCTTGAGCCGACGATGGCAGGGCGAGAGGCTCAGGCCAACGCGGTCAGCCAGTTCGGTGACCGACAGGCGACCGTCCTTTTGCAGTTCGGCAAGGATTTTTCGATCAGTGCGATCCATGGGGAAGAATCTTCCAGGCTCTCTAAGGGTATCGGCAATATACGAAAGATAATCCCCGCGCGGAATCCGTAATCTTCCTTTCAACCAGACCTCTGAAAGGAACACCCGAAATGACCCTCAGTGTATTGGCCGCGTTCTGGGCCGTGTCGTTGCTGTTCGTCATCACCCCCGGCGCCGACTGGGCTTATGCGATCTCGGCCGGGATGCGCGGGCGTTGGGTGATGCCGGCAGTGGCCGGGATGTTGTCCGGGCATTTCATGGCCACCCTGGTGGTGGCGGCCGGGGTCGGTAGCCTGATCGCAGGGCACCCGCTGGCACTGACGCTGCTGACCCTTGCCGGTTGCCTTTACCTGCTGTGGCTGGGGGGCAACCTGTTGCTCAAGCCGGCGGCGCCACAGGCGGGAGTGGTTCAGGCGGGAGAGACCGGTTCGCGCTGGGCGCTGCGCGGGTTTTGTGTCAGCGGGCTCAACCCGAAGGTGTTCCTGCTGTTCCTGGCCTTGTTGCCGCAATTCACCGACCCCACCTCCAACTGGCCGCTGCCGCTGCAGATCCTGCTGCTGGGGCTGGTGCACCTGTGCAGTTCGCTGGTGATCTACCTGATGGTCGGCTACGGCGCCAAGGCCGTGCTGCGCACCCGGCCACAGGCGGCGCAGATCGTCGGGCGGGTGTCGGGCGCCGTGATGATCGCGATCGCGTTGGGGCTGATTGTCGGGCAGTTCGGGTGAATGCCTGGATTTGCAGGGGCAGCCGTTCCACGATGGCCTCGACAGCGGATACACTTCGCGCTCCCCTCGCACGCCAAGGATGCGCCCGATGCCTGAGTTATCCCACCTGCTGGCTTTTGCCCTGATCGCACTGGGCATGGTCCTGACCCCCGGCCCGAACATGGTCTACCTGATCTCCCGCTCGATCTGCCAGGGGCGGGTTGCCGGGTTGATCTCGCTGGGCGGCGTGGCCATGGGCTTCGTCTTCTACATGCTCTGCGCCGCGCTGGGCATCACCGCACTGGTGATGGCCGTGCCATACGCCTATGACGCACTGCGCATCGGTGGCGCGCTGTACCTGCTGTACCTGGCCTGGCAGGCACTCAAGCCAGGCGGGCGTTCGCCGTTCCAGGTCCGCGACCTGCCAGCCGACAGCCCGCGGCGGCTGTTCATGATGGGTTTTCTGACCAACCTGCTGAACCCCAAGATCGCGGTCATGTACTTGTCGCTGATGCCGCAGTTCATCGAGCCGGGCCATGGCAGCGTACTGCTGCAATCGCTGGTGCTGGGCTCCACGCAGATCGTCATCAGCGTCACGGTCAATGCGATCATCGCCCTGATGGCCGGCTCCATTGCCGTTTTTCTCGCCGGTCGGCCACTGTGGCAGCAGGCTCAGCGCTGGTTGATGGGTACAGTATTGGCCGCGCTGGCGGTGCGCATGCTGGCTGAAGGGCGTCGCTGAAGGCGCTGATGCGAAGACGGATGGAACGTCTGCGCTGCGCTGATTTCATATCCTCAGATACTCAATACAGTGCCCGGAAACACTGATGGTCTGCATGACATGAAATCACTACAGGACGGTGATACCGAACACGCTCCGCCCCTGGCGCCCGCCTTTCTGATCAACGGCGGCACGGTCGGCTCGCTGTTGCAGAGCCTGGAATGGACCGAGTCGCCGCTTGGCGCTCCAGGCACATGGTCATTCAGCCTGCAGACGCTCATGGCGACTATCCTCCCGGCCAAGGCCCAGATCGTGCTGTTCTGGGGGCCGGAGTACGTGGCGCTCTACAACGATGCCTACGCCCCGACCATCGGTGCCAAGCATCCGCGTGCGCTCGGGCGGCCAGCCCGCGAGCACTGGAGCGAGTTGTGGGACGATCTCGAACCGTTGCTGCGCAATGTGCGTGAAACCGGCGAGACTTTTTCGGCGCGCGACCGTCCGTTCTATATCGAGCGCCGGGGCCTGGGCGAGACAGCCTATTTCGATGTCTCCTATTCGGCGGTACGCGAGGCCGATGGCAGCGTGGGCGGGGTGCTGTGCATCGTCACCGAAACCACCGAGCGCGTTCAGTTCGAGCGGCGCCAGGCGTTCCTGCTGGCATTGGGCCGGGCGCTTCCGGAGATGGACGAACCCGAGGCGATCGAGACCTTTGCCACGCGCCTGCTCGGTGAGGAGCTGGGCGCCTCCCGGGTGTGCTTTGCCGAGGATCTGGGCGATGACGAGCGCTATGTCGTCGCCCGTGACTGGGTCGACGGGGTGCCGTCGCAAACAGGGGAGCACTTGTGGCGCGGACATGACGGGTTGTTGCGCGAGCAACTTCAGGCGGGGCATGGGGTTCATGACGACTATCCGGCTGGCGCCTCCACAGACCTGTGCGCCAGCCTGAAGGTGCCGCTGCTGCGCAGCGGTGTGCTCGACGCCATGCTGTGTGTCTACTTCAATCGCCCCCATGCGTTCGTCGACGATGAATGTCAACTAGTGGAAGAGGCGGCCAAGCTGGCCTGGTCTGCGATCATCCATGCCCGCTCGGAGCGAGCGTTGCGCGCCAGCTCCGCGCACCTGGAGGCAACGCTGGCCGAGCTGATGACGCTCAACGCTACGCTGGAGGAGCGGGTTGCCAGCATGCTGGCCGAGCGTGAGTCCGACCTCATGCAGTTGCATGAGGCACGCAAGATGGAGGCCGTCGGCCAACTGACCGGCGGCATTGCCCATGACTTCAACAATATGCTCACCCCGATCATTGCCTCACTGGAGCTGATCGCCCGGCGTCCGGACGACGCGGCGCGTTCGACGCGTCTGATCGAGGGCGCCCTGCAGGCGGCAGAGCGGGCACGCAGCCTGGTCGGCCGTCTGCTCAGCTTTGCCCGGCGCCAGACCCTCAAGCCTGAGCCCATCTGCCTGGCTGCACGGATCGGTGACATGCACGAATTGATCATGCGCTCGCTGGGGCCGACCATCGAGGTACAGGTCGATGTCGACCCGGCGCTGCCGGCAGCGGTGGTGGACCCGCATCAACTGGAGCTTGCGCTGCTCAACCTGGTGCTCAACGCGCGCGATGCGATGCCAGGCGGTGGCAGGTTGAGGATTCGCGCGGGGCTGGACGCCGCACGGGCAGATCGGCCTGCAGGGCCTGGGCAAGGGGCGATGGTGTGGCTGGAGGTGGCCGATAGCGGCTGCGGTATGAGCGATGAGGTGCTGGCGCGCTGCTGCGAGCCATTCTATTCCACCAAGGGCGCGGGCAAGGGCACCGGGCTTGGCCTGCCGATGGTGCAGGGACTTGCACTGCAGTCTGGCGGCGGGTTTGCCATTCGTTCGCAGCCGGGGCAGGGGTCGACAGCGACATTGTGGCTGCCGACCACTGACGCCGAAACCCTGTGTCGCGATGACCCGGTGGACGAAGTGTCCAGGCCGACGCGTCCGGTCAGGGTATTACTGGTGGATGACGAAGCCATCGTGCTTCATGCCACGGCAATGCAGCTGCGTGATTTGGGGTATGAAGTGAAAGCGGTCTTGAGTGCGGCCGAAGCCGAGCAGGTGCTGGAGCAGGGATTCGCCGTGGAAGTGCTGGTGACCGACCAGATGATGCCCGAACGGACCGGCGCCGAGTTGGCCCAGGAGTTGCGGCGGCGTATGCCGGCGCTGCCGGTGTTGATCATCACCGGCTATGCCAACCTCACGCCACGTGAGCTCTGTGGCTTCGAGGTGTTGCGCAAGCCGTTCCGCCGGGCGGAGTTGGCGCATAGCCTGGCGCGCTTGCTGCCGCTGGTTTATGCGCAATCCGAGGGCTGACGTCGTTTTTTGTGGGGGCGGGCGCTGTAGACTCCAGTTGCAAAGACCCTGCGCCCACCGATCCCATCGCACAAATACTCTGCAAGGCCGTTGCAGCTACTGCGTCAGCACCTGGTCCAGCAACTGGCACACCTGCTCGGCCGAATACGGCTTGGCCAGGAAGGCGAAGCCCTGGTGCCCCCCTTCAGCAATGGCATCGCTGTAGCCGGAGGTGAGGATCACCGGCAGTTGCGGCCTGGTGCGGCGCAGTTCCCGGGCCAGAGCCAGGCCGCCCATACCGGGCATCACCACGTCGGAGAACACCACATCGAAGCCCTGCGGTGTCATGTGCAACTGCGCCAGTGCATCCTCGGCACTGGTCGCCCAGCTGATCTGGTAGCCATGATCCTTGAGTATCTGCGCGGTAAAGCTGCCGACGTCCCGGTTATCCTCCACCACCAGGATGCGCCGCGGCCGGCTGTCGACCAGGGCATTTGCAGCGCTGGCGAGGCTCTGTTCGGTTTCCGGGGGCGAGACCTGAGGCAGGTACAGGGTGAAGGTAGTGCCCTGGCCCGGCACGCTGGTGACCTGCACGTCGCCGCCGGACTGCTTGACGAAGCCGAACACCTGCGACAGGCCCAGGCCGGTGCCATGGCCCGAGGCCTTGGTGGTGAAGAACGGGTCGAAGATGCGCTCCAGCAATTCATGGGCGATCCCGACGCCGCTGTCGATCACCGAGATCGCGGCGAACACTCCAGGCTGCCCCGCTTGTCCACGTTGCGCCGGCATCAGCTGGTCAGGCTGCAAGTGCAGGCGCAGCGTGCCTTCGCCATTCATTGCGTCGCGGCCGTTGATCATCAGATTGATCACCGCCGTTTCCAGCTGGCCAAGGTCGGCGCGGATATGGCAGGGCGTCTCGGGCAGATCCAGTTTGACCTGGATCCGTGCGCCGGTAGCAGTGTCGAGCATATCGGCCATGGCTTCCAGTCGCGGGCCCACTTCGAACACCTGTGGGCTCAGGGCCTGGCGGCGGGCGAAGGCGAGCAGTTGGCCAGTGAGCTTGGCGCCGCGATCGACAGTGTCTGACACGGTCTTGAGGTAGCGCTGGCGGCGACTGTCATCCAGTTCCGGGCGCTGCAGGAAATGCAGCGACGAGCGGATGATGGTCAGCAGGTTGTTGAAGTCGTGGGCGACACCACCGGTGAGCTGGCCGATGGCTTCGAGCTTCTGGGTCTGGCGCAGTACGGCCTCGGTGTGCAGCAACTGTGCGGTACGTTCTTCGACACGCTGCTCAAGGGTGGCGTTGAGCGATTCGAGCGCCTGCATCGCTTCGCGTACTTCGGCATGTGCCTGAACCCGCTGGATGTGCGCCCAGCTACGCTCGGTGACTTCGCTGATCAGCGCCCGCTCGTAGCCGGTCCAGGCACGCGGCTGCTTGTCATGGATGGCCATCAGCGCCGTCAGGCGCCCATCCTTGATCAGCGGCATGCAGATGGTCGCAGTGATGCCGATGGCCTGGAAGGTCGCGGCCTCCTGCGGTTCGAGCTCGCTGAGGTTGTCGTTGATCACCAGCGCCCTGCCTGCGCGCAGGCGCTGTACGGCCAGGCGGCCGAAGGCGGCGAGACGATATTGGCCGAGCAGGCGCGGCGAGCCGGGCGTGACCCAGTCTCCGCAGATGGTGAAACCGTCCTGATCGGGCTCCATCACTGCGTAGGCGCAGCTCGACAGGCGCAGGTGCTCGCCCAGCTTTCGGGTGGTGATGGCCAGGATCCGGTCCGGCTCGGTGGCGTTGGCCACGGCGCGGCCAAGGTCGTCGAGGAAGTTGAGGCGGCGGTTGGCGACCACGCTGGCGGTGGTTTCGGTGACAGTGTCGAGCATACCGACGATCTGGCCGTCCTGGTCGCGGATCGGGCTGTAGCAGAAGGTGAAATAGGCACGTTCCGGCCCGTTGTGGCGGTCGATGATCAGCGGGAAGTCCTCGATGTACACCGCCTCGCCGTCCAGGGCGCGGCGGGTCATGGTGCCTATATCGTTCCAGGCTTCATGCCAGACGTGGCTGAAGGGGCGACCTAGCGCCAGAGGCTTGTCGCCGAGGATTTCGCTGAAGGCGTCGTTGTGCAGGGTGATCAGGTCATCGCCCCACAGCACCGCCTGCGGGAAGCGCGAGGCCAGGCACAAGGCCACGGTGGTCTTGAGCACGTCGGGCCAGGCATCAATTGCGCCCAGGGGCGTTTTCGCCCAGTCGTGATTGCGGATGCGTTCGGCCATTAGCCCGCCGCCATCCAGCCATTTCGCCATGAGGTTTGCCGCTTCGTTTGCGTGGAGGGGATAGGGTGCACCGAGAATGTCGGGCTGGCGAGCGATTTGTGAGACAGGGCCGGCCGTGTTGAGAGACGGGCACTATTCAGCGCATGAAATGCACCTTGCCGGTGTCGTCATTGCCCATGTAGATGCCATATACCCCGGCCTGGCGTTCGAGGATGTAGCGCTCGAGGATCTGGCGGATCGCCGGGTAGTAGATCGCGTCCCAGGGAATGTCCTCCGGCGCGAAGAAGCGGTAGTCGAGGGTCTCGGGGCCGAACTGGCCGGTCTCCTGGGTGGCGATGGCGCGGAAGATGATGTACACCTCGCTGATCTTCGGCACGCTGAAGATCGAATACGGCGAGACGATATCAGCGCGCACGCCGGTTTCTTCCCAGACCTCGCGCAGCGCCGCCTGCTCGGTGGTTTCGCCGGCCTCCATGAAGCCTGCTGGCAGGGTCCAGGTACCAGGACGTGGCGGGATGGCGCGCTGGCACAGCAGGTACTTGCCGTCGCGTTCGATGATGCAGCCGGCGATGATCTTCGGGTTGATGTAGTGGATGTAGCCGCAGGCGGGGCAGTGCAGGCGCTCGTGGGTGTCGCCGGTGGGAACGCCCCGGTCCAGTGCCGTGGTGCATTGCGGGCAGTAGCGCGGGGCGTTGGGCATGATCGGTGGCCTTTGGGGAATTATATGCGTGGATCCTTCAGCGCCAGGGGCTCGACCATGTCGCGAACCTTGGCATTGTCGTCCTGCTTCTGGCGCAGGTAGTCTAGTGCCACCTTGGCGGCGGCGCGTACGTGGTCGACCGAGGCCTGGTGAGCGGCCAGCGGGTCGCCGCTCTTGATCGCCTCGACCATCTTCTCCATTTCACGGTTGCTGGCGCCGCGGCGGTTTTCCTGCGAGACCGAGGTGGCGCGCAGGTAGCTGATACGTGCCTGCAACTGGCGCAGCTGGGTAGCGGCGACATGGTTGCCGGAGCCTTCGAGCAGCACGTCGTAGAAGCCCTGTACCGAATCGAGCACCTGCTGCAGCTCGCCTTCCTCCAGCGCCTCGCGGTTCACGTCCAGGGCGCGCTCCAGGGCGCGGATGTCCTTGGCTTTGGCGTTGAGGGTGAACAGTTGGACGATCAGGCCTTCGAGCACGCAGCGCAGCTCGTAGATGTCGCGGGCGTCTTCCAGGGTGATGATGGCCACGCGCGGGCCCTTGGCATCGGCGAACTCCACCAGGCCCTCGGACTCGAGGTGGCGCAGGGCTTCACGCACCGAGGTACGGCTGACGCCGAGACGGTCGCACAGGTCGCGCTCGACCAGACGGTCGCCCGGCAGCAGGTGGAAGTTCATGATCGCCCCGCGCAGCTTGTCGAGCACGATTTCGCGGAGCGTGACGGGGTTGCGGTTGACCTTGAAGCTGTCGTCGAGTGGCTGGCGTTTCATCAGGTGCGCTCTTTATGAGGCTGTTGCGCCAACGTCGGAGTGCCCCGAACCCAGGCGCTCCTTGCAGTGGTTCGAACAGCCCGCTGTTAACGGGTTGGCTCCGCATCGGCTTCGGCGAACGCTTCGCGGGCAAGGCGGAAGCTGTCCACCGCCGCGGGCACGCCGCAATAAATGCCGACCTGGAGCAGGATTTCGCGAATCTGTTCACGGCTCAGGCCGTTGCGCAAGGCGCCGCGGATATGCAGCTTGAGCTCGTGGGGCCGGTTGAGGGCGGAAATCATCGCCAAGTTTATCATGCTGCGCTCTTTGAGCGATAAGCCGTCGCGGCCCCAGACATGACCCCAGCAATACTCGGTGACCAGCTCCTGGAGCGGCTTGGTGAAGTCGTCGGCGTTCTGGATGGAGCGGTTGACGTAGTCCTCGCCCAGCACCTGGGTGCGGATCTGCAGGCCCTTCTCGTACTTTTCATTGCTCATTGCAGTGCTCCGAATGAAAACAGGGGCCGCAACCGAGGGTGAGACGATTAGCGCGGCCCCTAAAAACAGGGACATCGGTGTGGGTTTCTTCGCGGGTGAACCCGCTCCCACAGGGATCGCACAGATACAGAAGCCTGTGGAGTACCTGTGGAAGCGGGTTTACCCGCGAAGCAGACCGCGCGGTCTATCAGCCCAGCGAGGGCAGGGCGCCAAGCTTGCCCTTGTGATAGACCATCGGTGTCACCGGCTCGGCCGGCAGCACCAGGTTTTTCACCGCTCCGACGATGATCGCGTGATCGCCGCCGTCGTACTCGCGCCATAACTCGCACTCGATGATCGCCGTGGCCTTGGCCAGCAGCGGGTTGCCCAGCTCGCTCAGGTGCCAGTCGATGCCTTTGGCCTTGTCCTTGCCTTTACCTGCAAAGGCATAGGCCTCGGCGGTCTGGTCGGCCGACAGCAGGTGAATGGCGAACTGCTTGCTGTCGCGCAGGATCGGGTAGGTGTCGGAGGCGTAGTTGGGACAGAACAGCACCAGCGCCGGCTCGATCGACAGCGCGCTGAAGGCGCTGGCGGTGATGCCGACGATGCTGCCATCGCCATCGAGCGTGGTGACCACGGTCACGCCGGATGGGAAGGAGCCCATCACGTCTTTGTAGATGCCAGGTTCGATCATCTCGTGCTCCTTCTCAACGCATCACAAACGGATCGGGCATTGGCGCGGTGGACAGGTTGATCCACACGGTCTTCAGCTCGGTATAGGCCAGCACCGAATCGATGCCGCTCTCGCGGCCGTAGCCGCTGTTCTTGAAGCCGCCGATCGGCGCCATGGCCGAGACTGCGCGGTAAGTGTTGACCCAGATGATCCCCGAGCGCACGTCGCGCGCCAGGCGATGGGCGCGGCCCAGGTCGCGGGTCCAGATGCCGGCGGCAAGGCCGAACTGCGAGTCGTTGGCCATGGCCAGCGCCTCCTCCTCGGTCTTGAAGCGGATCACCGCGGCGACCGGGCCGAACACCTCTTCCTGCATGATGGTCATCGAGTTGCTGTCGCACTCGAACAGGGTCGGCTCGTAGAACCAGCCTTCACCCTCGACCTCGGCGCGCTTGCCACCCAGGTGCAGCTTGGCGCCCTCGGCCTTGGCCGCAGCGACCAGACCTTCGACCACGGCCAGTTGCTGGGCGGTGGCCATCGGGCCCATTTCGCTGGCGTCGTCCTGCGGGTTACCGATGCGGATGCGCTTGGCCCGCTCGATCAGGCGCTCGACGAACTCGTCGAAGATCTCGTCCTGCACCAGCAGGCGCGAACCGGCCACGCAGCTTTGTCCGGAGGCGGCGTAGATGCCGGCCACTGCGCCGTTGATGGCGCTGTCCAGGTCGGCGTCGGCGAAGATGATGTTCGGCGACTTGCCGCCCAGCTCCAGCGACAGCTTGGCGAAGTTCTCGGCGCTGCTGCGCACCACATGGCGGGCAGTGGCGGCGCCGCCGGTGAAGGCGATCTTGCGCACCAATGGATGACGGGTGAGCGCCGCGCCAGTGCTTGGGCCGTAACCGGTGACGACGTTGACCACGCCGGCCGGGAAACCGGCTTCCAGTGCCAGGCGGGCCAGTTCCAGGATAGTGGCCGACGCATGCTCCGAGGGTTTGAGCACGATGGTGTTGCCAGCGGCCAGGGCCGGGGCGAGCTTGATCGCGGTCAGGTACAGCGGGCTGTTCCACGGGATGATGCCAGCCACCACACCGATGGGCTCGTGCACGGTGTAGGCGAACAGGTCGGGCTTGTCCAGCGGCAGGGTGCCGCCTTCGAGCTTGTCGGCAAGGCCTGCGGTGTAGTGAAAGAATTCCGGCAGGTAGCCGACCTGGCCGCGAGTCTCGCGGATCAGCTTGCCGTTGTCGCGGCTTTCGAGCTGGGCCAGGTGCTCCTTGTTCTCGGCGATCAGGTCACCCAGGCGGCGCAGCAGCTTGCCCCGTGCGGTGGCGGTGAGCCCGCGCCAGGCCTTGCTGTCGAAGGCGCGCTGGGCGGCCTGTACCGCCAGCTCGACGTCCTGCTCGTCGGCATCGGGCAGTTGCGCCCAGGCCTGGGCGGTGGCCGGGTCGAGGCTGTCGAAGGTCTTGCCGCTCTGGGCATCGCGCCACTGGCCGTCGATGCACATCTGGAAACGAACGAGGGTCATGCAACTATCCCCTTGGCGGATTCGGTGAGGGTGCGGGCTTGGCTCAGGAAGTCCAGCAGCATGCGGTTGACTTCGCGCGGAGCCTCAACGGGCATCATATGCCGTTGTTCGGCCAGGACCACGCTGCGGGCGCCGGGAATGCGCGCGGCGAGCTGGCGGGTCATGGCCGGGGTGGAGCCGGAGTCGAGCTCGCCGGTGGCGATCAGTGTTGGCACCTGGATGCTGCCCAAGTCCGCTTCGCGGTACATGTCCTGGGTGGCGAACAGCGAATAGGTGGTGTGGTAACCCTGGGGGTCGTTGCTGGCCAGCACCTGGCGGATGGCCGCGACCTGGGCCGGGTTGGCCGCTTTGTACTCGCGGCTGAACCAGCGGTCCAGCGCCGCGTCGACGTTGGCGTCCGGGCCAAGCTCGGCAGCCTGCGCGGCGCGGGCGATGACACCGGCGCTCTGCTCGGGGCTGCGGTTGAACACGCTGTTGAGCACGACCAGGGCCGACAGCCGCTGTGGGTAGTGCAGGGCGAAGGCGCGGGCGACCAGGCCGCCCATGGAGAAGCCGATGACGGTGGCCTGGGGGATCTGCAGGTGATCGAGCAGTTCGGCGAGCTGGGTAGCGTAGCCTTGCAGGTCGGTGTCCGGCGCGGGCAGCGCGCTCTGGCCATGGCCGAGCATGTCGTAGGCAATGACCCGGTAGTCGGTGGACAGGCCGACGAACTGGCCACCCCACATTTCCTTGTTCAGGCCCACGCCGTGGATCAGCACCACGGGTTGGCCCTGGCCGAGGCTCAGGTAGCTGGTCCCGGCTGGTGTACGTTCAGCGACAGGCTGAATCATGGATGGCGCTCCTTGAAAGGCCGGTGCCGTGACGCTTGGCTCCGGCCCGTCTGCTTATTGTTATTGAGCGTTGGCTTTCTCGGCAGCCAGTTCTTCCAGGTCGATGTAGCGGTTGCCGATACGCGGGTGCAGGCGGCCACCGTCGGAGGCGCCCAGGACCACGACGATCTCGTCGGCGCGCGGGGCGTCTTCGATCTGCATTTCCAGGGTGATGTAGTGCGAGCGCAGGCCTTCGTCGTCCTTCTGCATCATCGGGATCTGGATCGAGGTGCCCGGGCCGCCGCGCTTGTTGGTGAAGCTCAGGTAGCTCTTGGCCTGGACCGCTTCACGGTAGTGGTTGCCAAAGCGCAGGGTGTGGATCACCGCCGACGCGTGCTCGATCTCACCCTCGGCACCGACCACCGCTGCCTTGCCGTATGCCTCGATCTTGTCGGCACCGCCGATGGCGGCGGTCAGGCGCTCGACCATCAGCGCACCCAGTTCGGAGCAGTTGGCGCGGATTTCCGGCTTGAGGTCTTCGACAAAACCACGGCCAGCCCATGGGTTCTTGATCACCACGGCCAGGCCGACCATGGTCACTGGTTTGTCGGTGGCCTTGCCGCCTTCGATGCGGGTTTCTTCGGAGTAGGTGACGATCTTGCGGATTTCGAAACTCATGGAGGGCTCCTGGTGAGAGTTATCAGTTCTTGTTGTCTGATGGTATACCATAATATTTGATGTGCAAGAGGGGACGGGAAATTTCTCCTGCGGGGGGACGAAAGGTGCGCTGTACCAGGGTTTTCTCGGGTGTCTGTACTGATTTTCTGATGGGTAGGCGCAGGCAAACCGCAGCCAAAAAAATGCCCGCTCTCACAGGTCATGAAAGCGGGCAGGTGCAGCGGGCTACCGATCAGGCAAAGGCTGGCACCACTTCCTTGATGAACAGCTCCAGCGATTTGCGTTTTTCTGCGTGCGGCAGGCTGTTGTCACACCAGAAGCTGAATTCGTCGACGCCAAGTTCCTGGTAGTACTTGATGCGCGCAATGATTTCTTCGGGGGTGCCGATCATGGTGTTCTTGCGGATGTTCTCCAGCGTGAAGGCCGGTACCTCGGCGAACTTGGACTCGGGGCTGGGCTCCAGGAAGCCATTGACCGGTGTGGTCTTGTTGCCGAACCAGGCATCGAAGGTGCGGTAGAAGCGCGAGATCGCCTGGGCGCCGATCTTCCAGCCATCGGGCTCGGCCGGGCTGTGCACGTGGGTATGGCGCAACACCATCAGTTGCGGGCGCGGCACTTCAGGGTTGTTGTCCAACGCGGCCTGGAACTTGTTCTTCAGGTCCAGCACCTCTTCGTCACCTTTCATCAGTGGGGTGACCATGACATTGCAGCCATGCTTGACCGCAAAGTTGTGCGAGTCCGGGTCGCGGGCGGCGATCCACATCGGTGGCATGCCGTGCTGCACTGGCTTGGGCACGCTGGTGGAGGTGGGGAAGTTGTACACCTCGCCTTCGTGGGCGTAGTCGCCCTGCCACAGGGCGCGAACCGCCGGGACCATCTCGCGCAGGGCCTTGCCGCCGTCGGTGGCAGGCATGCCACCGGCCATGCGATCGAACTCGAACTGGTAGGCGCCGCGGGCCAGGCCCACTTCCATGCGGCCATTGCTGATCACATCGAGCAGGGCGCATTCGCCAGCAACGCGGATCGGATTCCAGAACGGCGCGATGATGGTGCCGGCGCCCAGGCGGATGGTCTCGGTACGGGCAGCCAGGTAGGCCAGCAGCGGCATGGGGCTGGGCGAGATGGTGTATTCCATGGCGTGGTGTTCGCCGATCCATACGGTGCTGAAACCGCCGTGCTCGGCCATCAGGGTCAGTTCGGTCAGGTCTTCGAACAGCTGGCGGTGGCTGACCTGGTCATCCCAACGTTCCATGTGCACGAACAACGAAAATTTCATGGGGCTTTCCTCGGAGCTTGTTGTGGTCGATGTGGGGACGGCGCGGCACAGGGAAACAGGCCGCGTCCTGAATGACGCCGGCAGGGCCGGTGATCGCGGGACGAGCCCGCTCCCACAGAGTCTTGCGTCGAACTGCAGGTATCAGGCGAAGGCGGGCAGGCTGGCCATCTTGCCGCGGCAGTAGACCATCGGTCGTGGGGCGTCCTCAGGCACGATCAGGTTGTGTGCCTTGCCGACCATGATGGCGTGATCGCCACCTTCGTACTCGCGCCACAGCTCGCACTCGATGATCGCGGTGGCACCGGCCAGCAGCGGGTTGCCCAGCTCGCTCAGGGCCCACTCGATACCGCTGGCCTTGTCCTTGCCTTTTTTGGCGAATGCATAGGCTTCGGCCTGCTGCTCGCCGGACAGCAAGTGGATGGCGAAGCGCTTCTGCTTGATCAGTACAGGATAGGAGTCGGAGCTGTAGTTGGGGCAGAACAGCACCAGCGGCGGGTCCATGGACAGGGAAGAAAAGGCGCTGGCAGTGAGGCCGACGACCGAGCCGTCGTCGTCCAGGGTGGTGATGACCGTGACGCCGGACGGGAAGGAGCCCAGGACGTGCTTGTAGACGGTTGCGTCGATCATGGCGTGTACCTCTAAGGGGCGTGCGGTGGTCCGCGTTTTTTATCGTTGATGTGTCTGATGGTATACCGTAATACCTATATTGCAAGCAGAATTTTCCGCGCACCGGAACACACGATGAACGGTAAAGGCCCCGTATTCATTGGTCTTGATTGCTAGAGCACTGCGCCACAGTGGCGCACAAGGCAGATCAGATGCGCTGAAAAAGCACAGCGCAGTGTTGTCAAAAGTTTGGAATACCATAATATGGTCTTCAGCTGAGAGGCCGCCCCGAGCGGTTTCCATACAAAGATAAAAATGATCCTTTCGAGCTGAAATCCTATGTCCCAACCGTCGTCGCAACACCAGTTTGTCGAGAATCACACGGTCGATCATGTTCCCCCCTCCGAGCGCCACGGGAAGGCGCGCGACCTCTTCACCCTCTGGTTCAGTACCAATATCGCGCCACTGCCGATCGTCACCGGCGCGATGGTGGTCCAGGTGTTCCACCTGAACCTGCTGTGGGGCCTGGTCGCCATCGTGATGGGGCATCTGCTGGGCGGGATCGTCATCGCCCTGGCCTCTGCGCAGGGACCGCAGCTGGGCATTCCGCAGATGGTGCAGAGCCGTGGCCAGTTCGGGCGCTACGGCGCCTTGCTGATCGTGTTCTTCACCGCGCTGATCTATGTCGGCTTCTTCATTTCCAACATCGTCCTGGCGGGCAAGTCGATCCACGGCATCGCCCCGAGCGTGCCGATGCCCACGGCCATCGTCATCGGTGCCCTGAGCGCCACGGCCATTGGCGTGATCGGCTATCGCTTCATCCATAGCCTGAACCGCATCGGTACCTGGGTGATGGGCTCGGCGCTGCTGGCCGGCTTCATCATGATGTTCGCCCAGGAGCTGCCAGCCGACTTCTTCAGTCGCGGGGCCTTCAACCTGTCGGGCTTCATCGCCACGGTGTCGCTGGGCACCATCTGGCAGATCAGCTTCTCGCCCTACACCTCCGATTATTCGCGCTACCTGCCGCGCGAGATCGGTATCGCCAAGCCGTTCTGGGCGACTTATTTCGGCGCGACCTTGGGCACCATCCTGTGCTTCAGCTTCGGGGCGGTGGCGGTGTTGTGCGTGCCTGAAGGCACTGATGCGATGGATGCGGTGAAGCAGGCCACTGGCTGGCTGGGGCCGGTCCTGATGGTGCTGTTCCTGCTCAACATCATCAGCCACAACGCGCTGAATCTGTATGGCGCGGTGCTGTCGATCGTTACCGCAATCCAGACGTTCGTCGCCCACTGGACGCCGAGCGTGCGGGTGCGGGTAGTGCTGGCGTCGGTGATCCTGTTCGGGTGTGGGCTGGTGGCGCTGAATGCCTCGGCGGGGTTCATCGGCCAGTTCATCGGCCTGATCCTGGCACTGCTGCTGGTGCTGGTGCCCTGGGCGTCGATCAACCTGGTCGACTTCTACCTGATCAAGAAGGGCGAATACGACATCGCCTCGTTCTTCCGCGCCGATGGCGGCATCTACGGTCGCTTCAACCACCACGCCATCGTTGCCTATGTGTGCGGGATCCTGGTGCAACTGCCGTTTGCCAATACGGCGCTGTATGTGGGGCCGTATTCGAACATCGTCGAAGGCGCCGACCTGTCGTGGCTGTTTGGGTTGCTGGTGACGGTGCCGCTCTATTATTGCCTGGCCACTCGCGGCAAGGCGCTGAAAGCGGGACGTGCGCTAGGTGTGAGCGACTAGTTGATGTGCAAGAGGGCCGCAAAGCGGCCCTCGGTGTTTCAGTTCACACCTTGAACTGCGCCACCATCCCGTTCAATTCCACCGCCAGGCGCGAGAGATCCTGCGCCGCGGCGCTGGTCTGGTTGGCTCCCGCAGAGGTCTGCATCGCCAGGTCACGGATGTTCACCAGGTTGCGGTCTACCTCACGCGCCACCTGGGCCTGCTCTTCGGATGCGCTGGCGATCACCAGGTTGCGCTGGTTGATCGCGGCGATCGCCTCGGCAATCAGCTCCAGTGCCTGACCTGCGGCCTCGGCGATCTCCAGGGTGCCGCTGGCACGGCCCTGGCTGCTGTGCATCGAACCCACGGCGCGCTCGGTGCCGGTCTGGATACCCCCGATCATCTGCTCGATCTCGGCCGTGGACTGCTGGGTCCGATGGGCCAGCGCCCGCACTTCATCGGCGACCACGGCAAAGCCACGTCCGGCTTCACCGGCCCGTGCCGCCTCGATGGCGGCGTTGAGCGCCAGCAGGTTGGTTTGCCCGGCGATCGAGCCGATCACATCGAGCACGCGGCTGATTTCGTTGGCGCTGGTGGCCAGTTGTTCGATCTCGCTGGAGGTGCCGGTGACGTCCTCGACCAGTTGCTGGATCGAGCTCAGCGCCTGGTTGACCTGGTCGCGGCCATCGCGGGTGGTCTGGTCGGCGCCCCTGGAGGCGTCGGCGGTGCTGACCGCGTTGTTGGCCACTTCCTCCACCGCAGCAGTCATCTGGTTGACCGCAGTGGCGGCCTGGTCGATCTCGGCACTTTGCTGGTGCAGGCCGCGGCTGGTGTCTTCGGTGACGGTGTGCAGCTCTTCGGACGCCGAGGCCAACTGGTCGGACGAGGCCGCGATCTTGCGGATGGTGTCGCGCAGGCTTTCCTGCATGCGGCTAAGGGCCCGAAGCAACAGCGCCGGCTCGTCACGACCGACGATGCGGATTTCCTGGGTCAGGTCGCCGGTGGCCACGCGCTCGGCAACGCTCACGGCTTCGGCCAACGGTACGACGATGCTGCGGGTCAGCAGCACGGCGATGGCCACCAGCGCGAGGATGATCACCACCAGCGACAGCACGATCAGGGCAAAGGCTTCTTCATAGGCGTCACTGCTGCGCTGCGAGGCTTTGTCGGCACCGTCGGAGTTGTACTGGATCAGGGTGCCGAGCGCTTTCATCATCGAGTCGGCGTACTCGGCCAGCGGGCCGTTGACCAGGCGCCTGGCCTCGGCAATGTCGCCATTGGCCGCGGCATCGCGGATCGACTTCTGCAGACCGTGGTAGCGCTGGGTGAGAGAGATGAAGTTATCGAACAGGGCGCGGTCGTCCTTTTCGATGATGGTCGATTCGTAGGTTTTGATGCCTGCTTCGAGCGAAGTATTGATCTCGCCGATGCGGCTGAGGGTGGTCTGGCGGACGGCGGGATCTTCCTCGATCACGCTGCGCAGGGTCATCGCACGGGCGCGGCCGAGATAGGTGCTGACCTCGTTCAGGGCGATGATCGCCGGCATCCAGGTGACGCGGATTTCATCGGTGGCGCTGTCCATGCGCCGGGTTTCGTACAGCGATATCAGACCCATGAACAGCACCAGAACGCCCAGCAGCGTAAATACGCTGGCTGCCCGGATACCGATCTTCATATTCCTTAAGTGCATGGAGCTACTCCTTGAATGTGGCGTGCAGGCTTCAAGCGCTGGGTCGTGGTGCCGGAATCGGCGAAAGGGGCCAGGCGTCTCGGTGCGCTGCGGGAAAGTACAATATCCTTAACTTTAGTAGGTTTTTTGACGTCAATAATGCCACGGTGCCACTATTATTGACCAGTCATTCAATGTAACTACACGTATAAACAGATCCGTCATTTTTTGACGGATCTGTCAGGTTTATTCGCTTAAACGATGGCGATCATTGGATCGGCAGCGGCCAGGGCCTTGCTGCGATCAGCCTCGGGCGGGTAGATCCAGACCGAGTTGATCTGGCGCTTGAGCTGCTTGCCTTCATCGCCCTGCAGCTTCAGTTCACGGTCCCAACCTTCGCTGAACGCCGCGCCCCAGTCGCCCAGGTCGAGGCAGGTGACGTACTTGGGCTGGCGATACACCACCGGCGCCTCGCCGAGCAGGTCGGCCATGGCGTTGTTGCCCGAGTGACGGCCCATGGGGATGGCGTGCTGGCAGGTCATCAGCGCGTGGTCGCCCAGGTCATCGACTGCGGCCCAGGCCACGTCGCCGGTGGCGTAGATATGCTGCTGGCCGATGACCTTGAGGTGCTCGTCGACGCGCAGGCGACCCTGGGCATCGCGCTCGCCGGCGATCTGCGCGGTGAGCGGGCTGGCCTTGACGCCTGCGGTCCAGATCACCGTCTTGCTGGCGATGTACTCGCCGTTGTCCAGGGTCACGCCACCGGCATCCACCGCGATTACCGAAGCATTGGTGAGCCATTGCACGCCGGCGTGCTGCGAGGCGGCAACGATGGCTGGGGTGATGCCTGCACCCAGGGCTGCGCCGACCTGTGCGCCGCGATCGATCACGATCACGCGGATATTGGCCTGCTCGCCGAGTACTGCGCGCAAGCGGGCAGGCATTTCGGTGGCGGTCTCGATGCCGGTGAAACCGCCGCCGCACACCACCACGGTGTTGCGGGCCGGGGAGGCCGGCAGGCTGGCGAGGTCGGTCAGGTGTTGCTCCAGCTTGACCGCCGACTCCATCTGGTCGACATCGAAGCTGTGCTGGTCCAGACCCGGTACGGCAGGGCGGGCAACCTGGCTGCCGGCGGCGAGTACCAGGCGCTCGTAACCCAGTTGGCGGGTCTGGCCATTGGCGTCGATATAGGCGACCGAACGTGCGTCGGCATCGATGGATTGGGCATGGCCCTGGATGAAATTCACCCCTACAGCCTCGAACAGCTCGCCAAGCGGCGCTTTCATCGTGTGCACATCGGCTTCGTAGAAGCGCGGGCGGATGCGCAGTTCGGCCTGCGGCGCGAGCACGCTGATGTGGATGTCGCCACGCTTGGCGAGGTCGAGCAGGCGGGCGGCGCTCAGGGCGCTCCAGACGCCGGCAAAACCGGCACCGATGATCAGGATGTGTGGGTTCATGGACAGGCTCCGCGAGAGGGTCGAAGGGGTTTGTGTCGAGGTTCGGCGTGCGTTGCTGCGCCTGCCGAATAACTACGACTCTATTGGTCGTAGTTTGAAACGACAAGCTTTTTTTTTTAGCGGGCAGTCGCAGGCAGCCCTCGCTTTGCAGGTGGAGCAGCGATAAATCAAGGGTTCTGGGCGATTGAAAAATAGACAGGTGACTGCTGGTGGCTGATGGCCCCAGTTGTCAGGATCGAAGCCCGTTTCAGCTGTTGAATTTCTGAGAAATGCCAAGACAACTGCAGGTCAGAATCGCCGCCGTCAGATCCTGATGGGCACCCAGTAATGCGCGGAGTGGTGATTTCAGCTCTTCCATTCCCGTTCCAGTGTCTGGATTGAAGGAATGTGCTCGTTGACTGCAGCTTTTTGGATAGCGTTTGTTCATCGAGCATGCGGAAGTGATGCTGGCTCAGTATGTTGAAGCTGAGGCATGCGACCACGAGGACAGCGATGACCGCGAACATGGTCATCAGGGTTGACTGGCGAGAAGCGGGTGAAACTCACGCCGGTGCATCCATCAGATAGCCCATTCCCGGTGCTGTGTGAATGTATTTAGTGGCGAAGTCATCATCAATCTTTGCCCGAAGCCGGCGTATCGCAACCTCGATCACATTGGTGTCGCTGTCAAAATTCATGCCCCACACGTGGGAAGCAATCAGTGATTGGAAAGCCCCTCACCGCGTCGACGCATCAAACACACCAGAAGTGAAAATTCTTTGGCGGTCAGGTCGACTCGCTTCCCACTTCGGGTGGCTCTTCGCTTGAGAAGATCGACCTCAAGATCCGCCATTTTCATGGTGTTTTGGGCTGCCGTGCCGGTGCCTCTGCGTAGTAAGGTCCGCACTCGAGCCAGTAGCTCTGAGAAAGCGAAGGGCTTGATCAGATAGTCATCGGCCCCCGACTCGAGGCCCTCTACTCGATCATCTCCCCCATCCCTGGCAGTCAGAAACAATACCGGGGCGTCTTCGCCGGGTGCGCGGACCATTCCTTTCAGCCCTGGCATCATCACGTCGAGTATCAGCAAGTCATAGCGCTGAGGATCGTGTCCCGGGAAGTGGTGTAACTGAACCAGCCGAAGGCGCCCTGCGGGCGAAAGAGGATGGTCATCGTGGTTCTTGGCTAACGTTGAGTTTGCGGACTTAACCTTCACCAGAGAAACCACGATGACCAAGCCCACGATCGCATTGACCGAGTTGGTTGAGAAAGGGGCAGACGCTGATCTGCTCAAGCAAATGATCCAGTTCGTTGCCCAGCGCATGATGGAGTTTGATGTCGAAGGCCTGTGCGGCGCCCGCGCGGGGAATATGGGTGGTGCAAGGAGACCGGCGAGCCCATTGGCTTGCGGCGGTTGCTCTTGCGGCCTACAGCGACGCTGAGCATCGAGGCAATAGAGCGGCAAGAGCGCCATATGCGTGAAAGCTGACTTTTAGTCCATAAGACCGTAGCTTCCGCGGGACTGGCGAACGCTAACCTGCCCGAGGGGCTCAGGCTAAATTCTGAGCCCATCGCAAGTCGTTTGGGCTATGTCCAGAAACCTCAAATGACGCTTCGTGCTTTGTGCAAAGAGGTGCAGTCATCTGCCGCGAGTGAGGCATGAGTCGACATGGTAAAAAGATGCATCGGCACCGGGCTGGGGCCGATCCTCAACTGCTGATCGTGTTACGCCTCACGAGAGAGTACCCGCTTCGAGTGGTGGCATTGCGCACTGTGTGCGTGCGTCACAAATTTGCTCAATCACGCGCGCAATTTCACTGAAGTTCTCAACGACGTAATGAGCACCTTCGGTCTGCAGGCGATGCTTGGGAACCTGGGAGGCAAATGCGATGACGGTAAGGCCGGCAGCAACTGCAGCCTGGACACCAGGCACGGAATCCTCCACAGCAATGCATTCAGCGGGAGTGAGCCCCAGGTCAGCAACAGCGTTGAGGTAAACGTCGGGTGCTGGCTTTGGCCTAGCCTTGCCGGCGGTCGGCGAGTGGAAGGAAGAGAAATGTTCGGTCAATCCAGCTTTCCCCAAGACGAATTCGATATGGCCGACGCTCGCGTTCGACACAATGAATTTCGGAAGGGCAATTTTGCGAAGGGTTTCTTCCGCGCCAGGAATAGCAAACAGCTGAGCCTCGAGCATGGGGCGAAGCGTTGAGACAATCAGCTGGGGTAGGTTGTCTGGCAGCGCGCTGGCGAAATGAACAGCCAAGCGCTCCAGACAATGAGCGCGAGTAAACCCGAGAAAATCCTCAATCCACATTTCCGGCGTCAGCTCGATCGCGAGCGCCTCACGGGCCACTCGTTGAAATGCGTCGAACGCGAGTCGCTCGCTGTCCACCAGGGTACCGTCGCAATCGAAAAGTACGTTCATGGCTTACTGAATTCTCACGAGTAGGGCGGGTAAGTCCGGAGCCGGGATCGGGCTGCCGTTTCAATAAAACGAAAGACCATAAGGTTGGCTGTACTTTTTGTCAATTTCTAGACGAAATGAGTCGTTGTCATCATCTTCAAGAGTCCGCACGGATCTCCCAGGGAGCAGCCCGCCTCGCATTAGGCGCCTTGTTTCTCTGGCCGAAGCCTGAAAAAGGCGGTGACCAACGGCTCCTGCAGCCATCTTTACAGATAGTCCAGAACTAGATAGTGTGTCTGAAATCGTGAAGTGATTGTCTAGGCGCTACAGAATGTCGAAGATCGAAACGCTCAAAATTTTGGATAGGGCCTGCGTAAACGCGCTGGTCTCACCCGAGCAGATTCTTTTTGCAGTACGTGAGGCTTTCTACCTGCACAGTGCAGGTGAAGGTCAGGTATTCCCCATCGTGAGAGAGGCGCTCAGCACGGGCGGGGTTTTTGGTATCAAATCTGGCGGAATCTCCAGCCAAGGCGTGCTGGGATTCAAGGCGGCTGGCTTCTGGCCCAACAACCGTAGCTTGGGTGGTGAGCCTCATCAGGCCACGATTCTCCTGATCGACCCGGTGACTGGTCGGCCTCTCTGCATGATTGATGGCAATACCATCACCACGTTGCGTACAGGCGCAGCCGGGGCGCTGGGATTGGAAATCCTGGCCCGGCAGGACAGCACCAAGCTGACCGTTTTCGGTACAGGTGTTCAAGCCAGCATTCAAGTGGACTATGCGCTGCGCGTGATGCCAGGCATCAAGTCGGTGACCTATTTGACATTTGGTGGGCAGCCTAATGCCCAGTTCGAAGCTCAATTTGCTGATCGTTGTGTGGTGCAGCACAGCGCTTCGGCAAATGAGGCGGTTTCGAATAGTGATGTTGTGATCACTGCGACTCCTGGTGGGCAGGTGCTGTTTGACCTCGATGCAGTGAAGCCCGGCACGCATATCAACTGCGTGGGGGCAGACACCAAAGGTAAGCGGGAAGCTCCAGCGGGATTGCTGGAGAAATCGAAGATCATTGTTGATGACCGCGATCAGGCTATCCAGATCGGGGAAACCCAATGGGCTCCTTCCATGCCGGTAGTCGAAATCGGAGATTTGCTGACCGGGGAAGCTGATTTTTCGCGCAACGCTAACGACATCACGGTCTTCGACATGACGGGCTTGGCACTTCAAGACCTGACCGTTGCCCGCCTGTTGTTCGAGCAAGCGAAGATCGATAGCGTGGGCCACGATATCTCTTGGCCCTGGTAATTAGTTGAGGACTCAAGTCATGCAAATCACCCTGCCAACCTATCGAGATGTCATTGAGGCATCGGAGCGATTCGAAGGGGCCGCTAATATCACGCCGGTTCTGACCTCCCGCACCATCAATGCGGAAGTCGGTGCAGAGGTCTTCTTCAAATGTGAGAACTACCAGAGAACGGGTTCCTTTAAATTCAGGGGCGCCTACAATTCGTTGGCCAGGTTCACTGCTGAGCAGCGGGAGTCTGGCGTTGTGGCGTTCTCTTCCGGTAACCACGCGCAGGGGATCGCACTGGCAGCTTCAATCCTGAAGATCCCTGCGACTATCGTCATGCCGACTGACGCACCAGCTGCAAAGGTGGCGGCGACCAAGGGCTATGGTGCCGAGGTCATTTTTTACGATCGCTATACCGAAGACCGCGAATCGATTGGCCGGTCACTTGCCGCCAAACACGGTATGACCCTGATCCCGTCTTATGATCATCCCGATGTTCTGGCTGGCCAAGGCACAGCGGCCAAGGAGCTTTTCGAAAGCGTTGGCGAGCTGGATGTGCTGTTCGCTGGTTTAGGTGGCGGCGGGATGCTGTCCGGTACCACGCTTTCCACCCGTGCGCTTTCACCTAACTGCACACTTATTGGTGTGGAGCCGGAAGCGGGTAATGATGGTCAGCGGTCTTTCAACTCTGGCGAGATCGTACACATCGATACGCCGGACACCATTGCTGATGGCGCTCAGACACAACACTTGGGTAATTACACTTTCCCGATCATCCTGAACGGCGTGAACCGCATCGAAACGGTGACCGATGCAGAGCTGGTCGAGGCGATGAAGTTTTTTGCCCAGCGTATGAAAATGGTAGTTGAGCCAACAGGGTGCTTGGGCTTGGCTGCTGTTCGTAAGTTCAAGGATGAGCTGAAAGGAAAGCGCGTCGGGGTCATCATTACCGGCGGCAATATTGATATCGACAAGCTTGGTCGATTCCTTCAATAAAAATTAGATCTTTGCGTTAAAGCTAGGCCCTCGGGTGTGACTTCACTCAGTGGCGAAGCTTTGCCGAAATATTAATGTTTCAATAATTCTGCCCAAACAAAAATGGCCATGGAAAAACATGGCCTCGATAATAAGAGGTGAATATGAAAAGCCGCTTTATTGTAAAAGCGATTGTGGTCGGTATGGTGCTCGGTGTAGCACTTGGAGGCGTCTTGCACAGCCAGCTGGATGCAGCCGGTGCGAAAGAGATCTCCACCTACCTAAACATGATAACCGACGTCTTCCTTCGCCTGATCAAGATGGTCATCGCTCCACTCGTCCTCGCAACGCTCGTCACGGGCGTGGCCAGCATGTCGGGCAGCGGTTCGATTGGTCGTGTAGGTTTCAAGGCCATTTCCTGGTTTCTAATCGCATCGCTGGTGTCGCTTGGCATCGGTTTGGTGCTCGCCAACCTGCTCCAGCCAGGCACTGGGCTGAACTTGACTGTCGACCCTAACCAAGCGGTGAATACCGGATTGAGCGCAGGTTCTCTGAGCCTTCCAGTCTTCCTGTCCCATGTCTTCCCCCGCAGCATTATCGAGGCGATGGGCAGCAACGAAGTGCTGCAAATTGTTATCTTCTCGTTGTTCTTCGGCAGCGCATTGGCTTTCGTCAAAGGCACAGGCAAGTCACTGATTGTCGACGTGCTTGAAGAGCTCGCCAACGTCATGTTCAAGGTCACTGACTACGTCATGTACGTAGCACCGTTTGCAGTATTCGCTGCAATTGCTTCCACGGTGACCGTGCATGGTTTGGGGATGGTGATGACCTTCGGGAAAATGGTCGCACAGTTCTTCCTCGGCATTGCGTTGCTGTGGCTGTTGATCTCGCTGGCTGGTTATCTCGCCCTGGGGCAGCGTATGAAGCCGCTGCTGTCGCTTATGCGCGAACCTCTTCTGATCGCGTTCTCGACTGCCAGCAGTGAGGCGGCCTATCCAAAGACTATTGCGGCGCTGGAAAAATTCGGTGCGAACAAGCGTGTGACCAGCTTTGTGTTGCCGCTGGGCTACTCGTTCAATCTTGACGGCTCGATGATGTATCAAGCCTTCATCGTCATGTTCATCGCCCAGGCCTACAACATCGAGATGACGTTCGCCCACCAGATCGTGGTGCTGCTGACTTTGCTTGTGATCAGCAAAGGAACAGCGGGTGTCGCACGTGGTTCGCTCGTAGTGCTGGCAGCGGGGCTGCCGATGATCGGACTTCCGGAAGCTGGCTTGCTGCTCATTCTGGCCGTTGATCCAATTCTGGACATGGGGCGTACAGCCACCAACGTCTTCGGCTGCAGTGTTGCTACCGCTGTGATCGGCAGGCACGGCAATGCTGATGAAAAAGATGTCGCTGAGGGGCGCCTCGAAGGGTCAACCCAAGTCGTTTAACTCTACCGCTCACTAACAAAAAAAAGAGAAGCGAAATCATGTCCATCACTATCCAGAGCTCCAGCTTTCGTCAGTTGTTTACCCAGAAGCTGCTCGCCGCAGCAATGGTTTCACTGCTGACCGGTTTCGTTGTTGTAGCTCCCGCTTACGCTCAAGAGAAACCCATGAGTACAACCAATCAACAGGCAGCGTTGCCTCGCGCTCTTCTCCTGGCCACTGGTGGCACGATCGCTGGCTCAGCCGATAACCGCGGCAGTGGTGCCTACAACGCAGGCGCAATTGGCGCCCAGCAATTAGTCTCATCAGTTGCGGGTCTGGGTGACCTGGCCACCTTGTCTGCAGAGCAGGTCGCTTCCATCGGATCGCAAGATATGTCCGATGACATCTGGCTCAAACTTGCCAGCCGGATTCAAAAAGCGCTCGATGAAGGGGAGGCTGACGCCGTTGTGATCACTCACGGTACTGACACCATGGAGGAGACAGCATTCTTCCTGAGTTTGGTACTGAAGACTGATAAACCTGTCGTGCTGGTAGGCTCGATGCGCCCAGCCACGGCTCTCGGTGCCGATGGCCCCGCCAATATCTACGAGGCTGTGCAGGTTGCTGTAGACAAGCAGTCCAAGGGCCGTGGCGTCATGGTCGTGATGAACGACCAGATTGACAGCGCGCGAGGCGTGACCAAGACGCACAGTACGAGTGTACAGACCATGCAGTCCCCGAACTTGGGGTCACACGGCTATGTGGATCTCGGGCATATCAGATTCGTAAAGCCTGCTGTTCCAGGGCAGTTGCTTCAACTACCGGAAGCGCCGCTGCCTCGGGTAGAGATCATCTACAGCCATAGCAACATGGACGCGCTGCAGATTGAGCACGCCATCGCTGATAAGGCCAAGGGAATTATTTTGGCTGGCATGGGTGACGGTAACACCTCGAAAGCGGCATTGGCTGCGCTGGAAAAAGCGGCGGCTCAGGGCATCGTCGTGGTGCGCTCGACACGCGTCAGCAAGGGTTACGTCAACCGCAATGTTGAAGTGGATGATTCCAAAAGCGGCTTTGTCGCTTCAATGGATCTGAATCCTCAGAAGGCAAGGGTGCTCACCCAGCTGCTCATTGCGAACGGCGTCACCGACCCTCAAAAGGTTCAAGAAGCATTCTTGAACGGTCACTAAGTCTCATCGTCAAGCCGGTGCTTCGAGTATCTCGGGGCCCGGCTCACTGTTTAGGTTACCCATGAAAATAATTAGCACCGCTGATGCATCTACTCCTGCCGGCCACTATTCCCAAGGCGTGGTTCACCAAGGCTCTCTTTACATCTCTGGACAGCTGCCGGTCAGCCCCGATGGGACGCACAACATCGATGCCTCCTTTGTTGAGCAGACTCAGCTGGCTCTGAACAACGTCATTGCGATTCTGAACGCGGCGGGGTGCAGCACCGCAGACCTGGTCAAGGTGACGGTCTATGTCGCTGGTGTGAAGCACTGGCCAGCGTTCGACCGGATTTACTCCGAGACACTGGGGAGCCATCGTCCGGCCCGCGCAGTTGTTCCGGTGCCCGAATTGCACCATGGCTACCTGGTCGAGATTGAAGCGGTTGCGCGTGTAGCAACAGCTGCTTGAAGAGCTACCCATACGACCATTTCTGCATAATTCACGATATTGGTGATGGTCAATGTCGCTTCTAACGAAGCTTGGCCTAGTGGCTCTCACATCAATGAATCCCCAGCTGGCGTGAGCGAGAAATGGCTGAATGAGTTCAGCTGGATCCCAAGCGCAATCATCAGTGATTGCCTGGGACGTAGTGTCGGCGGTTTAGGGCTTCGTCCATATCATGGGGCGGGGTCACATGTGCGGTTCTGCGATCACTGTTCAGGTTCGACCTGGCGATAACCTGATGACGCTCAAAGTGATTCAGATGGCTCGCCTGGGTGACGTCCTGGTGGTCGATGGCAGTGGCGATCAGACCCGAGCCATCATCGGTGGCATCATGCGAGCGATGGCGTTGAAGGCGGGTATCGCGGGTATCGTGGTTAACGGTGTATTGCGAGATCGTGACGATTGGCTGGATGGGAAAATGCCGATCTTTGCCCTAGGTTGTGTGCATCGCGGCCCGAGTACTGATGGTACTGGTGAGATCAATGTTCCAGTCTCCTGTGCTGGGCTAGTGGTCAATCCAGGCGACTTGGTCGTTGGTGACTCAGATGGCGTGGTTGCAATCGCCCAGGAACAACTGCCTGTTGTGTTTGAGCGGTGCCGCCAATTGCTGGATCGTGAAGCGATGATCATGAAGGGTATTGAGGATGGTTCGCTTGACCCTGATCGCTTCAACGCTCTGCTCAGGGCCAAGGGGTGTCCAGTCTGACAGCGGACAGACAAGCGGCCCTTATCTGGAGTCGCTGTACACTGTCGCTCGAGATACGCCGAGATGAGAGGCTACGGTTTCCATCGCTTTTCTAATCTCAAGCAAGCCTGCCTCTTTCAGCTCTCGAAGCAGAACTCTTCGGTCGGCTGCTTTCAATGCGCGGGGAGTGGTGGCTAAGCGAGCGGCAAATTGGTCAATCTTGGCCCGGATTGTCTCTGCACCACTGCTTTCCAAGGACTCGTGTGGGCGGTCTCCACTGAACGAGCCGAACTGCTCGATCATCCCCTGTAGGCCTCGGAATAGCGTGAGGTCGATATTCATGCACAGTGCCGCAACGTAACGACCGGTCGAGTCCTTGATGCCGATGGAGGTGCTTTTCACCTGGCGGCCATCTTTGAATTGGTTTGGATAGTTGGCGATGACCTGCGGGTAAGCCGGGTCGGCAATCCTCGCAAGTCCTAGCTCTGTGGCGGGGTGGCCTACCTCACGACCCGACAGGTTATTGTGAATAGCCAGGATCGCGTGTTCAGGGTCACGAAGATCATGCAAAACGACTTCGCAAAAAGGGCTAAAGGTCTGACTCAAGCCTTCGGCGATCTGCTCCATTTGGGAAATGAGAGCTTGTTGTTCGGGGGTAGTTTTCTTCATTTTTTGAAGATATCCAGCCTGTATGAATAGTGTCAATCGCTCGGAGGCGGCCCGATTCAGATCGAGTCCGGGATTGGGGATTTGAAGGATGCACTTAGAAAACGGCTAAGCATCTGTACCTTTCTCGACCGATTTTTTTGAGTCGGGATGAGAAGAAGAATCGGCGCCGTGTCGAACTGCCAGTCAGGCAGAACACGCATCAGCGTTCCATTTGCCACCGATTCAGCTACATCCCATTGAGATCGTAAAACTAGGCCCAGATCGCTCTCTGCCCATCGACGAGCGACACCACCGTCGTTGGTAGTCATGGCCGGGAGGACACGAATTGACTGGGTTTGAGCTTTTTTGTGGAGATGCCAGAACGTTACGTGCTCATCATTTTCGCGAATGCAAATACACCGGTGAGATGCGATGTCGTTTGGCGTGTCGGGCATACCATGCTTCTGCAGATACGTGGGGCTGGCACATAACCATCGCTCGTTGGATGCGAGCACCTGCGCAGTCCATGAACTGTCCGATATGGAGCCTATGTGGATTACTGCGTCGCAGTTGTTGCGGTCAGGCCAGGGTGTCTCTTTCAAGTCAAGTTCGATCTTGAGCTTGGGATGAAGCTTGGCAAAACGAGCAAGCATTGGCGCAAGACGCAAGCGGCCAAATCCGAATGGCGCTGCAAGGCGCAAGACGCCTTGGAGTTGCTGGTCATCCCCGATCATGGATTCAGAAAGCTCTTCCAATGATTGCAGCAGGCGTTTGCCTTCTTCCGCTAGGCGCTCGCCATCTTCCGTTAGGCACAATCGTCTGGAGTCTCTGCTGGCGAGCTTGAGGCCCAATGCGACCTCCAGCTTACGCAGCCGCATTGAGAGGGCTGCAGTTGTGACCCGCAATTTTCGAGCCGCTTCACTCAGTGAGCCCGAGGCAGAAATTGCTGTGACGAGCTCAAGGTCGGCGAACGTTATCATTAAGAATTGCTTAACCTTTGATTAACCTAACGTTAACCAAAAATATATCCATACGACTAGAGTTGCAACGACAAAACCACATCAGAGATTCGCCATGACCACCTCTATTCACACCTTGGACACACCGGTAGCAGTCGTCGACGTCGCTCGCATGAACAGAAACATTCAACGCATGCAGCAACGGGCCGACAGCCTTGGTGTCAGGTTGCGACCTCACGTGAAAACCACTAAATGTGCTCAAGTGGTGGAAGCGCAGATCCAGGCAGGAGCTCAGGGCGTTACCGTCTCGACCCTCAAGGAGGCCCAAGCTTTCTTCACTCAAGGGGTCACCGACATTCTGTACGCTGTCGCCATGGCGCCTAACAAGCTTGCTCACGCGTTGGATCTGCGCCGAGCGGGGTGTGCTTTGATCATCGTGACTGACAGCGTTGCCGGCGCTCGGGCCATAGTTGAGTTTGGACGTGCCCACGATGAACGTTTCGAAGTGTTCATCGAGATTGATAGCGATCATCACCGCTCTGGAGTCCGCAGTGATGATCCACTGCTGGGTGACATTGCCAAGATGATCCATGAGGGAGGCGCTGTACTCAAAGGCGTGATGACTCATGCTGGCGAAAGCTACAAGCTCAACACATTGGAGGCTCTTCAAGAAATCGCTGAGCTCGAACGCTCCGAGTGCGTCAAGGCAGCCGAGGCTATCCGGGCTGCTGGCATTCCTTGCCCCGAAGTCAGTGTGGGATCGACCCCGACAGCGCTCTCTGCTGTTCACCTGGAAGGCGTTACCGAACTGCGCGCCGGGGTGTACGTTTTCTTTGACCTGGTGATGCACAACGTAGGTGTGTGTGCTCTGGATGACTTGGCTTTGTCTGTTCTCACTACTGTGATCGGCCACCAGCCCGATAAAGGGTGGATTATCACTGACTCCGGTTGGATGGCCATGAGTCGTGACCGAGGTACTCAAGCTCAGCAATGTGACTTCGGGTACGGCCTGGTATGTGACTCGAACGGAACCCTCATTGACGGGCTGCTGTTGCGTTCTGCCAACCAAGAGCACGGCGTGGCGTCCTTTGAAGAGGGTATGTCTGTGGACGTAGAGAAGCTGTATCCAATCGGCACCCAGCTGCGCGTCCTTCCCAATCATGCTTGTGCAACTGGTGCCCAGTACCCGGCCTATGAGGCGCTGCAACCAAACGGTGAAATGGCCCATTGGTCTCGTGTGAATGGCTGGTAATGGAGCGTCGAGGGGCTAAGGATTGAATGCCTTCTCGTGAACGGCGAGTAAGGTTCGGGAAGGATTCTGATCACCGCCTGGTGCCACGCACGCCAGGCGGTGTTTTCATTCTGATCGCAGCACTAATGCTCTGCGATCTTGGTCAGTACAGGTCTGGCCACGCGCAGGTAGTCGTCGGAATACAAGATGATTGATCTGTCTAGGCGGCCCGCGTTGAAGGCGATCTCGGAATAGCGCTCGAACAATTCCGGATCCGCCACAAGCTTCAGTTCTTCATTGAAGCTGAAGGGAGGGATGGCCCCGACCACGCATCCCGTCAACTCATTAGCTTTGTCAGCGGAGACCAATCGAATTTTTTTGGCACCCAAGTGCTCGGCAAGCTGGCTTGTCGACAGTTTTCTGTCTGCAGGCAGCACCGCCAAAACAAACTGAACCGAACCGTCGGTGTGAGTGCTTGAGCAGATCAGTGCCTTCGCACCTTGTCCCACCTCAGTTCCGCGGGCTAAGGCCACCTCAACCGACTTGCCGGCGGACGGATGTTCCACAAGGCGGAATCTGCACGCATTCGTTTCTAGCTTTTCTAGGAGAAGAGCGTGAGGTGACATCAAGGTTTCCTTGCATGAAGGCGGGCTGAGGGCGGAAATTAAGGTGATCTGTACGTTTTGTCAAATTATGTACAACATGACTGATTCGTGTTGAGGGAGCTACCGATCCAGGTGCTCGGATGCACCTCCTTGCTCAAAATGCCTACCGAAAGCAATCCCGCCGTTGCAAGGCCCTGTTGTAAACAAGCGCCGGTTTTGGGTTCATCCTCAGCTACGAGTAGTTTCATGTGCTCAGCTTGTACGCACCCAGTGTGCAGCAAAAAGTGAGC